>CACWMM010000005.1:0-65396 GCA_902761955.1 uncultured Olsenella sp. | reverse complement strand
TACTGGCTGTCCGCATGGCTCGGCAACGTCGGCTTCGCTACGATGATCGCCCAGGTCCTCGGCTCCAAGTACTGCCTCGGTGGCATGCTGCCCGGCGTCTTCTCCAACCCTGAGACCGGCAACCCCGCCGTCGTGGGCGTCGTGGTCGTCTCCGTGCTCCTCTGGGCAATCACCTTCCTGGTCATCAACGGCGTTGAGTCCGCCGCGTTCCTCAACGCGGTCGTCATGGTCGTCAAGTGCGCCGCCATCCTCCTCTTCATCCTCTTTGCCGTCGTGAGCTTCAACGCCGGCATCTTCACCGCCGACTTCTGGGGCACCGCTCAGCGCAACGCCGTCATCATGGCGGCAAACAAGACGGGCCTCGGCTCCGTCGCGCATCAGGTGACGCAGTGCATCCTCGTCATGATGTGGGTCTTCATCGGCATCGAGGGCGCTTCCGTCATGAGCAACCGCGCCAAGAAGAAGTCCGAGGTCGGCTCCGCGACCATCCTCGGCCTCGTCGTCCTTCTCGTCCTCTACATCGGCGCTTCCGTGATTCCCTACGGCGTGCTTCCCTACAAGGAGCTCGTCGCCGCACCCAAGCCCGCTACCATCACCGTGTTCGAGCACATGCTGCCGGGCTTCGGTGGCGCCTTCATCAGCTGGGCCATCATCATCTCCGTCGCCGGTTCCTGGCTGTCCTTCACCATGCTTCCCGCCGAGGTCTCCTCGATGATGGCAGACCACCACGAGCTTCCCGCGAAGTGGGGCGAGCTGAACAAGAAGAACTCCCCGCAGTACTCGCTGCTCATCGTTGGCGCGCTGACCGAGATCTTCATCATCGTCGCGACCTTCGCCGCGGACGCCTATACCTTCGCCATCTCGATGTGCACCGTCACCATCGTCGTGACCTGGGCTTATGCAGCCGCATATCAGGTGAAGCTCGCCAAGGCCAACAACGATATGGGACAGATGGTCATCGGCGTGCTTGCGCTGCTGTTCCAGGTCGTCGGCGTCCTGTTCACGGGCTGGGGCTTCCTGCTGCTTGCCTGCCTGGGCTACATCCCCGGCTTCTTCTTCTACAAGCAGGCTCGTGACGCCGAGGGCAGCGGTATCGTGAAGAACGAGGTCATCCTCGCCGTCGTGATTGCCATCGCCGGTATCATCTCGATTCCCCTCACTGCCGTGGGCATCATCCCCGTCTTCTAGGCGTAGGGCATCAAGCCGGCAAGGGGCGAGGGGCTGTATGGCTTCTCGCCCTTATTCATTAGGAGGAACTCATGAACAATCCCATCAAGCTCATCGGCTGCGAGGACTGGCTGAACGTATACGAGAAGAGCGCCAAGTGGGACATCGCGCAGTCGACCTTTGCTTCGTTCACGATGGACGAGCTGATGGCCCTCGACGGCGAGGAGGGCGCCTCGTTCTACGAGAGCCTGAACCGCGAGGTCATGAACTACGGCTGGATCGAGGGCTCCCCGGAGTTCAAGGACGAGGTGGCGAAGCTCTATCGCAAGCCCGTGAGCCCGAGCAGGATCCTCCAGACGAACGGGTGCACCGGCGCGAACCTGAACGCGATGCACGTCCTCATCGAGCCGGGCGACCATGTCGTCGCGGAGTGGCCCACGTACACGCCGCTGTACGAGGTGCCACGCCAGCTGGGGGCGGAGGTCGACTACTGGGAGCTCGAGGAGGGTCTCGGCTGGAAGCCTGACGTCGAGAAGCTGAAGCGTCTCGTCAAGCCCAACACGAAGCTCATCTGCATCAACAACGCCTCCAATCCCGTGGGCTGCGTACTCGACAAGGACACGCTGGAGCAGATCGCGGACATCGCGAGGTCCGTAGGCGCGTACGTCCTGTCAGACGAGGTGTACATGCCCATGGACGACACGGAGAACTACTGGTCCATGGCAGACGTGTACGAGAAGGCCATCGTCACGAACTCCGTGAGCAAGACGTACTCCACCCCCGGCGCCCGCATCGGCTGGGTCGTCGCGGACGAGGAGGTCGCCCAGCGCGTGCGCGTCTACAGGGACTACTCCATGATCTGCGCCGGCGTGTTCAACGACATCCTCGCCACGTACGTCCTGAAGAACCGCCAGACCATCCTCGAGCGCAACCGGAGGATCTGCCACACGAACCACGACATCGTGGCGGAGTGGGTCAAGGACCAGCCGCGTGCGAAGTGGAACGACCCGAAAGGCGTCTCGGTCTCTTACCTGCAGCTCGACATCCCCGAGTCGGACGAGGAGTTCTGCAAGAGGATCCTGGCCGAGAGGGGGGTGCTGCTCGTCCCCGGCACGAGGTTCGAGCTGCCAAACGGTGCCAGGCTCGGCTACTGCTGCCACGAGGACGTTCTGAGAAAGGGCCTTGCCCTTCTCGGCGAGGCACTCGCGGAGTACGACAAGTAGCAAACTGCTGGCTCTAACAATAATCTTTCTGAAGCGGATATGCATAATACATATCCGCTTCTTCTTTATGAATGCAGCGGGGTGAGAGGAATATCTCATTGACCCAAAATGACGTTATGACCTTGAGCTGGCATTTATCGTGCGTGTAAAACACATGCATCGGCAGACGGTCTGATTTCGGTGGTATGCGTATCGAAATCTTTCATTAATGCCCGTGTAACAGTTCACCGACTATTGGATAACGCTCACGAGCCACATGGACGAGATTTGGGGAAAGCGTGTAGGATGTATAGCGGAATTAAGCGTTTTGTGTACCGATGGTGTTACACAAGCGCTGTAAAGTTCAAGGGCGCCTCGCGCCGAAAGGAGTTGCGGTCATGTCTGATACGACAGCGCAGCCGAAGAAGAAGAGGAAGATGCTCACGTCTTTCTCGATCATCTTCATTCTGTTGGCCCTCGTGGCAATCATCTCGATTCTCCTGAACGGAACCTCGTTCCACTATGAGGACATCCAGGGAACCGTCACCGGTGCCACGCTCGGCAGCTTCACCATGGCGTCCGTCAACGGCTTCAAGGACGCCGTCGACGTCTGCCTCTTCGTCATGGTCCTCGGTGGCTTCCTCGGCATCGTGAACAAGACCGACGCCCTTGCGACCGGCATCGACGTCCTCGTCGCGAAGATGAACGGCAACGAGCTGAAGCTCATCCCCATCCTCATGGCGATCTTTGCCTTCGGCGGCACCACCTACGGCATGTGCGAGGAGACCGTCGGCTTCTACGCCCTGCTCTCCGCCACCATGATCGCAGCAGGGTATGACTCCCTCAGCGGCGCCATGATCGTCCTGCTCGGCGCTGGCGTCGGCTGCCTCGGCTCCACGGTGAACCCCTTCGCCACCGGCATCGCGAGCTCCGCGCTCACTGACATGGGCATCAAGGTCAACCAGGCAGTCGTCATCGGCCTTGGCCTCGTCCTGCTCGTCGTCTCCTATGCCATCGCAGTCTTCTTTGTCCTTCAGTACGCCAAGCGCGTCAAGGCCGATTCCTCCAAGTCCCTCATGAGCCAGGACGAGATCGATGCCTCCCTCGCCTCCTACGCCAACGACTCCGACTCCAGCCAGAAGAAGAGCCTCACCGGCAAGCAGAAGGGCGTCCTCTGGGTGTTCGCGGCCGCCTTCATCATCATGGTCATCTCCTTCGTGCCTTGGGAGGACCTCGGCGTGAACGCGTTCGTGGCAGGCTCCTCCTCGCACGACGAGACCACCACGGTCACGGCTGCCGACATCGAGCAGCAGTACTCCGATGACAGCCTCGGCACGCTGAAGCTCGACAAGAACGTCAAGGGCAAGCTCACCACCACCGTCACCGACGACGCCGGTTGGTCCGCGTTCCTGACGGGCACCCCGCTCGGCCAGTGGTACTTCGCCGAGTCCACCACCTGGTTCCTGCTCCTCGCCATCCTCATCGGCATCATCGGCGGCCTGTCCGAGCACGAGATCGTCGACACGTTCATGGCGGGCGCCGGCGACATGATGTCCGTTGTCATGATCATCGCGGTCTCCCGTGGCGTCTCCGTCCTCATGAAGAGCACGGGCCTCGCGAACCTGGTCCTGGCGAACTCCGCGAACGCCCTCAACGGCACCCCCGCGGTCGTGTTCACCATCGGCTCGTTCCTCCTCCTCTTCCTGCTGTCCTTCCTCATCCCGTCGACCTCCGGCCTGGCCACGCTGTCCATGCCCATCCTCGGGCCCCTGGCCGCGCGCCTTGGCTTCAACCCCGCGATCATGATCATGATCTTCTCCGCTGCGTGCGGCGTCGTGAACCTGATCACCCCGACCTCCGGTGCAATCATGGGCGGCCTGGCCCTGTCCCGCATCGAGTACGGCACCTGGGTCAAGTTCGCGCTCAAGATAGTCATCGCGATCTCGGTCGCATGCATGGTCATCCTCTCCATCGCAATGGTCGCCATCCCGGCGTAGCCTGCGCACAAGGGGTAGAGAAGGGCGTCTCCCTCGGGGGACGCCCTTTTTTCGAGCATTCACGCTCTGTGCCGGATGGTTTTCGGCAAGGAAGTGAGCCCTTCTCGCCTGCGCCTCGTGCGCTGGGCGAGAAGGGCTCCCGTCTTCGTTGGCACGTCTGCGCGTCTATGGCGTCGGCGTGCCCAAGGTGGCTCTGTGGACCTTGCGTGCGGCTAGTAGACCATGCCCATGGCCTCGCGGACCTCGTCCAAGGTCTGGTGGGCGATCTCGTTTGCCTTGGCGTTGCCGTCGTGCAGGACGTCCTTCACGTAGTCGAGGTCGTCCTCAAAGGCGTGGCGACGCTCGCGGATGGGCGCGAAGTAGTCGTTCACGGCCTGCGTGACGTACTTCTTGAGCTGGCCGGAGCCGCCGTTGCCGATCTCCTCCGCGATCTCCCTCGGGTCGCGGCCGGTGCAGATGCCCGCGGTGGTGAGCAGGGCGGACACGCCGGGACGCGCCTCGGGGTCGAACGTGATGAAGCGCTCGGAGTCGGTCTTGGACTTCTTGATGAGGCGCGCGGTCTCCTCCGCCGTCATCGAGATGGAGATGGCGTTGCCGTAGGACTTGCTCATCTTGCGGCCGTCGAGGCCGGGGATGAGCGGCGTGGAGGTGAGGAGCCCCCTCACGTCCGGGAACACCTTGCCGTAGCGCTCGTTGAAGCGGCGCGCGATCTTGCTGGTGACCTCGATGTGGGGAAGCTGGTCGCGGCCGACGGGGACGACGTTGCCCTTGCAGAACAGGATGTCGCACGCCTGGTGCACCGGGTAGGTGAGCAGAAGGCCCGTGAGCGAGTGGCCGGACGCCTCCATCTCGGCCTTCACGGTGGGGTTGCGCTGGAGTTCCGCCTCGGTCACGAGCGAGAGGAACGGCAGCATGAGCTGGTTTTCCGCCGGGACGGCAGAGTGGGTGAAGATCATGGTCTTCGCGGGGTCGATTCCGCAGGCGAGGTAGTCCATCACCATGTTGTACACGTTGTCGCGGATGTGCTCCGTCGTGTCGCGGTCCGTGATGACCTGGTAGTCCGCGATGATGATGTTCGTGCGGACGCCGAGCTCCTGCAGGCGCACGCGCTCCTTGATGGTGCCGAAGTAGTGGCCCAGGTGCAGGCGCCCGGTGGGCCTGTCGCCCGTGAGCATGGTGTACTTCTCGACCTTGCCGGCGGCGATGTCCGACTCTACCTCCCTGCTGCGCTTCAGGGCGGCCTCGTAGCTTCCCTCGTTGGGCATGGGTATCTCTCCTTGCGTGGGTTGGTTTACGTGCCGGCGAAAAGCCAGCCCCTCTATCCTACGGCAAAACGGGGCGCGTGGGCGGCAGGGAGTTGAGCTCTGCCTTGGCGTCGCGCCACCAGGGGCAGAACCCGTCCATGAGCGCGTGGAAGCGCGCGTTGTGGCTGGGCTCCAGCAGGTGGCAGAGCTCGTGTGCCACGACGGACTCCACACTGGACGCCGGGTGGCACGCGAGCTCAAGGTTGAGCGTGATGCGTCCGGTGCGCACGTTGCACGAGCCCCAGCGCGATGTCATAATCCTGAGGCGGACCCCGGTGCAGCGGACGCCCATTTGGCCCTCGTAGCGCGCGAACAGGGGAGGGAGGACCTCTTGGAGCGTGGCTCGCCACAGGGTCTGCAGCGCGAGGTCCACGTTGGCCGGACCGGCGTCGTCCCTTGGCATGTGGGCGACGACAGTGCCGGCCGTGCGGGTGGCATGCGGTGCGGAGCCGGAGGGGAGGTCCTTCTCGACCGAGAGGGCGAGCGTCTTTCCCAGAAGGCGCGTGGTGCCGCCGTCGCAGAGGGATTGTGCGCGCACGGCCTGGCGGGCGAGCGCCTGCGCCCGTGCGGAGCGGACCCAGTCCTCGCGGGACTCGACGAACGCGCGGACCTGAGCGAGCGGGACGCGGGCGGGCGCGCTCACGGCGACGGAGCCGTCGCGTCGCACGCGCAGGTTGACGCGGCTGACGCGCTTTCTGGTGACGGTAACGTCTATGTTGCCGAGGCGGATGGTCTGTTGCGCGGTCTTGGGCACGGGCGAGTCTTCCTTGCGGGACTAAAATGTTGCCGGGTGGGAACGGACGTCCCCGTTGCGGGCCTGTATGGGTTAGACTTTAGACGAATGCGACGTGGAAAGGGAGCCGATGGCCAGTTCTTGTGGTGAGGATGCGAGCAAGTCCGCGCTCCGCGAGAGCTACCTGGCCGTGCGGAAGGCGCTGAGCCCCAGGTTCAGGGCGAGGCTGGACGGGAGCATAGCCAGTAACCTGAGGGCGCTTCCGGAGTACCGTCGCGATACGTGGCTTCTGGCGTACGTGCCGTTTGAGGACGAGATTCCAACCCGCAAGATCATCGAGCGCGCATGGGCGGACGGCAAGCGGGTGGCGCTGCCGCGCTGCATTCCGGGGCCGACGTCGCTCAAGTTTGTGGAGGTGTCCAGCCTCGACGGGCTGCGTGCCGGCGCGCGCGGCGTGCTGGAGCCCGTGGCGGACGAGGATGCCGTGGTGCCGGAGGAGGAGCTCGCGGACTCCGTGTGCCTGGTGCCGGGGCTGGTGTTTGACGCGGAGGGTCACCGCATTGGCTACGGAGCCGGCTACTACGACAACTTCCTGACGGGATACGCCGGCACGAAGGTGGGCCTTGCGCGCGGCATGCAGATAAGCAGCAACCCGCTTCCGCACGACGACCACGACGTGGCCGTGGACGTGATTGTGAGCGACGGCGCCATTTGGCGCTGCCGCCGGGAGGAAGACAGGTAGCGCGGCGGGGCGGTCCCGGGTCGAGGGGCTGCGGCCGCTAGCCCTGCGACAGGTGGTCTGCCAGGTCGCGGATGGCCTTCGCGTAGCCCTGGATGCCCATGCCCATGACGGTCTCGAAGCACGCCTTGCGGACGTAGGACACCTGGCGGAAGTCCTCACGCTCGCTCACCTTGGAGATGTGCACCTCCACCGCGGGAATCTGCACCGCCTTGAGCGCGTCCAGGATCGCGACGGACGTGTGGGTGTAGGCGGCGGGGTTGATGACGATGCCGTCGATGGTGCCCATGGCCTCCTGTATGCGATCCACGATGGCGCCCTCGTGGTTGGACTGGTAGCACTCGCACGACGCGAAGCCGGCGTCCTCGGCCACCTCGTGGCAGAGCGCCAGCAGCGACGCGTAGTCCTCGTGCCCGTAGAGGTCGGGCTCCCGCACGCCCAGCAGGTTGATGTTCGGCCCGTTGATCACAAGCAGGCGCGGGCCACCGGCGGGGGAGGCGCCTGCGACAGCGACGTCCGCGTCCTTCTCGCCCACAGGGCCATCCTCCGCCAGGTCGGCGTCCACGGGGTCGTCCTCGAACGTCTCGTAGAGCTCGTCCGCGTCGTCGTCTGGGTCGATGGCGCTGTCCAGATCCATGAGGCGCTGCAGGTCAAGCGTGCTGTCTGCGTCCGCGTGCGAGTCCTCCTCGTGCGAGGAGTGCATGCTCAGCGGCGCGTGGGCGAGAAGCGCATGCGCCCTTGGCTGGGACGCTACCGGGGCCGCGTTGTCGATGGCGCCCGCGAGCTCCTCGATGCCGGCTTCGCGCGGCTTGGTGTCCGTGATGTGCACGTTGATGCCGCTTGCGGCGCGTCTTCCCAGGGGCGGCAGCTCCATGGTGGGCTCCAGGCCCGTGATCGCCTGGAACGCGTTGAAAACCTCCTGCACGGAGCGCGGCCCAAATACGACCTCGAGACCGTTTGAGCCAAAGGTGACCACGCCGAGCACGCCCGTTGTGTTGATGAGCGCGTCACGGTCGATGAGCGTGGGGTTTGCCACGCGAAGCCTCAGTCGCGTCATGCAGAGGTCGTTCTGCACGACGTTGCCCTTGCCGCCGATGTTCTTGAGTACCGCCCGCGCGGCCGCCTGCGCGTCCATATGCCAGATTCTCCAAACGTTGCGTCTTGTTTCAAGAACCAAGTATACGGATGCGCGGGCAGGGGGACGTTTCCATTGGGTGTCGGTCGCGCGAGCGTTGCGATGTTGTCCGTAAACGTTCCCGAAAACGTTTCCAAGAAGGGTTTGTTCCCGGGAACGCCGTCGCGCGGCACGACTATCGCGCGAAGAGCCCCAGCGCCGTCGCGATGGCACGCGCGTCGCCCGCGGCGCTTCCCGTGCACGGCTGCACGAGGTCTGCCCACGCGCGGTACAGCGGCATGCGCTCGCGCGCAAGCGCCTGGATGCCGCGCGCTTGCGAAAGCGGCCGGTTTGCCTGCGACAGCTGATCTGCGGGACGGTCCAGCTGCACTATGGTGCCGTTCTGGTGCAGGAGGTCGTAGTTGCGCGGCTGCGTGACGATGCCTCCGCCGCAGGCCACGACGAGGCTGGAGCGGCTGCCGTAGTCGGCCGCGACCTGCGTCTCCCTCGCGCGGAACTCAGCCTCGCCGTGCTCGCGGATGAAATCGGCCGCCGCGGTGCCAAACTCGAGCCTGAACGCGTCGTCCAGGTCCACGAACGGACGTCCCAAAAGGTGGGCGAGGGCGCGGCCCGTGGTGGTCTTTCCCACGCCCGGCATGCCTATGAGCACGACGTTTTCCGTCTGGTCGCAGATCTCCTTCTCGATGGCGCCCACGAGCGAGCGGTCGAGCCGCGCTCCCTGGAACTGCTCGCTCGAGAAGAGCGCCTGCGCCACCAGCATGGCAAGGCCGCTCTGCCACGGCAGGCCCAGCCGCTCCGCCGCAAGGCAGATGCCGGTGCGGCGAGGGTTGTACACCACGTCCAGAACGCCGCGCAGCTCCGTGAGCGCCGCGAGGTCGCGCTCCGGCACGACGGTCGCCGGGCACTTGGGGTACATGCCCACCGGCGTCGTGTTCACGACGAGAAGCGCGTGGGGGTGCCGCTCGGGAAGGCCCTCGTAGCCGTCGTCCCCGCGGCGCGATATGACGGACACGTGCGCGCCGGTGTCCTCGAGCGCCGCCTGCACGGCCTGGCTCGCGCCGCCGTCGCCCAGCACGAGGACGTCCGCGCCTGCGAGCGCAAAGGCGCCTTCAAGCCCCAGGCGCTCGCGGCAGAACGACTCCAGCATCCACCCAAAGCCCAGGACGTCCGTGTTGTCCGCATAGATGCTGCCGTCGGGCCTTCGCACGAGCGTGTTCGCCACGCCCAGGCGCTCCACGCGCCTCGAGCGCTCGTCCGCAAGGCGTGCCGCGTCGCGCTTGTAAGGGATGGTCACGTTGAGTCCGCGCCACGACGCGTCCTCGCGCACGAACGGTGCCACCTCGTCCGGCTCAAGTTCGATCAGGTCGTACGGCGTGGATCCCAGCCGCGCGTGGATGAGTGGCGACCAGCTGTGGCCGAGCGTGCGGCCCAGCAGGCCAAAGCGCGCTTTGGCCTCGGTCGCGCCGCCCCCGGGCGTGACACAATCCTGCGCCATCCTAGATCACCTCGCTGTAGCTGCCGAGGTAGCGGAACTCCTCGCACGTGGACTCCAGCGAGCGCACCAGCGTGAAGAACTCCGGCGACGCGGCGGGGCAGTCGATGTCGAAGTAGAACATGAACTCGAAGTCGCGGTCGGGTATGGGGCGGCTCTCGAGCTTGATGATGTTGATGTCCAGGTCGTAGAACTTCGCGAGCACCTTGTACAGCGCGCCCGGCTCGTGGTTCACCACCAGCATGAACGTGCTGCGGTTCGCGCCGGGATAGATGACGAGGTCCTTGGATATGCACGCGAAGCGCGTGTAGTTGTTGCCCTGGTCCTGCACGCCGGACGCGAGCACGTCAAGCCCGTAGATCCTTGCGCACGCGCGGGACGCGAGCGCGGCCACGTCGCGGTGCTCGCTCTCCGCCACCATCTTCGAGGCCATGGCCGTGTTCTCGCACGCGTGCACCGTGACGCCCCTAAGAGACGAGAGGAACTCCCCGCACTGGTTGATGGCCTGCTCGTGGCTGTAGATGTGACGCACGTCCTCAAGGCCGCAGCCGGGCTTCGCCAGCAGGTTGTGGTCCACCTTCAGGCGGCACGTGCGCACGATGTGGAAGTTATGGCGCATCATGAGGTCGAACACCTGGTTGACGGAGCCTGCCGTGCTGTTTTCTATCGGCAGCACGCCGAAGTCCGCATAGTTCTCCTCCACGGCGCGAAACACCGCGTCAAACGTGTCGAAGTAGCCAATGTTCGCGTGGCGGAAGATGCGGTCCGTCGCGATCTGCTGGTACGCGCCCTCCACCCCCTGACATGCCACGTACGCGTCGCGCGGAAACAGCTCCGGGCTGTGCGCAAGGGCGTCGCGAATCTGCTCGACCGTGTGGCCGCCCGCCCCCAGACGCTCGCCCTGGCGGTTGCGTGACGCCTCCATCAGCAGCTCAAACAGGACCTCCGTGTACACCTTCATGTCCTCGGGCACCTGGGCTGCGCGCCGCGCCAGAAGCTCGCGCTCGCGCGACCTGTCGAGCACGGGCAGGTTGTGGGCGCGCTTGTACGCGGCGACCGCGTCGGCGCACGCCATGCGGCGCTTGAAGAGCTCCACGATCTCTGTGTCTATCGAGTCGATCTCTTTCCTGATGTCAGAGAGGTCTTCCACTGTTCCTCCGTGGTTCTTCTCGCCCGCGGCGCCGACTGCCGACGTGCGGGACTCGTGTGACGTGATGGGGTGCCCATGGCGCTGCGTGTACCGGGGCGCCGCGTTTGGGCAGCTGCGGCCAGGCGCTACTGCTCGGGTTCCGGCGGGAAGCTCAGGAGCGCGTCCAGCAGCGCAAGCGCGCAGATGGCCTCCGCAACGGGCACGGCGCGCGTCGCGACGCACGGGTCGTGGCGGCCGTGCACCTCGAGCGTGGTTGTTCGTCACGGGCGTGACGGTGCCGTCCACCATGCGGTACGGGTCGTTGTCCTCGCTGCCGCGCAGGCGCGCCGCCTCGAAGCCGCGGCCGAACTCCACGCCCTTAACGGCGGGTACGCCAAACGCTGCGCGCGCGATGAGGTTTTCGATGCCGTCGAACATGGGCGAGCCCACGCCGGCCGGCATGCCCGTGGCCACGCACTCCACGACGCCGCCGACGGAGTCGAGCTCGCGGCGCGCGTCGTCGATGGCGGCGAGCATGGCCTTGCCGGCTTCGGCGTCTATCGTGGGAAAGGTGCGGCCGTCAGTGAGCGCGTCGAGCTGCCCTTGCAGGCGCACCTGGGACGCGGGCGCGTTGTCGAGCGCGCACAGCGGCTCGTCGCGCACGTCCGCCACGCTCAGCAGGTGGGCGCCCACGCGCACGCCGCGCTCTGCCAGCATCTGGAGCGCGATGCCGCCCGCGGCGCACAAGGGTGCCGTCAGCCGGCCAGAGAAGTGGCCGCCGCCGGGGACGTCCTGGTTGCCATGCCACTTTGCCCACGCGGTGTAGTCGGCGTGGCCCGGGCGCGGCACCGCCATGAGGTTGTCGTAGTCGCGCGAGCGAGTGTTCGTGTTCTCTATCACGATGGCGAGCGGCGCGCCGCACGTGGCGCCCCTGGGGTTGAGGCCGCTCACGATACGCGGCAGGTCCGCCTCCTTGCGCGGCGTCGTCCACGGGCCCTGGCCGGGCGCGCGACGCGCCATGAAGCGCCCGAGCGCCTCCATGTCGACCACGTGGCCGGAGGGGAGCCCCTCCACGACGCAGCCGACGGCCTGGGAGTGCGACTGTCCGAACACGGTGACCCTAAGGGCGTTTCCAAAGGTGGAAGGCATAGCTTACTCGCTTTCGCGCACGACCCCGCCCAGCGAGCGAAAGTCGTCGAAGAAGGTGGGGTAGGACTTCGCGACGCACTCCGCGCCGCGGATGGTGGTGGGGCCCTGCGCATGCGCGGCGCACACGGCCGGAGAAGGTCGTCGCCTTCGACCGTGGCGTCGCCTCCCATGCATGCGATGGCGGCGCGCACGGTCTCGAGACGGTCGGACTCCTTCAGGCGCAGGCGCGCGGCGTCGGTGATGCGGGTCTCGCCCTGGGCGTACGCGGCCATGGCCGCGATGGGGGGCACGAGGTCCGGGATCTCGGCCACGCTCACGGTCCTGCCGCGAAGCGCGGCGCGCTCTGAGGTTGCGCAGCCTCCCTCGGTGCGGGCGCGGGCGCCCAGAAGCGACGCGGCGGCGACGATGGCGCGGTCGCCCTGCGAGCTTTTGGCATCGAGCCCCGTCACGCTCACGGGGCCGGCGATGGCGCCTGCCGCGAGCCAGAACGCGGAGTTGGACCAGTCGCCCTCCACGGCGACGGTCCCGGGCGTACGCACCGCCTGCGGCGCCACCTCGAACACCTCGAACGAGGCGCCGTCTTCCTCCTCGCGCGTCACGCGAACGCCCACGCCAAACGCGTGCAGGGCGTCCGTTGTGATGGTCACGTACGCGCGCGACTCGAACGGCTCGCTCACGCGCACGCGCACGCCGCCCGGAAGGAACGGAGCCGCCATGAGGAGGCCGGACACGTACTGGGAGGAGACGTCGCCTGGGATGTCGAACGTGCCGCCGGCAAGGTCTCCCTCGACGCGAAGCGGCAAAACGCCCTTCTGGGAAAGCCGCGCGCCGTGCGACGCGAGCTCCTCGTAGAGGGGGGAGAGCGGGCGCTCTGTCAGGCGGCCGTGGCCGTCGAGCGCGCACGGGCGCCCCAGCGCCGCCGCCACGGGCAGCATGAAGCGCAGCGTGGAGCCTGACTCGCCGCAGTCGAGCGTCGCGCCCGAGGCGGCAAGCGGCGCGCCGTCCGCGTCGCGCGGGATGGGCCGCACGCGGAACCCGCGCCTCGTGCGCGCGATGCGCGCGCCGAGGGCCTCGAGGCAGCGAGCCGTGGCGTCGATGTCCCTCGAGGTGGTGTTGCAGTCGATGTCGGTCGTGCCGTCCGCGAGGGCCGCGAGGATGAGCAGCCGGTGCGCGACGGACTTGGAGGCCACCGCCGGCACCGTGCCCGAAAGCGGATGGGGTTCGATCGTGACGTCCATGCTCTTCTCCTTAGGGCCTACGCGGCGCCCGTGCCGCAGCCCAGGTCGACGAGGTGGCGGAACTCGGGCAGCGAGACGGTCCTGACCTCGACCGCGCCGATGCGCGTGGGCACGACGACGTTCACCGTCGAACCGTGGCGCTTCTTGTCGTGCGTGGCGAACGAGAGGAGCGTGTCGTGGTCGACCGCGGTGTCCGTGGGGAGCCCGTAGGCCGCCACGGCGGCGACTATGTCGTCCGCGACGTCCTGTCCGCACCAGCCCATGCGCGAGGAAGCGCGGGCGATGCAGCACATGCCTGCGGCGACGCTCGAGCCGTGGCCGAGCGAGAAGTCGCTTGCCGCCTCGATCGCGTGGCCGATGGTGTGGCCGAAGTTCAGGATCTGGCGAAGCCCCCGCTCGCGCTCGTCCGCGTCCACCACGTCGCGCTTGATCTGGACGTTGCGGCAGATCACGTCCTCAAGCTCCTGGGGGTCAAAGCCGTCCGCGTTGATGGGGCGGGCCGCCAGGCGGCGGAACAGCGCCTCGTCGCGGATGACGCCGTGCTTGATGACCTCACCGCACGAGTCCGTGAAGAGCTTCGGCGTGAGCGTGTCCAGGCAGTCCACGTCCGCGACGACGAGCGACGGCTGGAAGAACGCGCCGGCGAGGTTCTTGCCGGCCTCGAGGTCGACGGCGGTCTTTCCGCCGACGGAGGAGTCCACCATGGCCAGAAGCGACGTGGGCACCTGCACGACCTTGCACCCGCGCAGGTACAGCGTCGCGGCGAGCCCGCCCATGTCGCCGGTGACGCCGCCGCCGACCGCGACGACGACGTCGTCGCGCGTAAGCTCGGCCGCGGCGAGGCCCTCGAGCAGGTCCGAGAGGGTGGAGAGGCGCTTGTACTTCTCGCCCGCGGGAAACACCTGGAGCGTCGTGCGGTAGCCGGCGTCCGCAAGAGACTCCGCCACGGCGTTCGCGTACAGCGGCGCCACGTTGTCGTCCGCGACGACGCACGCCGCTGAGCCGCCGCACGCCTTGCGCGTGAGTGTGCCGACCTCGTCGATCACGCCCTGGCCGATGAGGACGTCGTAGCTGCGCGACGGCGTGCTCACGTGAACGGTGGAGGTGCTCATCTGCGCTCTGCCTCCCTCTTCAGGCGGTCGCCCTCGGCGAGAAGGACCTCGAGCCTCTGCCCGTCGCGCACGTCGATCGCGTCCTTGTACTGCTGGAGGTTGTCGATCAGGGTTCCGATCTCGCGCGAGAGGTTGTCCGCGTTGTCGAGGAACAGCTCGCGCCACATGGGGGCGTTCAGGCGCGCGACGCGCGTGAGGTCCTTGTACGAGCCGGCCGAGAATCCCTTGTGGCTCTGGGCCGCGGGGCTCTTGACGTACGCGTTGGACACGACATGCGCCAGCTGCGACGTGTACGCGATTTGCTCGTCGTGGAACGCCGCGGTGGAGAGCGTGAACGAGCCGAAGCCGCACGGCTCGAGCAGGTGCTTCAGGCGCTCGAGCACGCCTGCGCGGTCGAAGTCGTCCATCTGGGGCGGCACGACCACCATGGGCGCGCCGTGGAACATGTTCGCGCGGGAGTGCGCGAAGCCGGAGTACTGGGTGCCCGCCATGGGGTGGCAGCCCACGAACGTCCAGTCGTGGCCCTCGGCGATGGCGAAGCACTTCTCGCATATGACGCGCTTCACGCCCACGGCGTCGATGACGATGGCGCCGGGCGAGATGAGGTCGGCCATCCTCTGCAGCCAGTCGATGGAGACCTGGGGGTAGCCCGCGAGGATGATGAGCTCGCACGTGGGGATGACGTCGTCGGTGAGCTCGCCGTCGATGGTCTCGATCTCCGCGAGCTCCACGGTGGCGTGCGTGCGGTTCCACGCGTACACCTCGCGGCCGCCCTCGTGCTCCGCCTTC
Source organism: uncultured Olsenella sp. (assembly GCA_902761955.1). Lineage (GTDB taxonomy): Bacteria > Actinomycetota > Coriobacteriia > Coriobacteriales > Atopobiaceae > Parafannyhessea. The sequence goes on along the minus strand of CACWMM010000005.1, from coordinate 50,210 downwards.
GCGAACGAGCCGCCCATGAGGCCGAGCCCGACGACGCCGACCCTGTCCGGAACGTAGGTCGACTGTGCCATCACGCCTCGACCTCGCCCTCGGAAAGGTCCTGGCAGATGGCCTCGCGGATGACGCGGATGCGGCGCATCGCGTCGTCGAACTGCGCCGGCGTGAGCGCCTGGGCGCCGTCGGACCATGCCTGGGACGGGTTGTCGTGGACCTCGATCTCGAGGCCGTCCGCGCCGGCGGCCGTCGCGGCGTACGCGGCGGGGCGCACGTAGCGCGTGTAGCCGGTGGAGTGGCTGGGGTCGCCGATGATGGGCAGGTGCGAGAGGTGGTGCACCACGGGGATCGCGTTCACGTCGAACGTGTTTCGCGTGCGGGTCTCGAACGTGCGGATGCCGCGCTCGCACAGGATGACGTTGGGGTTGCCCTCGCTCATGATGTACTCCGCACCCATGAGGAGCTCGTCGATGGTCTCGGACATGCCGCGCTTCAGCAGCACCGGGGTGCGGGTCTTGCCAACTTCCCTCAGAAGCGGGAAGTTCTGGGCGTTGCGCGCGCCGATCTGCATGACGTCGATTCCCTTGTCCAGGAAGAGCTGGACGTCGCGGGGGTCCATGACCTCCGTGACGACGGGCATGTCGAGCTCCGCGGACGCCTCGAGCAGGATGTCGAGGCCCTTCTCGCCCATGCCCTGGTACGAGTACGGGCTGGTGCGGGGCTTGTACGCGCCGCCGCGCAGCATCGTCGCGCCGGCGCGCTTCACGGCGCGTGCGATGTCGATCAGGCCCTTGCCCTCGACGGAGCACGGGCCGGCGATGACCTGGAAGTTGCCGCCGCCCACGAGCACGCCGTGGCCGCAGTCGACGACGGTGTCCTCGGGGTGGAACTTGCGGTTTGCCTTCTTGAACGGCTCGGAGACGCGACGTACCTGGTCGATGATGTCCATCGACTCCAGGAGGAACGGGTCGATCTGCGTGGTGTCGCCGATGATGCCGACGATGGTCTCGTTCTCGCCCTTCGAGACGTTCGTCTTGAAGCCGCGGTCCTCGATCCACCTTACGAAGTGGCTCAGCTGCTCTGGCGTGGCCGAGTCCTTAACGATTGCGATCATGTGCATACCTTTCGTGCGCCGCCGCATGCGTGCGGGCGCAGTAGCTTTCCATACGCAATCGATGCTAGCGCATGGTATTCGGTATGTATCGCGTCGGTATTCAAAGCGTTACGAAAAAAGGACGCCCGAAGGCGTCCCGCGTCACGCGATGGTGACCCCAGTGGGGCTCGAACCCACGACCTTTCGCTCCGGAGGCGAACGCTCTGATCCACTGAGCTATGGGGCCAGGGAGAGATGTTACTACAAGTTCGGCGGAATGTCTTGCGGGGAGTGCGGACGCGTTTTGAAATCGGGTAGACTGAGGGGACTGGCTTGACGGCATGCGCGGCGGACGCCGCGGAGAACGGCTGCGGCGGAGGTGTTTCTTGGGGCGAGGCGACGGAGGCACGTATCTGGGCGAGGGCGGGCGCGCCGCGTTCGGCCTGACGGACGAGCAGGTCGCGGAGCGAGTGCGCGCCGGCCAGGTGAACGCGAACGCGGACGTGAAGACGAAGTCCGTGTGGCAAATCCTATGCGAGCACACGTTCACGCTGTTCAACGCCGTGAACGTCGCGATGGCGGCCCTGGTGGTGTCAACGGGATCGTACAAGAACGTCGCCTTTATGGTCGTGGTCGCAAGCAACCTCGTCATAGGCGTCTTCCAGGAGATCCGCGCGAAGCGCAAGGTGGACAGGCTGTCGATCCTGACCGCGAAGGACGTGTGCGTGCTGCGCGCGGGCGAGAAGCGCCACGTGCCGGTGTCGGAGGTCGTGCGGGACGACGTGGTGCTGCTTGCCCACGGCGACCAGGTGCCGGCCGACGGCGTGGTGCTTGAGGGCTCCCCGCGCATGGACGAGAGCCTGCTGACGGGCGAGAGCAACGCCATCGAGAAGTCCGTGGGCGACGAGGTGCTGTCCGGCTCGTTCGTGGACTCCGGCGCGTTCGCGTACCGCGTGACGCGCGTGGGGCGCGATGCCTACGCGGCGCAGATCAACGCCGAGGCGAAGTACGTGAAGCGTGTGCACTCCGAGATACTCTCCACGCTGTCCGCGATCATCAGGCTTGGTACCATCGCGCTCGTGCCGCTTGGCGCGGGGCTGTTTGCGCGCATCATACTCATGGGCCGCTACGGCTACAACGACGCGGTGCTGCAGACCGTCGCGGCCGTGGTGGGCATGATCCCGCAGGGGCTCGTGCTCTTGACGTCGAGCGTGTTTGCCATAGCGACGACGCGCCTCGCGTCCAGAAGCGTGCTCGTGCAGCAGTCGTACTGCGTCGAGACGCTCGCGCGCGTGGACGTGCTCTGCCTTGACAAGACGGGCACCATCACGACGGGCGCCATGGAGGTGGCGGAGGTGCGCGGCGACGCGGCGCAGGCCGCGGTCACGATCGCCGCCGCGAACGAGGCGGACGCGAACGAGACGGCACGCGCGATCCTGGAGTTTGGCCGCAAGCGGGGCGTGGACGCGCTCGCGGTCACGAGGGCCGTGCCCTTCTCGTCCAGGACGAAGTGCTCCGGCTGCGTAACGGCGGACGGGACGGCGCTGGTGATGGGCGCGGCGCAGTTTGTGATGGGCGCCTCGTTTTGGCAGGTGGAGGACGAGGTCAGCTCCTTCCCGGGCCTCATGCGCGTGCTGGTGGTCGCGCGCGTGGACGGCTTTGCGCAGGACGGATCGGCGGTGGGGACGCCGCGCGTGCTCGGCTTCCTGGGCATACGCGACCAGATCCGTCCGACGGCCGCCCGCACCATGGGCTACTTCCGCGAGCAGGGCGTGGACATCCGCGTCATTTCCGGCGACGACCCGCGCACGGCGTCCAACATCGCGGCGGCCGTGGGGGTGCCGGGGGCCGAGAAGTGCGTGGACGCCTCGACCCTGAAGACGGACGCGGACGTAGCGGCCGCCGTGGCCGAGTGCCGCGTGTTCGGCCGCGTCACGCCGCACATGAAGCGGCGCCTGGTGCGCACGCTGCGCGAGGCGGGCCACGTGGTCGCCATGACGGGCGACGGCGTGAACGACGTCCTTGCCCTGAAGGACGCGGACTGCTCCGTCGCCATGGCGTCGGGCTCGGCCGCGGCGAGGAACGTGGCCGAGATAGTGCTTGCGGACAACGACTTCGCCCACCTGCCCGAGGTGGTGGCGGAGGGCAGGCGCTCCATCAACAACCTGCAGCGCTCCGCCTCGCTCTTCCTCATGAAGACCGTGTACTCCGCCGTGCTCGCCCTCGTGTGCATCGCGCTGCCGCCGTACCCGTTCATCCCCGTGCAGATGTCGCTTGTGTCCACGGCCATCATCGGCACGCCGTCTTTCCTGCTTGCGCTGGAGCCCAACCACGAGCGCGTGCGGGGCAGGTTCCTCACGAACGTGCTGTCGCGCTCGCTGCCGGCTTCCATCTCGATCATCCTCGCGATCGTGGCGTCCATCGCCGCGTCGAAGCTCATGGGCTGGTCGGACGGCGTCATGTCCACGGTCTGCATGTTCCAGATGTTCGCCGTCGGCATCGCGCTCATCTACCGGATCTCGCGGCCGCTCAACCCCATGCGCGTGGGCGTCATCTGCGTGGTGGTCGCGATCGTGGTCGCGGGCACGACGGTGGGGGCAGGGTTCTTCTCGGTCGTTTCGCCTACGTTTAATTCTGCCGTCACGTCCGTCGCGATTGCGGCGGTGGCGATAGTCTTGTTCAACAGGTTGTACGACGAATCCGTCTTGGAGGCCGGACCCAGGGGCCTCGTCGGGTTCCTCATAAGGAAGTTGGAGGCGCTTGATGACAGTGAGTAAAGAGTTCGAGGCCGCCGTCAGGGCAGCCAGGCACCCCAAGACGCTCGAGGCGGCAGGCACCGGCTACGCGGTGTACGACGTGTCCGGCGTGCCGGGCGCAGAGCGGCTGCCCAGGGCACTCGTGGTGCTGCTTGAGAACTGCGTGCGCCGCGCCGCCACGGACGAGGAGGCCGTCGAGCTCGTGAGCCGCGTGGTGGAGGCGGGCCTTGCCGGCGAGCAGGGCCGCGAGATCCAGTTCATGCCGTCTCGCGTGCTGTTTCAGGACTTCACGGGCGTGCCCGTCTTCGTGGACTTCGCGGCCATGCGCGACGCGATGGTCGAGCGCGGCGGCGACCCGTCCAAGGTGAGCCCGCGCATTCCGTGCACCCTCGTGGTGGACCACTCCGTCATCGCGGACGTGACGGGGACCGAGGACGCCGCCCTCCAGAACCAGCGCAAGGAGGCCCAGCGCAACCGCGAGCGCTTCGCGTTCCTCAAGTGGGCCGCGAACTCCTTCGACAACGTGCGCATCGTGCCGCCCGGGGAGGGCATCTGCCACCAGCTGAACATGGAGCGCTTCAGCCAGGTCGTGGGAACGGACGCGCTTGCCGCGGGCGAGAAGCCCGTCGCGTGCTTCGACACGCTCGTGGGCACGGACTCCCACACGACGACGGCAAACGGCCTCGGCGTGCTCGGCTGGGGCGTCGGCGGCATCGAGGCGGAGGCGGCGGCCCTCGGCCAGCCCATCTCCATGCTCGTGCCGCCCGTCGTGTCGCTCAGGCTCACGGGCAGGCTCCGCGACGGCGTGAGCGGCATGGACCTTGCGCTCACCGTGGCGCAGCTGCTGCGCGCGGAGGGCGTCGTCGGCACGCTCGTGGAGGTCACGGGCGACGGCGTCCAGACGCTTACCGCAACGCAGCGCGCGTGCGTCGCGAACATGACGCCGGAGTACGGTGCCACGACGACGCTCTTCCCCGTGGACGAGCGCTCCGTCGAGTACCTGCGCCTCACGGGCAGAAGCGACGCCCAGATCGAGCTCATCCGCTCCTACCTCGGCATGCAGGGCGTCTTTGGCGAGACGAGCGGCCGCACGTACGCGCGCGAGGTCACGCTCGACCTCGCGACCGTCGAGCCGAGCCTCGCCGGACCGTCGCGCCCGCACGACCGCGTGACGCCCGCCGGCCTGCCCGAGCGCTTCTCCAAGGGGCTTGCCGCACATGGCGTGAAGGACCCCGCCGCCCGCTTCGACGTGGCGCTGGGCGAGAAGAGCGTGAGCCTGGGCCACGGCGCCATCGCCATCGCGGCCATCACCAGCTGCACCACGGCGACGGACCCCGCGATGATGGTGGGCGCAGGCATTTTGGCGAAGAAGGCCGTCGAGCGCGGACTCACGCCGAAGCCCTGGGTCAAGAAGGTGCTGGCACCGGGCTCGCGCGTCACGTCGCTTCTGCTCGAGCGCGCGGGACTTACGGGCGCCCTCAGGAAGCTCGGCTTCTACACCTGCGGATTTGGCTGCATGAGCTGCATCGGCAACTCGGGCGACATTCCGGAGTCGCTGAAGGAGCTCTCGTCGAGCATGGAGCTCACGAGCGTGCTTTCCGGCAACCGCAACTTCGAGGGTCGCATATCGCCGTACGTGAGCCAGAACTACCTCATGCAGCCGGCGCTCGTCGTCGCGTACTCGCTCGTCGGCACGGTCGACGTCGATCTTGCGCACCAGGCGGTCGGCGTGGGCGCGGACGGAAGCGAGGTCATGCTGAGGGACATCATGCCCACGAACGAGGAGATCGCGGCCGTGCTGGACGAGGTCCTCACCCCGGAGCTCTTCCGCGAGGGCTCACGAGGGCTGTTCGAGGGCTCGAGCGTGTGGCGCGACATCGACGCTGGCTCGAGCGACACGTTCGCGTGGGACGAGGACTCCACCTACGTGAGGAGGGCCCCGTACTTCGACGACGCGGAGCACCGCGACGTCGTGGAGGTGCGCGGGGCACGGGCGCTCGCCCTTCTCGGCGACTTCGTGACGACGGACCACATATCGCCTGCGGGAGCGATTGCTCCGGACTCGCCGGCGGCCCGCTACCTGCGCGAGCATGGCGTCAGGCCCGAGGACTTCAACACGTACGGAAGCCGTCGCGGCAACCACGAAGTCATGATGCGGGGCACGTTCGCGAACGTGAAGCTCTCGAACGCGCTTGCGGACGGGCGAAAGGGCGGCTGGACCCGCGACTTCATCGACGGCGAGGTCAAGAGCATCTTCGATGCGTCCGTGGACTACGCGGAGCATGGGGTGCCGCTCGTCGTCGTGGCCGGCAAGCTGTACGGCTCGGGGTCGAGCCGCGACTGGGCGGGAAAGGGCCCGGCGCTTCTGGGCGTGCGCGCCGTCATCGCGCAGAGCTTCGAGCGCATCCACCGCTCGAACCTGGTGCAGATGGGCGTGCTTCCCCTGCAGCTGAAGGAGGGGGAGAGCGCGGAGACCCTAGGCCTTGACGGGACCGAGACGTACGACGTGTCCCCCGTGGACGTGAGCGACGGGCTGCCGGCCGAGCGCACGGCGACCGTCACGGCGACGAGGCAGGACGGCACGAAGATTGTGTTCGAGTGCGTCGTGAGGGTGGACACGCCGATGGAGGGGGACTATCTTTCATCGGGCGGCATCCTGCCCTACGTGCTGGACGAGCTCGCAGAGTAGAATCGGCCTCGCGGGGGTGCTTGCGTGCCCCCGCGAGGCTCTTGCGCCTTCGATCGAAGCGACCTGGAGGTCAGTGTGATTTGCCCTAACTGTGGATCAAACGTGCCAGACGGGCTGAAGAAGTGCCCCGCGTGCCATGCGGACATGGACCGCGTCGTCGTCGAGCGCGACGCGGACGAGACGTGGTGCAAGAGTTGCGGCTCCCTCGTTCCGAGGGGCGAGCTCGTGTGCCCGTGCTGCGGCATGCCGGTCGACTCCGGGGACGACCGGGACTTCGCGGAGCGCGCCATAGAGGCCGGAGACGCAACGGGCGACCTGTCGAGCGACAGCGAGCAGACGAACGTGATGCCCAGGATCGAGAGCGCCATACCCTCCGAGGACGACGAGACGAGCACGGTCGCGGAGCACGACCGCCTGCCGAGGGCGAAGGTCATGATCATCACGCTGGCGACGGCCGTCGCGGCGGTGAGCGGCCTCGTGCTGCTGATAACCCATCCCTGGAACCCCGGGGCCTTCGATGACAGGGCGAAGACGGACGCGAGCACGTCCATGGCCGGCTACCCCGGCGCGATCAAGGAGCTGAAGGGGCAGGACAAGGGCTCGAGCCAGAAGTCCGCGAAGAGCGGCGACGACGTCACCTACGAGGCGCTCGCCAAGGCGTACAAGAAGCTCAAGACGCTCGAGAAGAAGGTCGACGAGAACGAGGACCTGTTCAACGACGTCGCGTACTCCGGGTCTCAGGAGCAGAGGAACTCCGGCAAGAGTAAGGCCGAGGCGATCTCGCTCGAGATCAGCAACCTCATAGGCGACATCAAGGACGTGGACGTTACGTCGGGCACGTACGCAGAAGACGAGAAGAACCTCCTCACGCTCGGCAACTACATGCGCAACAGAATGGACGCCCTGTACGAGGCATGGAAGCGCTCCGCGATGTCCGACAACCCGCAGACGGACAAGTCGCTCATAGAGGAGCCCCTGAAGGACGGCGGGGCATCGGTCACGGCAAGCTACAAGAAGCTGTTCGAGGACAACTACGACGACTGGAAGCCGACGAAGAAAAGCTCCCAGTGACGCATGCGTTCTGCCGAATATGTGAAACAATATCGCTGCTGCTAGAATTAACAGGATGAATAGGCTCAGCACGAGCGAGAGCTCGACCGTTGTTTGAAGGGGGAGACATGGGATTCTTTTCCGAACCCGTCTACACGCCCGAGTACGAGGTGGCCGGTGACGAGGTCGCCGTGTTCGACACGAGCAAGGGAACCATCCGCGTAAAGCTCGACGGAGAGGGCGCCCCCATCCACGTCGCTAACTTCTGCGAGCTCGCGAGCGCGGGCTTCTACGATGGGCTGAAGTTCCACCGCTACGTCCCCGACTTCGTGATCCAGGGCGGCTGCCCGAACACGAGGGACATGACCCCCGAGCAGGTCGCGTCCGGCATGCCCGGGCCCGACGGCATGCCGGGCACGGGCGGCCCTGGCTATCGCATCAAGCACGAGTACGACGTCAACCCGCGCAACAGCCACGTCGACGGCGCCCTTGCGATGGCGCGCTCCCAGAACCCGGACTCCGCTGGCTCCCAGTTCTACTTCTGCCTCGGCGCGCAGCACTTCCTCGACCCGAACTACACGGTGTTCGGAAACACGATCGAGGGGATGGACGTCATCTCCAAGCTGCGCGCGGGAGACCTCATCCGGTCCATCAGGATTGAGCACGCGTAGCGATTAAGGAACAGACACACTCGACAGAGGATCATCATGAATCAGCAAGCATACGAGGCCGGTAAGAACGCGTACAAGCAGGGCGATCTTGCCACGGCGGTAGCCCAGCTCACCGCGGCGAAGGCACCGGGCGAGGTCTCGGGCGCCATCGACCACCTGCTTGGCAACTGCCTCATGAAGCTCGGTCGCTTCGCAGAGGCGGCGAACTCCTATGCGGATGCGCTCAGGGACGTGAACTACGGCCACTCCGGCGCGCTCGCCTGCAACCGCGGCCGCGCCCTCATCGCGGCCGGAAAGCCGCAGGAGGCCATCGCCTCGCTCACCCTCGCCGTTAAGGACGAGGACTATGCGACGCCTTACAAGGCATACACCGCGCTTGGCAACGCGTACATGCGCGTAGGGAACGTGCGAGACGCCGGCGTCGCATACCGCAACGCAGCAATAGACGAGAAGAACCCAGACCCCAGCTCCGCTCTCCGTAGCCTGGGCGGCTGCTTCATGCAGATGGGGCGTGCGGTCGACGCCGTGGAGGCCTATCGCACCGCACTGGACTTCTCGTCCCCGCAGAACAGCCAGAACGCCATCTATGGCGACCTCGGCCTTGCGTACGTCGCGGCGAACCGCATGACCGAGGCCGTCGACGCGTTCAATCGCGCAACCGCGGACGGCTCCTACACGCTGCGTCCGGAGGCCCAGGCGGCCTACGATGCCGCGAAGAAGGCCGTCTCCGCAATCACCGAGGGTGGCCCGTCCGAGACGGACGCGTTTCTCGCCGCGGCGGGATACGGCACCGGCGCCGCGATCGACCCGCTCGACCCCACGGGCCAGACGGGAGAGTTCATGCCGTCTCCCGAGGACACGGGATTCTTCTCCGTCAAGGAGGAGGACCTCGTGGCGCAGGACAAGAAGGCTCGCAAGGAGCGCAAGGTACGCCGCAAGAAGAGCCATCGCGGCTTGAAGGTGTTCCTCACCATCCTCATCATCCTGCTGATCGCAGCAGGCGCCGCGGGATTCGCGTACTACAGGGGCTACGGCTTCCCGACGCAGCAGTCGGTCGTCGAGGACCTCTTCGAGGCGGGTGCCTCTGGAAAGGACATCTCGCCCTACCTCGAGTCCGGTCTCTCGAGTGACGAGAGGTCCCAGATCAAGAGCCTGCTCCCGACCGGCTCCTCCAGTGTCTCGATCGACGGTCTGGACAAGTCGATGAGCAAGTCGACCGTCATGGCGACGGCGACGCTCTCCGCCGGTGGCGAGCAGAGCTACAAGATCTCGCTCGTGAGGGACGGCATCTCCTGGAAGGTGAAGTCCGTCGCGCCGGTGTACGCGTCCGGCGACGGCAAGGACGCCTCCGTCAGCGACACGAGCACCTCTGCGTCCGGCACGACAGCTCAGAATAGTGGAACTGACGTGTCCACGAGCGATGCAAGCGCTTCTGAGGGCACCTCTACGGGTACCATTTCCACGGGCGAATAGAACAGCCCACAAAGTGAATGAGCTTCGGGCGAGACGGCCCGCATTGGATAGGATTGGGAGCAATGTCGATCATCGACTCACTCTTCGGCGAATATGACGGGGACCTGGCCATTGACCTCGGAACCGCGAACACCCTTGTCGCGGTTCGCGGGCGCGGCATCGTTTTGAACGAGCCCTCCGTCGTGGCCATAGACAAAAGCGAGGATCGAGTGCTCGCCGTCGGCGCCGACGCAAAGCGCATGATAGGCAGGACCCCTGGCTCGATCATCGCGGAGCGCCCCCTGAAGGACGGCGTCATCGCGGACTTCGATGTCACGGAGGTCATGCTCCGCTACTTCATCGAGAAGGCGCGCGGGAGCCACAGGTATCCCTGGTCACCAAGGCCGAGGGTCGTCATCTGCGTCCCGTCCGGCGTCACGTCCGTGGAGAAGCGCGCGGTATTCGAGGCGACGATCTCCGCCGGCGCGCGACAGGCATACCTCATCGAGGAGCCCATGGCAGCCGCCATCGGCGCTGACCTGCCTATCGAGGACCCGACGGGGTCGATGGTCGTGGACATCGGCGGAGGCACGACCGAGGTCGCCGTCATCGCAATGGGCGGCATCGTCGTCTCGCAGTCCATCAGGATCGCGGGCGACGAGTTCGACCAGACCATCCTCGAGCACGTGCGCGACGCGTACAACCTCTCCATCGGCGAGCGCACCGCGGAGGACATCAAGATCAAGGTAGGCTCTGCGGCACCGCTTGCGGAGGAGCTCGACGTCGAGGTGAACGGACGTGACGTGATGAGCGGTCTCCCGAAGAGCGTCAGGATAGAGTCCGAGGAGATCAGGCGCGCCCTTGACAAGCCGCTTGACGAGGTTACGAAGGCAGTGAAGGACGCCCTCGACGTAACGCCGCCGGACCTGGCGTCGGACCTCATGTACTACGGCGTTCTGCTTACCGGAGGCGGCGGCATGCTCCGCGGCCTCGACCAGCGCCTGCGCGAGGAGACGGGCGTGCCCGTGAACGTAAGCCCGACGGCGCTCGAGAACGTCGTGAACGGCTGCGCGAAGGTCCTCGAGGCAAACGCCCTCTCCGGTGGCTTCGTCCAGAGCGCCAGCTAGCGGGTGAGCCAGGTGCCGACTCTAAACGGCGGGGGCCTCTCTTCCTCGGGACTGCACAAGGACAACTCGGGAAGCGGCGGCCGCCTTGCCGTCGTGTTCGTCGTGCTTTCGCTCGTGATGTTCACCATGAGCGCGCGCGAGACGAACGGCGGGTTCTTCACGACGGTCAAGGCCGTGTATTCCACGGTCACGACGCCCGTGCGCTACGTGGGCGTTGTCGTGACCGCTCCGTTCCAGGGGCTGGGAAACGTCTTCGCGAACCTTACCGCAAGCCAGAAGTCGCTCTCCGAACTCAAGGCGGAAAACGAGAAGCTGAAGGCGCGCAACGCCGAGCTCGAGGAGGCCGAGAAGACATCCGAGCGGCTTGAGGACCTGCTGAGCCTGCAGAGCACGTACAAGCTGAAGTCGAAGGCCGCGAGGATCATCTCGGGGTCGACGGACTCCTGGAGCGATACGGTCACCATCGACAAGGGATCCTCCTCGGGACTTGCCGTGGGGATGCCGGTCACGGACTCGCGCGGCGCGATTGGCCAGATCGTGAGCTGCGGAGCGACGTCCTCGACGGTGCGCCTCGTCACAGACGAGAACTCGAGCGTATCCGCGATGGTTCAGTCGAGCCGCGCGCAGGGGATTCTTGCCGGCAGCGCAGACGGGACGCTGCACCTGAAGCTCATCAGCACCGACTCTACGGTGAAGGTTGGAGACACGGTCGTGACGAGCGGACTCGGCGGAGTGTTCCCGAAGGGACTGCCCCTCGGTACCGTCATGAGCGTGAACAAGTCCGCTGGCGCCCTGTACTACGAGATTGCGGTGAAGCCGTTCTCCACGACGGAGAATTTCGAGGAGGTCCTGGTCATAACGTCGCTGACGGAGGACCAGCGCGCGACGTCCGACGACATCGCCGCCGCAGACGCGCAGGAGTCGACGGCGGTCAAGGGCGGGAGCGACTCCTCTACCTCGGACTCCTCGAGCTCCGGGTCGTCGGAGTCCGACGCGTCGAGCAAGGACTCTTCCTCCACGAAGAGCGACGCGGGCGAGAAGAGCAGTGACGACTAGGTCGATGGGGGTGACGCTGGATGCAGGTCAAGGACTCTAACAAGAACAAGAGGAGCATAGGCTGGCTCGCGCTTGCGTGCCTTGTGCTGCAGCTCGCCGTCGCCCCGAACTTCGGCATCGGCAACGGCCGGATCAACTTCGCGCTGATATTCAGCGCCGTCGTCGCCCTCACGATAGGCGGGCGAACGGGCGTGTTGTGCGGGTTTCTCGCCGGCTTTGTGTTCGACCTATCTACCACGGGACCGGTCGGTCTCATGGCGCTTCTCTTGACCGTCTCGTCCTTTCAGATGGGCATGGAGTGCAGGAACCGCCTCTCGGAGGACCTGGGCCCGTCCGTTATTCTCTTCGCGATACACGCTTTGGTCGTGAGCCTGGCGTACCATCTGGCGATGCTCGTCGTGGGGCAGGCGAGCTCCGCGTTCGACGTGATCGTGCTGAGGATGCTGCCGACGTTCTTCCTGACCGTCCTCGCGTTCGTTCCTTTTGCGTACATTTACTCCCACGGGGGCGGAAGCGGGCTCGACCTGGGTAGGAAGAGTGCACGTGGGAGTCATGCGAAGCATGGCTCGAAGTACAGCCTCGGCAAGCTATAGGGTCGCGATTTGAATCCTATCGTCATCATAATCATCGTCCTCGCGCTGGTGCTGATAGCGCTTCTCGTTGCGTTCTTCCTGTTTGGGAGGGGCGAGACGCGCTTCAAGTTTGACATCGGCGGCGGTGCGCCCAGGGCGTCCGGCGGATCCGACATGTCCACGGAGGGCGGCTTCAAGTCGAGGCTCTTCGGGTTGGGGATCTTCTCCGGCTCGATCATAGCGGTGCTTCTGGCGAAGCTCTGGACGATGCAGCTGGTTTCCGCAAGCGAGTACAGCGAGCAGGCGGAGTCCAACAGGTCGAGGACCATATCCACGTCTGCCCCGCGCGGTCGCATCTTGGACAGGAACGGCGTCGAGCTCGTGAACAACAGGGCGAGCCTCACCGTCGTCGCAAAGAGCGACGTTGTGGACGACCCGATAGAGATGAAGCTCGTGGGCAACCTCATCGGCATGCCCGAGATGGCCGTCAAGCGCAAGATAGAGGATGCGACGGGAGGGGCCCAGAGCCTGAGGCCGATCGCCGTGGACGTGTCGCGGCGCGTCGTCGCGTTCATCGACGAGCACCAGTACGTGTTCAAGGGCATTAGCGTTGAGGAGAGGACCCAGCGCCACTACCCGCAGGGAAGCCTTGCGGCGCATGTTCTTGGGTACACGGGCACCGTGAGCTCGGAGCAGCTGAAGAAGTCCGGCACGCAGGACGACGATGCGAAGATTTCGTACGCGTCCGGCGACGTCGTGGGCCAGGCGGGCGTGGAGTACGAGTACGAGAACGTTCTTCAGGGCGTGAAGGGCGAGCAGAAGGTGTACGTGGACGCCACGGGAAACGTCCTGAGCTACTCCAGCTCCGTGCAGCCGAGGAGCGGCTCGGACATCGTACTGACGCTGGACGCGAACATCCAGCGCGCAGCGGAGGAGTCGCTCGCGAAGCGCATACAGAAGCTGCGCGAGATGGGCAGGACGGACTGCCACGCGGGATGCGCCATCGCGATGGACGTGACGAACGGTGAGATACTCGCCATGGCATCCGCGCCCACGTACTCGCCGAACGTGTTCGTAGGCGGCATCTCGAGCGAGGACTGGAAGAGCCTCTCGTCCGACGAGAGCCACTACCCGCTCATGAACCGCGCCATCGCGGGCCAGTACCCCTCAGCGTCCACCATCAAGCCGCTCTCCGCGTTCGCGGCGCTGAACTACGGCATCGCGAACACTGGCTCGACGTACTACTGCTCCGGCTACTGGACCGGCTTTGGCAAGGGCTTCGGCCAGTACTGCTGGAAGCACAGCGGCCACGGCTCGGTGAACATCCAGAGCGGCATCACGTACTCGTGCGACGTCGTGTTCTACGAGATAGGCAAGGGGTTCTTCTACTCAAAGGAGCCGGAGGGCCTCCAGAAGACGTACAAGCGGTGGGGACTGGGCAAGAAGACGGGCATCGACCTTCCGAGCGAGTCCGCGGGTCGCGTGCCGACTCCCGAGTGGAAGTGGAAGTACTTCTCGTCCTCGTCCGAGGATGCGCGCACGTGGCAGGGCGGCGACACGACGAACCTCGTCATCGGCCAGGGCGACCTGCTGGTTACGCCGCTGCAGATGCTCTGCGCGTACGCCGGCATATCGCTGGGCGGCACGATCTATCGCCCGCATGTGCTGAGGTACGTGAAGAGCCCCATCGGAGACGGGTCCGTGGTGAAGTACAAGCCCGAGGTCGAGCGCAAGGTGACCGAGAAGCGGGCGTACATGGACGAGATCCACCGCGGCCTGAAGGGCGTGATCTATGAGGAGTCCGAGGCGCAGACGGAGCACTTCACGAACCTCTCCGTCACCGTCGCCGGCAAGACAGGCTCCGCCCAGACGTCGAAGTCGCAGCCGACGGGATGGTTCATCGCGTATGCGCCGTACGATGATCCAAAGTACGTCGTGGCGTCCGTCATAGAGTATGGCGGCTATGGCTCCGAGGGCGCCATGTACGTGGTGAGAGACATCCTTGGGCAGATCTACAACCAGCCGGACACCGCGACGTCGGTCGACAGCTCCGGCGTTCAGTAGGGAGGGGGCGACATGGCCCAGAAGAACTCCGCCGAGGGGGCGAAGGTGAACGAGAAGGGCCTCGGCTCCTTCTCGGCGTTCTACTCTCACATCATGAACCGTCGTGGGATGGCGCCCCGGCCGTCCGCAGGTAGGAACATCGCACGCAGCTCGGTCTACATACCGCAGCTCATCCCCGCGATCCTGCTGGTGGCGTACGGCGCCATCGTCATCTGGTCCGCTTCGCTCTCCATCGCGGACGCGAGGTTCTCCAGGCACCTCATGGGCATCGCCATCGGCGTGGTCATGGCCGTGCTCATCTGGCGCTACGACTACCGCGCGCTCGCGAACATGACGACGGCCATGCTCGTGACGATCGTGATCCTCATGTTCCTGCCCAAGGTGCCGGGGCTCAGCTACACGGCCCTCGGCATGACGGGCTGGATCAAGATCCCGATAATCGGCATGACGTACCAGCCGTCCGAGCTCGCGAAGCTCGTGACCATCTACCTCATGGCTGCGCTTGGCGCCCAGTACAACGGCAAGGTCGACACGCTGAGGGACTACCTTAAGCTCTGCGGCATCCTGTGCGTGCCGTTCCTGCTCATCCTGACGCAGCCCGACCTGGGCACGGGCCTCATCATCCTCGTGACGGGCGCCGCGATCATCATCTGCGCGGGAGCTAAGCGTTCGTGGGTCATCGTGACCATCGCCGGCATCGTGGCGCTCGCGACCCTCGTCGTCGTGATGTCCATGACGCCCGGCGTGCCGCACCCGCTGAAGCAGTACCAGCTCAACCGACTCATCGTGTTCGCCGACCCTTCCGTGGACCCCTCGGGCAACGGCTACAACCTCCAGCAGGCGAAGATCGCCGTCGGCTCCGGCGGGATATTCGGCAAGGGCATCGGCAAGGCGACGCAGGCCGGCGGCGGCTTCCTTCCCGAGGCGCACACGGACTTCGTCTTTGCGCTTCTCGCCGAGGAGTTTGGCTTCGTGGGGTCCGTGGTGCTGCTGATGCTGTTTGCGGCGCTCATATTCTCGACCATCTTCCTCGCGATGAGAATCGAGTCGCCGTTTGGGAAGCTCGTGCTCGTGGGGTGCGCTACGATGTGGTCGTTCCAGCTTCTGCAGAACGTGGGCATGTGCATAGGCATCATGCCCATCACCGGCATCCCGCTGCCGTTTGTGAGCTACGGCTCGTCCTCGATGTCCGTGCAGATAGCGGCGGTGGGAATGGTGCAGTCCGTATGGCACCACAAGCCGAAGGCGGCGTAGCGCCGCGTTCGAAATCGACGCCCGCGAGGTGAGGTTATGCCCAAGAAGAGCAAGGTTTCGCTGGGCGACATCGCAGACATCCTGCGTGCCGGCCAAAAGAGCGAGAAGGACAGGTCGACGCCGCTGAGCGTCCTTGTGGTGGTGGACACGAGCGCCGCGAGGGACGTGGTGCTTGCGGTGAAGGACGCGTTCATGCCGCGCCAGGCCACGGCGACGGTGCGCGTCGAGGCGCTTGCCGCGTGCGAGCCGCCGTCGCCGGGCTGGGACGCGGCCGTGGTTGTGGCCGGCACGCACGTCGCGGCCGCGGAGCGCGTGGCGGAGGGCCTGGCCCGCTGCGGCGTGCCCGTGGGCGTCGTGGTGGACTCCGTGCTGGACCTGGGCGCGAACAACCTTCCCGAGGAGGTTGCCGCCCTGGTGAGCGCCGTTCCGGCCTCGGGCGCGGATGCGGTGCGTGCGAACCTGGCCAGCTGGCTGGTGGACGCCGCGGGCGAGAAGGGCATAGCCTTTGCCGCGAGCTTCCCGTTCTGCCGCGACCAGAAGGTACGCGAGCTCGTGAGGACGAGCGCGCTGCAGAACGCGGCCGTGGGTGCCGTGCAGGTGCTGCCGAGCGCGGACTTCCCCATAATGACGGTGCGCCAGGCGAAGCTGGCGCTGGACGTCGCGGCCGCGTGCGGGCACCCCATGTCCGTCGCGAGCTCCGCGGACGTTGCGGCCGTCATCGCGGCGGGGCTTGCATGGCGCTCCGTGGCGCGCCGTGCGACGGAGGTCCTGCCCGTGCCGCAGTGGGCCGTGAAGGCGGCCGTGGGATTTGCCGGCACCGTGGCGACAGGTGCTGCCGCGCGCCTGCGCAACGACCCGCCCACGCTGCCCGACGTGCGCGGACTTGTGGCGGACTCCGCCGTGGGGCCGATCGTGGACGCGGCGGCGCGCGTGGCGAGCCGTGCGGCGAAGGCCGCGGGCGAGCGTGCGGGCGTGGGCTTTGGGGCGCGTCCGGGTGAGGTCCGCGTCCACACGGGGGATGACCGCCGCACGCTTCCGGCGCCGCGCGTGGCTGCGGGACAAGACGGCAATGGCGGCCGCGACGACGGCTACGTGGTGATATCTGGGGGATGCGATGAGGCTTAGGAGAGAAGACCTGTACCCGCGGCTGGAGCCGCTGCTTGGGCAGGTGGCGAAGCCCTCCCGCTACCTCGACCACGAGTGGGGCGCCATCGAGGAGCAGGACGGCCCGTTCCACGTGGTGCTCATGTACCCGGACGTGTACGAGGTCGGCCTTCCCAACATGGGCCTCTCCATCCTGTACACGGCGATCAACCGCGTCGAGGGCATGTCGTGCGAGCGCGGCTACCTGCCGTGGGTGGACATGGCCGACCTCATGCGCGCAAGGGACGTGCCGCTGCTTGCGCTGGAGAGCTCTTCTCCCATAGCGTCCTTCGACGTGGTGGGCTTCACGCTTGCGCACGAGATGGCCTGCACGAACATCGTGGAGGCGCTCGACCTCTCGCGCATACCCATCCGCGCGGAGGAGCGCGCGCAGGACGACCCCATCGTCGTGGCGGGCGGACCGTCCGTGTGGAACTGCGAGCCGGTCTCGCCCATGTTCGACGCGGTGCTTCTGGGCGACGGCGAGGAGGCCATGGTCGAGATCTGCGCGTGCGTGCGCGACGCGCGCGCAAGGGGGCTCGCCAGACGCGACATACTGCTTGAGCTCTCGCGCGTCCAGGGCGTGTACGTGCCGAGCCTGTACGACGTCGTCGTGGACGACACGTCGACGCAGTGGGGCTATGCCGTCCCGAAGCCCAAGACGGGCGCGCCCGCGGTGGTGTATAAGCGAAGTCTGCAGGACTTCTCGTCCACGGAGCCCGTGCCGCAGAGGATCGTGCCGTACATGGACGTGGTGCAGGACCGCCTTGCCGTGGAGGTGCTGCGCGGCTGCGCGCGCGGCTGCCGCTTCTGCCAGGCGGGCATGACATACCGCCCGGTGCGCGAGCGCCCGGCGGAGCAGGTGGTGGCCGCGGCGCGCGAGGGCCTTGCGCTCACCGGGCACGACGAGGTGTCGCTCACGTCGCTCTCCACCACGGACCACTCGCAGTGCGCGCAGATCCTGCACACGCTCAACGACGACGTCCGCGGCACGGGCGTGCGCGTGTCCATACCGTCGCAGCGCCTGGACTCGTTTGGCGTCGAGATGGCGGCGGAGGTGGGCGGATCCAAGCGCGGCGGCCTCACGTTTGCGCCGGAGGCCGGCAGCCAGCGCCTGCGTGACGTCATCAACAAGAACGTGACCGAGAAGGACATAGACACCGCGGCCGAGAACGCGTTTCGCAACGGCTGGCGTCGCATGAAGCTGTACTTCATGATGGGCTTGCCGACCGAGACGGACGACGACATCGTGGCGATCAACGAGACCGCCGACCGCGTGCTGGAGATCGGCCGCAGCGTCGTGGGCAGGGGCCCTAAGAGCGGCGTGAGCGTGTCAATCTCCGTCGCGGTGTTCGTGCCGAAGGCGTACACACCGTTCCAGTGGTGCGGCCAGCTCGACCTCGAGGAGGTGCGCAGACGGCAGCAGCTGTTGCTGAGCACCTGCCCGGACCACGCCATCAAGATCTCGTACCACGACGCGGAGGTCTCGCTCATCGAGGCGGTGCTCTCGAAGGTGGGACGCCGCGGCTTCGACCTCATCCTCGCGGCGTGGCGGCACGGCTGCCGCTTCGACGCGTGGACGGACCAGTTCTCGTTCGAGCGCTGGACTGCTGCGGCGGCCGAGGTGGGCATGGACCTGGAGGCGATCGCCTCCGCGGACACGCCGCTCGACGCACGCCTGCCGTGGGAGCATACGTCGCCGGCCGTGTCGCAGGGGTTCCTGAGGCGCGAGTACCGTCGCGCGGCGCAGGGCGTGACGACGCCGGACTGCACGAGGGAGAGCTGCGTGGGCTGCGGCGTGTGCCCGAAGCTCGGTGTTGAGAACGCGATCGTGGGGGACAGGCATGGCAGACACTAGCAACCAGTCGCGGCTGCGCGTGAGGTATCGCAAGGACGGGCGCCTGGCCTACCTGGGCCACCTCGAGGTGCTCGGCACCATCAACCGCTCCATCAGACGCTCCGGCGTGCCGTTTGCCGTGGGCAACGGCTTCGCGCGTCGCATCAGGCTCCAGTTCTCGCAGGCGCTGCCCGTGGGAGCGTCGTCCGTGGGGGAGTACTACGATCTCATGGTGACGGAGCATCTGGACCCCGCCAGCGCTCTAGAGATGCTGCGCGCCGCGACGCCGCGCGGGCTTGCGCCAGACGCCGCGGCATACGTGTCGCGCCGGCTTCCTGCCCTCGAGGCCTGGGTGAACCGCGCGGACTGGGACGTGACGGTGCGCGGCCCGCGGTCGGCGCGCGCGCTCGACGCGGCGCTCGGGGAGCTGAGGGAGAAGGGCGAGCTCCACTACATGAGGGGCGAGAAGCCCAAGTCCATCGACCTCGGCCGCGCGCTGGTCTCATGGGACGTGACGCCGTGCGAGGAGGGACTCCGCGTCCTTCTCGCCACGCGCTCCTCGAACGATGGCGCGCTGCGACCGCAGGTGCTGCTTGACGCGGCGTTTTCGACGGAGCGTCTTGCGGCCGACGTCGCGCTGTCCGGCCGTCCGACGCTTTCCGTGTGCCGCGTGGGGCAGTGGCACGAGGGTGAAGATGGCAATCTCGTGGAGCCGCTCCCAAGCGCCGTCGGGGGCGCCTAAACGCAGGTATTCTGTGCTAGGCGTGTTCTGCGTGTGAACGATGTTTCCCCGTTGACTCTGCAGGTCATCGCTAGTAAGATGTTCAGCTGTTGCACTAGAACCAGTAATGAAGGGTTAACACATGTACGCAATCGTTACCACTGGTGGCAAGCAGTATAAGGTTGCCAAGGGCGACATCTTCGATGTCGAGAAGCTCGACGCGCAGCCTGGCGACAAGGTCAAGCTTGACGTCCTCATGCTTAATGATGGCAAGAAGACCGTCGTTGACGCTGCCACGCTCGCGAAGAAGAAGGTCACCTGCGAGGTGCTCGACCAGTTCAAGGGCGAGAAGGTCCTCGTCTTCAAGCTGAAGAAGCGCAAGCGCTATCACCGCACCAAGGGTCACCGTCAGAACCTGACGAAGCTCCAGGTCACCTCCATGCCGACCACCAGGACTGCCGCAAAGTCTGCCTCTACCGAGGAAGCCGCAGAGTAGTCTTCACAGTTTCAAGTTTTCTTAGCTACGTAGAGAGCAGGTAACAGAATGGCTCACAAGAAAGGCCAGGGTACTTCCCGTAACGGTCGCGACTCCAACGCCCAGCGCCTCGGCACCAAGATCTTTGGCGGCCAGGCCGTCAAGACCGGCCAGATCATCGTTCGTCAGCGCGGCACGCACATCACCCCGGGCGACAACGTCGGCCGTGGCAAGGACGACACCCTGTTCGCCCTCGCAGACGGCACCGTCGAGTTCGTGAAGGGCAAGAAGCACTACGTGCACGTCCGCACCGCCTAGTTGCGGCAAACAGATGCGAATGACACCCTGGGCCCCTGGTCCGGGGTGTTTTTCTATCTTGGCGGACACGTGCGAGACGATGTCGAATGTCGGACCAGGATGGCTTACCATTTGACACAGCCAAGGAGGTTACAATGCCAACCAACACATTTACCGACGTATGTCGCATCAACGTGAGGGGCGGGGACGGCGGTGCGGGATGCATGTCGTTCCGCCGCGAGGCGCATGTGCCCAAGGGCGGGCCCGACGGCGGCGACGGCGGCCGCGGCGGCGACGTGGTCCTCGAGACCGACCCGCAGCTCTCCTCGCTCATCGACTACCGCTTCAAGCACCACTTCCGCGCCGAGAGGGGAACCCACGGAAAGGGCGCGCGCAAGCATGGCAGGGACGGGCAGGACCTTGTGCTGAAGGTGCCGCTGGGCACCGTGGTGCACGAGCTCGATCCCCAGACCATGGAGCCCCTCTACGACATCGCGGACCTCACGAAGGTGGGGCAGAGGGTCGTCGTGGCACCGGGTGGCGTGGGAGGTCGCGGGAACATTCACTTTGTCACGTCCGTGCGTCGCGCTCCGGCGTTTGCCGAGAAGGGCGAACCCTCCCAGGAGCACTGGATCGAGCTTGAGATGAAGCTCATGGCGGACGCGGCACTCGTGGGCATGCCGTCCGTAGGCAAGAGCTCCATCATCGCGAGGATCTCTGCCGCGCGGCCGAAGATCGCGGACTACCCGTTCACGACGCTCGTGCCGAACCTTGGCATGGTGCGCGCGAAGGACGGCTCGTCGTTCGTCGTCGCGGACGTGCCCGGCCTCATCGAGGGTGCGAGCGAGGGCAAGGGCCTTGGCCACCAGTTCCTGCGCCACATAGAGCGCACGGCGCTCATCCTGCACGTCGTGGACGTGACGGGCGGCTACGAGGGTCGCGACCCCGTGGAGGACTATCGCGCCATCAACCACGAGCTTGACGCGTACGCCGCGGAGCTTGCGGAGCGCCCGCAGATCGTCGTCGCGAACAAGTGCGACATGCCGGGCGCGGAGGACGCCGTCAGGCGCCTGCGCGAGGAGGCCGAGAAGGACGGCCGCCCGTTCTTCTCGGTGTCAGCCGTGACGGGCAAGGGCCTGGACGAACTTGTGTCCAGGACCGCCGCCGAGGTGAGGGCCCTGAGGAGCGCCGTCAAGGTCGAGGAGGACGCGGAGTCGAGCATTGCGCTGAACCAGGGCGCGGAGCTCATGCGCCGTCGCAGGGACGCCATGGTCTCCATCAAGAGCGAGTCCGCCGGCATCTGGCGCGTGTCCGGTGGTGCCGTGGAGCGCATGGTCATCCAGACGGACTGGGACAACGACGAGGCCATCGCCTACCTGCAGCACAGGTTCGACAGAATCGGGCTCGACGACAGGCTCGCCGCCGCCGGCTGCAAAAACGGGGACGAGGTCAGGATCTTGGGCTACAGCTTCACGTACGAGGGTTCCGAGGACGAGGACGACTTCGACGAGCTGGACGATGCGGACGACACGATGATCGACGGGATCGAGAACGTGGATGCGGACGCGCCCGAGGTCGAGGTCGTGGAAGTGCAGGCGGGGGAGTAGGGATGGAGGACATCTTCGAGGCCCCAAACGTCGTCGTCGTGAAGGTGGGCTCGTCCACGCTGGTGGACGAGTCCGGGCGTCCCGACCGAACGTTCATAGGGTCGCTGTGCGACCAGGCCGCAGACCTGCAGGAGCAGGGCTATCACGTCGTGATCGTGTCGTCCGGCGCCGTTGCGGCCGGCATGGAGAGGCTGGGGCTCGACGCCCGGCCGACGGACATGCCCGGCCGCCAGGCGTGTGCGGCGGCAGGCCAGGCCGCGCTCACGGAGGTGTACGCGGAGCAGCTCGCGCGCCGTGGCGTGCCGTGCGGCCAGGTGCTTCTGACCCGCAGGGACCTGACGGACCGCGAGGGCTACCTGAACGCCCGAAACACCCTGGGCAGGATGCTCGAGCTCGGCGCCGTTCCCGTGGTGAACGAGAACGACACCGTGTCGTTCACAGAGATCAACTTCGGCGACAACGACATGCTCGGCGCCATCGTCGCGGCGATGCTGAACGCGGACCTGTACGTGATCCTCTCGGACATCGACGGCCTGTACACCGCGAATCCCGCGAGCGACCCCACGGCGCGCCTCGTGCCGCGCGTGGAGGAGGTGACGCCCCAGATTTCCGCGATGGCGGGAGGAGCTGGCTCTGCCGTTGGTACGGGCGGCATGGCGTCGAAGGTGCGCGCGGCCCGCGCGATGATCGCGGCCGGCGTGCCCATGGTGGTGTGCCGCGGTCGCGAGCGCGACTCCTTCAGGCGCGTCATCGAGAGAGAAGGGCTTGGCACCAGGTTCGAGGCGCCGGCGGGGGTCCAGCACGAGAGCGCCAGGAAGCTCTGGATCGGCCTCGCCGAGATGCCGCGCGGTTCCGTCCTCCTGGACGCGGGCGCGAGCCGGGCCATCCTGGAGCGCGGCGCGTCCGTGCTTCCCGTGGGCGTCACGAGCGCGGAGGGGCGCTTCTCGACTGGCGACGTCGTGAACGTTGTCTCCGCGGGCGGAGCGCTTCTGGGGCGAGGCATTACGCGCTACTCATCGGAGGACATCGGGCGCGTGCATGGGCTCCGGCTTGACGTGATCGCGCGCTTCATGCCCGAGAAGGACGGCCAGCCCGTCATACACCGCGACGAGCTGCTGGTTTTCTAGGGGGTGCCGATGGGACTGAGCATCGACGAGATAGAGCGCGTGGCGGCTGACGTCGTGAGGCGCGGCGACCTGCCCATGCTCGGGCAGGAGCCGGGGCGCACGTACCGGCTTGGCGTGATGGGCGGCACGTTCGACCCCATCCACAACGGCCACCTCGTCGCGGCGGAGCAGGCGTTCGACGACCTTGAGCTGGACACCGTCGTGTTCATGCCGGCCGGACGCCCCGCGTTCAAGCAGGACAAGCGGGTGTCCGAGGGCGAGGACCGCTATGCGATGACGCTCCTTGCGACGGCGGACAACCCGCACTTCCTTGCGAGCCGCTTCGAGGTGGACCGCGCGGGCATCACGTATACGGCGGACACGCTGGAGCGCCTGCGCGCCATCTATCCGGAGAACGTGGAGATCTACTTCATCACCGGGGCGGACGCCATAGCGGATATCGTGCGGTGGCGAGACGCGGAGCGCCTGGGCAGACTCGCGCACCTCGTGGGCGCGACGCGGCCCGGCTATGACCTCTCGCACGCTCAGCGGGCGATCGAGGAGTCGGGCATCCACTTCGACGTGACGTACTTGGAGGTGCCGGCGCTGGCGATCTCTTCCAGCTACCTGCGCGAGCGCGTGCGCCACGGGCAGAGCCTCAGGTACCTGACTCCGGACGCCGTGACGGGGTACATACACAAGCACCAGCTGTACGGCGCGAGCCAGCTTGGCTATGGCTCCAAGCCAACGGAAGGTCGTGAGTAGCCAGATGAGAAGGGCAGAGTACACACAGGACCAGCTTTCCTGCATAGAAAGGCTCGAGTCTGACCTGACGGACCGCATGAGCGCCGTGAAGCCGCGCCGCCTTGCGCACTCGCTCTCCGTCGCGCGCTGCGCGGAGTCCCTGGCGCTGCGCTACGACGTGGACCCGTTCCTCGCGCGCGTCGCCGGCATCCTGCACGACTGGGACAAGGTGGTGCCGGACGACGAGCTCGTGCGGCGTGCGCGCGAGCTGGGAATCGACTTTGGGGTCGACCTCGACCTGGTGCGGCCACTGCTCCACGGCGTCGTGGCCGCGCGCGAGCTGCCGGCGCTCTACCCAGAGCTCCCGCCGGAGGTGTTCCAGGCGATTGCGCGCCACACGACGGCTGCCGTGGACATGACGTCCCTGGACGAGGTGGTGTTCGTGGCGGACGGCATCGAGCCCCTGCGCACGGGGAGCGTCGGCATCCAAAAGACGCGCGACATGGTGGGCAAGGCCTCGCTGGACGACGTGTTCTGGAACTCGTTCTGCGGGGGAATCACGTACGTGGTGGAAACCAGGCGCTACCTGTATCCAGGTACGCTTGACATATACAACGAGCTCGTCCTGAGGAGGGCGAGGGCCGGGTCAGACGCCCCGGCCGGAAGGTAGGCAACATGACGGTTACATCGCTCGAGCTTGCGAAGGCGGCCGCGACCGCCGCGGACGACAAGAAGGCAACGGACATCGTGCTTCTGGACCTGAGGGACGCGACGGACGTGTGCGACTACTTCCTCATCTGCACGGTGCAGAACAACCCCCAGCTGGACGCGGTGACCGAGGAGGTCAAGAATCGCCTGGCCGCCGAGTGCGGCGAGAAGCCCGTGTCCACGGAGGGCCGCGGGGGCTCGTCCTGGGTGCTCATGGACTACGGCGCGCTCGTGGTGCACGTCTTCAAGCCGGAGGCCCGCGACTACTACCGCCTGGAGCGCCTTTGGGGCGACGCTCCGCGCGTGGAGCTGGGCCTGGAGGGCGAGGCGCCCGCGGATCGCTAGTCCGCGTCCTTGTTCATGGGGGCGGTGTCAGAGGCGGACTCCCTCAGCCTGAGCTCGGACCCAAGGCTGAGCGACCCCTTCCCAAAGCGCGAGCGCACCTCGTCCGCCGCGACGGAGAGCGCCCTGAGGTCACGGTGCCTTCCCGGTGCCGTGGCCTCGTCCTTCTCGCCCGCGTCGGGCGAGAAGAGCTCGAGCTGCCGCTGGCGGGGCGCCTTTGGGCCAAAGCCGCTTACGCCCACGCCCACCAGGCGGACGGGCGTGCCCTCGCGCCAGATGTCGTCCAGCAGGCGCAGCGCCTGCGCGCCAAAGACGTGCTCGTCGTCCGTGGGGGCGTCAAGCTGGCGCTGCGCGGTGCGCGTCTTGTCGTACGAGAACTTCAGCTTCAGCGTCACCTGGTGGCCGCGCAGGCCCTTCGACCTCAGGCGCGTGCCCACCATCTGGCTCACCATGCGCACGGCCGCGGCCACGTCCTCGCGCGTCGTGAGGTCGTGCGCGAACGTGCGCTCGTTCGACACGGACTTCGCGGCCTCCGGCTTCGCGCGCTCGCGCACGCGCGACACCTCACGTCCCGCCGCGCGCGTGACGAGGCTCGGCCCCGCGACGCCGAACGCGCGACGCATGCGCTCCGGGTCCTGCCGCGCGAGCTGCCCCAGCGTGGCGATGCCCATCTGCCGCAGCCGCGCCTCCGTCGCCTTGCCGACGCCGCTCATGGCAGAGACGGGCAGCGGCGCCAGGAACGCCGCCTCCGTCCCGGGCAGCACCACGGTCATGCCGCGCGGCTTCTGGCGCTCTGACGCGATCTTCGCGACGGTCTTGCTGGTGCCAATGCCTATGGAGCACGTGACGCCCAGCTCGGCCACGCGGCCCTGGATGCGTCGGCAGATGGCGATGGGGCTCTCGCGCGAGAAGCGCCCGGGCGTCACGTCGAAGAACGCCTCGTCGATCGAGACCTGCTCCACGAGCGGCGTCTCGTCCAGGATCGTCTGCATCACCTGCGCGGACACCTGGCGGTAGCGGTCGAAGTGGCCCTGCGTCCAGATGGCGTCCGGGCACAGCCGCTTTGCCTGGTACGACGGCATGGCGGAATGCACGCCAAAGCGCCTGGCCTCGTACGACGCGGTCGAGACCACGCCGCGCCGCTCCGGCGAGCCGCCCACGATGATTGGCTTGCCGCGCCACTTTGGGTGGTCGAGCTGCTCCACGGACGCAAAGAACGCGTCAAGGTCGAGCAGGCCTATCGCGGGCCCCGACCACTCTGTCATGGGTGTAGCCACCGCGGCTCCCTCCACCTGCGTCGTCCGTCGCGCAACAAGGCCTGCGATACGCTGCGCAGACCATCACTGCGCAGATTATAGGCCACGCAGGCGAGAAGGACCGGACCTCGTGCCCTAGAGGGTCACCGTGAACGTTGTGCCGCTCTTCTCGTCGCTCGTGCACTGGATTGTGCCACCGTGCGCGTCGACGGTGGACTTCGCGATCGCGAGGCCCAGGCCGAAGCCGCCGGCGCCGCCGTCGCGGGTGCGCGCCTTGTCGGAGCGGTAGAACCGCTCGAAGACGTGCGGCAGGTCCTCCACGGGGATCGTGGGGCCCTGGTTGTTCACCGTCAGGCGGCAGCCCTTGCTCCGTCGCTCGAGCGTCACCTTGACGGTGGTGCCCGCGGCGGCGTACTTCACCGCGTTGTCGATGAGGATGCGGACCATGCGGCGCAGCCAGTCCGCGTCGCCCTGCACGTGCACGCCCTCCGCGACGGAGTCCTCCACGGAAGTCCCGCGCTCGAACGCGACGGCGTCGAACTCGAGGGCTGCGGAGCTCACGATGTCCGAGAGGTCGACGTCGGCGCGCTTGAGGATGCCTGTGGTGCCGGCGACGCTCTCGTCTGCACGCGCGAGCTGAAGCAGGTCGTTCACGAGCGTCTTCATGTGGCCGGCCTCCTCGGCCGTGCTGTCCACCCAGCGCCTGGAGTCTGCGGGGAGGGCCTTGTCGCGCTGGAGGATCTGCGTGTTCGCGAGGATGACGGCGAGCGGCGTCTTCAGCTCGTGCGACGCGTCGGACACGAAGCGGCGCTGCTGGTCCCAGGCGCGCTGGACGGGCGCGAGCGCCCAGTCCGCGAGCTTCCACGAGATGCCGAACAGGACGAGGATTCCCACGGCAATGATCTCGACGTCGCGGACGAGGGTATTGTGGAACGTGTCGTCCACGGCGGTCGTGTCGACGATCGCGATGCGGGTCGTGCCGGAGCTCGTCGTGGCAGACTTCCACGACACGTGGTACTCGGGAAGGCTCCCATGGTTTGCGGACGCCTCGAGTACCTGCTCCACCACCTTCTCGAGCACGGGGCCGTTTATGCTCACGTTGTCGTCGCTCGACTCGAGGACGACGCCGCTCTGCGATATCTCGACGGTGAGGGCGAGCATGTTGGAGTTGCGCTTGCCGGGCGCGCCCTTTCGCGTGGAGCCGATGACGGGGACGGCCTCCGTGGTCCCCTCGAGGTTGCGGTCGAGGGCGCCCGCGATGAGGTTCTGCTGGTTGACGTAGGTGGAGTAGAGCGACATCGCAAGGACGCCCGCGAGGACGAGCCCCGCGAGCGTCGTGACGATGGCTACGAACTTTCTCTTGAGCTTCTTGAGCATGGCGCACCAACGCTACTCTTGGCCGTCGAACGCCTCGAGGCGGTAGCCGAGCATGCGCAGCGTCGTGATCTGCACCTTGGAATGCACGTGCGTGAGCTTCTTGCGCAGGAACGAGATGTACGCCTCGACGGAGTTCTCGGACGCGTCGGCGTCGGCGCCCCACACGCGGGTGAGGAGGTCCTGCTTGGACACGACGCGCGCGTTTGAGCTCATGAGCATCTTCAGGACCTCGAACTCCTTGCCCGAGAGATGCACTTCTCGCCCGTCGCACGAGAGGTCGTGCGTCTCGAGGTCGAGCGTAAGGTCCGCGAAGGTCACGGTGTCGATCACGACGTCGCCCTGCCTGCGCGTGAGCGCACGCAGGCGCGCGAGCAGCTCAGGCGCCTCGAACGGCTTCGTCATGTAGTCGTCCGCGCCGGCGTCGAGCCCCTCGACCTTGTCCGAGGTGGACGTGCGGGCCGTGAGCATGAGGACGGGGATGGAGTTGCCCTGGTGGCGCAGCTCGTGCACGATCTGTATGCCGTCCATGCCGGGGAGCATCACGTCCATGATGACGGCGTCGTACAGGCCACTCTCCGCGGAGGTGAGGCCGGCGTTACCGTCGTACACGGCCTCGCAGTTGAATCCGGCGTCGGACACGATGCGGACGATGGCATCGGCAAGGTTCCTCTCGTCCTCCACGACAAGTATGTTCATGGGGCCTCCTTGGGTTTCTGAAATCCTATTGCTGGGTGCAATATAGCGAGCGATTCTTAAGCCCGCCTTAAATAGCGTTCCCCGTCAAAGGCACTGCACAATTGGCGCGCAAGGTTCACAAAAACGACACCTTGATACGTTAGGGCGGTGTCGTAGAATATAAAGTCGCTAATTGCGGCTATGCGGCGCACAAACTCATCTGACCCCGGCGCCGCGAATGTAAAGGAGTTTTGTTTTGGCAGTTAAGATTCGTCTCGCCCGTCACGGTGCAAAGAAGCGTCCGTACTACCGCGTCGTCGTCGCCGACGGCCGCATGCCCCGCGATGGTCGTTACATCGAGCTCGTTGGTCGCTACAACCCGCTGACCACCCCGAAGACCATCGACCTCGACCTCGAGAAGATCGACGAGTGGGTCGCCAAGGGCGCCCAGCCCAGCAACGCCGTCGCTCACCTGATCGACATCGCCCGCAGCGACGCTCCCGCTCCCGAGAAGAAGCAGAAGCTCTCCAAGAAGGCTGCCGCCAAGGCCGCTGCTGCCGCCGAGGACGCGGAGTAGCCATCGTGTCCGAGGAAATCGCGGACGTCGTGGATTCCCTGGACCAGCTCTCTGACGACTCTGAGGAACTTGCCTCCGATAAGGTGGCAGACCTGGTTGAGTACATCGTCTGCGGACTCGTGACCAACGAGGACGCCGTCTCGCTGGACGTTACGGACAGCGAGGGCGCAGCGCTCATCGAGGTCTCCTGTGCCGAGGAGGATGCCGGAAGGATTATCGGCAGGAGGGGCCGCACCATAAAGGCCATCCGCACGCTCGCACGTGCGCTTGGCTCGAGGGTGGGCACCTCCGTAGAGGTTGAGGTTCTAGGCTAGACGTCTCGTGCGTATCGAATACAGAGCCATAGCCCGTGTGGTAAAGACCCACGGGAGGAAAGGGGAGGTCGTGACGGTTCCCGTCCACGGCCTTCCCTCGCTTATGCGCAAGGGCCTTGAGGTTGCGGTCGTACCGCCGCCGCTGAAGGGCCCTCGCGTGCGCAGCGTCGCGTCCGCGGACGACGGGGACAGGGGCCAGCTGGTCCGCCTCGCCGGAGTGGACGGCATCGACGCCGCGTCGTCGCTCGTGGGCAAGACGCTGCTGGCTCGCGTGGACGACCTGCCGGAGGGCTTCGAGTACCATGACGCCGACTGGCTCATGGGAAGGGCCGTCGTGGACGAGAAGATTGGCCCCCTCGGCAGAATAGAGGAGGTCATGGTGGGCCCGGCGAACGACGTCTGGTCGATCATGGGCCCCTTCGGGGAGGTCATGCTCCCCGTGGTGGAAGAGTTCGTCCTTGGGACGGACGAGGACGGCGCCATTCACGTGAGCGCGCCGGACGGACTGGTCGAAGCGGAGGGATAGGATGAGGTTCGAGACGCTCTCGGTGTTCCCGCAGGTCTTCGCACCCTACCTGGACGAGTCGATCATGGGTCGCGCACAGCGCAAGGGGATACTCGACTTCGAGGCGTACGACCTCAGGCACTGGACCCACGACCGCCACAACACCGTGGACGACGCGCCGTTCGGCGGCGGGCAGGGCATGCTCATGAAGCCGGCCCCGATCTTCGAGGCGGTGCGCGACATCGCCTCGAGGGGAGACGCCAAGCCGCACGTCGTGTTCTTCTCGCCCTGCGGAAGGCGCTACGACGAGTCGTGCGCACGCCGCCTTGCCACGCTCGACCGCGTGCTTCTGGTATGCGGCCGCTACGAGGGCATGGACGAGCGCGCCTACGAGCTCGCGGACGAGGTGTTCTCGCTCGGCGACTACGTGCTCACCGGCGGCGAGCTCGCGGCGCTCGTGGTGATCGACTCCGTCGTGAGGCTGCTGCCGGGCGCCCTGGGGGACGAGAAGAGCGCCGAGGACGAATCGTTCAGCGACGGCCTGCTGGAGTACGCGCAGTACACGCGGCCTGCGGACTTCGAGGGAAGGCACGTTCCGGACGTGCTGCTCTCCGGCGACCACGGCGCCGTTGACGCGTGGCGCAGGCGCAGCTCGATCGAGCGCACGGCGCGCTGGCGCCCGGACCTGCTGGACGCCGCGACCCTGACCGACGAGGAGCGCGCGTTCGCCCGCGAGGCGGCGCGGCGCGAGGAGGGTGAGTGCGATGGCTGAGGAAGAGGGCGCTCAGAGGGACAGAAGGCTTCCCACCTGGCTCGACTGGGTCATCACGATAGCCGTAGGCGTTGCGCTCGCGCTTCTGGTGCGGACGTTCGTGGCCGAGGTGTACATCGTGCCCTCCGGCTCGATGCTCGAGACCATTCAGGAGGGAGACCGCCTCGTGGGCGAGAAGGTCACCTACCGGGGCTCGACGCCAAAGCGCGGGGACGTGGTGACGTTCGACGACCCGGAGAAGCCCGGCACGACGCTCATCAAGCGGGTCATAGCGACGGGTGGCCAGACGGTGGACCTGAAGGACGGCCACGTGTACGTGGACGGGAAGAAGCTGAACGAGCCGTACGTGCTGGACAAGCCCACCTATCCGCTCGAGCAGCAGTCCAGCATCCTTAGCGAGGCGATCTCCTACCCGTACAAGGTGCCGGACGGGTGCATTTGGGTCATGGGCGACAACAGGACGAACTCGCTCGACTCAAGGTACTTTGGGCCCGTGAGCACAAGTAAGGTATCCTCGAGGGCGCTGTTCATTTTCTGGCCGATAAGCGACGCGCGCGGGCTGTAGCCGCCGCGCCGGAAGACATACGATGGGAGCTTTAAGGGACATGAGCGACAAGCCGCTTACGTTTCAGGAGATCATCCTGACGCTTGATAAGTACTGGGCGGAGCAGGGCTGCACCGTCATGCAGCCGTACGACAGCGAGGTCGGTGCGGGCACGTTCCACACGGCCACGCTGCTGCGCTCCCTGGGGCCCGCCGCCTGGCGCACCTGCTACCCGCAGCCGTGCCGCCGCCCGGCCGACGGCCGCTACGGCGACAACCCCAACCGCCTGCAGCACTACTACCAGTTCCAGGTGCTGCTGAAGCCGTCCCCCGTGGACTCGCAGGACCTGTACCTGGGGTCGCTCGCGGCCATCGGCCTCGACCCCAACGACCACGACGTGCGCTTCGTCGAGGATGACTGGGAGTCTCCCACGCTCGGCGCATGGGGCCTTGGCTGGGAGGTGTGGCTCAACGGCATGGAGGTGACGCAGTTCACGTACTTCCAGCAGGTGGGCGGCCTGGAGGTCGACCCCGTCCCCGTCGAGATCACCTACGGACTCGAGCGCATCGCCATGTACGCACAGGGCGTGAACTCCGTGTACGACCTCGTGTGGAGCTACCTGCCCGATGGCACGCCCATGACGTATGGCGACGTGTTCCACGAGAACGAGTTCGAGTTCTCCACGTATAACTTCGAGGTCGCGAACGTCGACATGATGCGACAGAAGTTCGACGACTACGAGAGGGAGTGTCACGCCTGCCTGGAGCGCAAGCTGCCGCTTCCCGCGTACGACTGCGTCATGAAGTGCTCGCACGCCTTCAACCTGCTCGACTCCCGTGGCGCCATCTCCGCTACGGAGAGGGCCAACTACATCCTCCGCGTCCGCACCATCGCCAAGGCCTGCTGCGAGGCCTACCTCGAGCTGGTGGCGTCAAAGACCGACGCGGACAACAAGAAGGGGGAGGTGGCCTAAATGGCAGACACCTTGGATTTCCTGCTTGAGGTCGGCACGGAGGAGATGCCGTCCGCCCCGCTCATCCACGCCATCAAGCAGTTCGGCGAGCTCGTCCGCGCCGGCCTGGACGAGGCCGGCCTCGAGCACGGCGAGGTCACTCCCATGAGCACCCCGCGCCGCCTGACGGTCCTTGTGAAGGACGTCGCCACCTCCACGAAGGAGGTCCACGAGGTCAAGCGCGGCCCCGCGGCAAACATCGCGTTCGACGCGGACGGCAACCCCACGAAAGCGGCCGCCGGCTTCGCGCGCAAGTTCGGCCTCGACGCCACGGAGCTCGTGCGCAGGCAGGACGCCGACGGCAGGGAGTACGTCTTCGTCGAGAAGAACGTGCCCTCCAGGCCGGCGGTCCCCATCCTGACCGAGCTCTCCCAGAACTCCATCGCGTCCCTCGAGTGGCCGAACTACCGCAGCCAGCGCTGGGGGTCCGAGCACGCGACGTTCGTGCGTCCAATCCGCTGGATCTGCGCGCTCCTGGGCGAGGAGGTCGTCCCCGTCGCATACGCAGACGTCACGTCCTCCAACGTCACGCGCGGGCACCGCGTGCTTGGCCCTGGCGAGCACGTGGTGAAGGACCCGGCGAGCTACGTCGACGTGTGCCGCAAGGCGGGCGTGCTCTTCGAGGACGAGCGCCGCAAGGTCATTCGCGACGGCATCTCCCAGGTCGAGGCCGAGCGCGGGGGCGCGCACGTCGACACGCCGAAGCGCATCTTCGACGAGGTCGTGAACCTCACGGAGTACCCCACGGTCCTCGTGGGCAAGTTCGACGAGGAGTTCCTGAACGTCCCGAACGAGATCATCTGCGACTCGATGCTCTCCAACCAGCGCTACTTCCCGGTGTATGACGCCAAGGGTGCCCTCACCCGCGAGTTCGTCGTCGTCTCCAACAGCGCGCACCGCAACAACGAGCGCGTCATCGACGGCAACGAGCGCGTCGTGCGCGCCCGTCTGGACGACGCGAAGTTCTTCTACGAGGAGGACTTGAAGAGGCCGCTCGAGGACTACGTGCAGAAGCTGAAGGACGTCGTGTTTCAGGAGAAGCTCGGCACCGTGTACCAGAAGGCCCTGCGCATGCAGGAGGTCGCCCCCGAGGTTGCGACCCAGGCCGGCTGCGACGACACGACGGTGTCGAACGCCGCGCGTGCGGCCCTTCTCGCCAAGGCGGACCTCGTGACGCAGGCCGTCGTGGAGTTCACGAGCCAGCAGGGCGTCATGGGCGGCTACTACGCGAAGGCGTCCGGCGAGCCCGAAGAGGTGGCCGAGGCCATCCGCGACCACTATCGCCCGCGCTTCGCGGGAGACGAGCTGCCGTCCGGCATCGTCGGCAAGTGCGTCGCCATCGCGGACAAGCTCGACACCGTCTGCGGCATCTTCGCGATCGACGAGCCGCCCACCGGCTCCTCGGACCCGTTCGCCGTGCGCCGCTCCGCCATCGGCATCATCTCGATGCTGCGCACGCTGCCTGCCGTCTCGTTGAAGTCGCTCATCGCGAAGTCGCTGGACGCGTATGCGGGGCAGGGCCTCGAGTTCGACCGCGACAAGGTGCAGGCTCAGGTCGAGAAGTTCTTCGCCGGCCGCCTGAACACGATTGCCAAGGACGAGAAGATCTCGCCCGACACGATCGAGGCAGTCTCGAGCGTGGGCGTCATCGACCCCGAGGAGTTCCTGGAGCGTGCGCACGCGCTCGAGGACGCGAGGCGCGACCAGCCGGAGCTCTTCGACGACCTTGCGACCGCCTACGCACGTGCGGCGCACCT
Organism: uncultured Olsenella sp.; assembly: GCA_902761955.1. GTDB lineage: Bacteria > Actinomycetota > Coriobacteriia > Coriobacteriales > Atopobiaceae > Parafannyhessea. The sequence goes on along the minus strand of CACWMM010000005.1, from coordinate 16,663 downwards.
GGGCGATGCGAAACTCGGCGTCGAGGTGGACGAGTCCATCATGGGCGACGCGGAGAGGGCCCTTCTGGACGCGTGCCAGAAAGGTAGCGAAAACGTGGAGAAGGCGCTTGGCGAGGCGGACTACAGGGGTGCCTGCAAGGCTCTCGCCGAACTAAGGGAGCCAATCGACCGTTTCTTTGATGACGTGCTCGTCATGGACGAGGACACTGTAGTAAGAGAGAACCGCCTTCGTTTGCTGAACCGTTTCGCTTCCGTGTTCAGTGGCGTCGCAAACATTGGCGTCCTCTCGAAGAAGAAGTAGGATTGGCTGTGAGTTAGGTCGTAACGCGGGGGCTGCGCCCCTTGGCTTGGAGGTTGATATGGCAGACGAAGCGATTCTTGAGGACGACATCTTTGACGTGCCAACTCCCGTCGTGATCGTCATCTCGGACGCGCGCGGCAAGACGGCTACGAGCGTCGTCGAGGCTGCCGCCGACCAGTTTGGCGAAGACAGCGTGATCATCAAGAGCGTCGGCAACGTCAGGGACCTGGCGACCGTCACCAAGTATCTTGACGAGAACGTGGAGGAGGGCGTGCCGACCGCCGTGTTCCACACCATCGTCGACAGGAACCTTCGCAGAGACATCCGTCGCGAGCTTGACGGTCGCGGCATCCCCTCGATTGACCTGCTTGGCCCCGCAATCACGGTCCTGATGTCGCTTACCGGCGAGGAGCCGAAGCTCGAGGCAGGCCGTCGCGTCGACAGCAAGGTGGAAGAGCTCTAGCATCTACTCCATAGCTTCCACAAAGTAAAGAACTATTCCACGCATGGTAGTCGCTGGCACCCGAATGGATGCCAGCGACCTTTTTTACCCGTTAACGTTTATTTATGGGCAAACAACCAATATGTGTGGATACAATAGGTTTCGTTAGGGACGCCACCGCAGGGGTTTCAGAGTGGCTCCGCAAGTGTTGGGGTGCGACTTCGCACCATGGAAAAACGATCAGGGGTGTCAAATGGCTGAAAAGCACGTGTACAAATTCGGCGTTGACGAAAACGGTAACAACGTTACCGAGGTCGCCGGCAAGAGCGTTGACGAGGCCAAGTGGATTACGGGCGGCAAGGGCGCGAACCTCGCCGAGATGGCCAACATCGGCCTGCCCGTTCCTCCGGGATTCTCCATCACCTGCCAGACCTGCGTTGCCTACTCCAGCGCGGGCAACGTCTGGCCTGACGGCGTCCTCGACGAGATCGACGAGTATCGCAAGGACCTCGAGAAGCGCATGGGCAAGAGGATCGGCGACCCCGACGATCCTCTGCTGGTCTCGGTCCGTTCCGGCGCCCCGTTCTCCATGCCTGGCATGATGGACACGGTCCTGAACCTCGGCCTTAACGACGAGTCCGTCAACGGCCTCATCAAGCAGACGAACAACGAGCGCTTCGCGTGGGACTCCTACCGCCGCTTCGTCCAGATGTTCTCCGACGTCGTCATGGGCGTCGACGGCCAGCTGTTCGAGGACGCCATCAACGAGAAGAAGGCCGAGAAGGGCGTCAAGCTCGACACCGAGCTCACCGCTGACGACCTCAAGGACCTGACCGAGACCTTCAAAGGCATCTTCGCGAAGAACGTCGACTCCCAGGCACACCCCGAGGTCGCGCCGAACGGCGTTGCCGAGTTCCCGCAGGATCCCTACCTGCAGCTGCGCCTTGCCGAGCAGGCCGTCTTCGGATCCTGGAACACCGAGCGTGCCGTCCTGTACCGCAAGCAGAACAAGATTCCCGATGACCTCGGAACCGCAGTCAACGTGCAGGTCATGGTCTTCGGCAACAAGGGCAACACCTCCGCGACTGGCGTCGCCTTCACGCGCAACCCCGCCGACGGCACGAACGAGCGCTACGGCGACTTCCTGGTGAACGCCCAGGGCGAAGACGTCGTCGCAGGCATCCGCAACACGGAGCCCATCGCCGACCTGCCGAAGACCCCGGGCCTCGAGGAGGCAGGCAAGGAGCTCTACCACGTCTTCGAGATTCTCGAGGACCACTACGCAGACATGATGGACCTCGAGTTCACCATCGAGCAGGGCAAGCTCTGGATGCTCCAGACCCGCGTCGGCAAGCGTACCGCGCTCTCCGCACTGAAGGTCGCCATGCAGATGGTCGACGAGGGCCGCATCACCCGCGAGCAGGCAATCATGCGCGTCGCCCCGGAGCAGCTCGATCAGCTCCTGCACCCGCAGTTCGACCCGAAGGCCAAGTTCGACGTCGTTGCCAAGGGCATGAACGCTTCCCCCGGTGCTGCCGTCGGTGCCGTCGTGTTCTCCTCCGACGCCGCCGTCCACTACCACAACATCGAGAAGCCGTGCATCCTCGTCCGTTGGGAGACCACTCCTGACGACCTCAAGGGCATGGTCGCAGCAGAGGGCATCCTCACCTCTCACGGCGGCAAGACGTCCCACGCGGCCGTCATCGCCCGTGGCATGGGCGCACCCTGCGTCTGCGGCGCCGAGGCCCTGAAGATCGACGCGAAGGCCAAGGAGTGCAAGATCTCCGGCACCGACGTCGTCCTGCACGAGGGTGACATCATCTCCATCAACGGCACCACGGGCGACATCATCGTCGGCGCCGTGCCCCTGACCCGTCCGGAGCTCACCGGCGACCTCGAGACCATCCTCGAGTGGGCAGACGACGTCCGTCACGACGCGTCCCGCGGCCGTCTGTTTGGCGTGCGCACCAACGCCGACAACCCCGCCGACGCGCAGCTCTCCGTCGACTTCGGTGCCGAGGGCATCGGCCTCGATCGTACCGAGCACATGTTCCTGGGCGACCGCAAGCAGATCATCCAGTCGTTCATCCTCGCCGACAACGACGGTCAGAAGCAGCAGGCGCTCGGTCAGCTCCTCCAGGCACAGACCGGCGACTTCGAGGGTATGTTCAAGGCCATGGACGGCAAGACCGTCATCGTGCGTCTGCTCGACCCGCCCCTGCACGAGTTCCTCGACGACCCGCGTGAGCTTGCCGTCGAGATCGCCCGCGCCGAGGGCCGTGGCGAGACCGAGGTCCAGCTCAAGGCAATGCGCGATCGCCTTGCGCGCCTCGACTCCTTCCAGGAGGCCAACCCCATGCTCGGCCTGCGCGGCTGCCGCCTGGGCATCGTGTACCCCGAGCTCAACGACATGCAGGTCCGCGCCATCGCCGGCGCCGCAGCGTCGCTGAAGAAGCAGGGCTTCGACCCCAAGCCCGAGATCATGGTTCCGCTCATCTCCACGGTCGAGGAGCTCAAGCTCGTCCGCGAGCAGATCGAGGCCGGCGTGCAGGCCGTTGCCGAGGCTGAGGGCGTCGAGCTCAACATCCCCGTCGGCTGCATGATCGAGCTGCCGCGTGCCGCCGTCACCGCTGACGAGATCGGCGAGTACGCAGACTTCTTCTCCTTCGGCACCAACGACCTCACGCAGACCACCTTCGGCTTCTCGCGCGACGACGTCGAGTCTGCGTTCATCCCGCAGTACCTGGCGAAGAAGATCCTCAAGACCAACCCGTTCGAGACCCTGGACGCGGGTGTCGCAAAGCTCGTGAAGATGGGCGTCGAGGGCGGCCACAAGGCCAATCCGACCATCGTCTGCGGCGTCTGCGGCGAGACCGGCGGCGATCCGGACTCCATCCAGATGTACTACGACCTCGGCCTTGACTACGTGTCCTGCTCGCCGTACCGCGTGCCCATCGCGCGCCTTGCGGCTGCCCAGGCTAAGATCAACTCCAACGGCGGTCCCGCGAAGGTCACCAAGTAGCCTCGACCTCGTTGAGCGTAGATCGTAGTTTTTAAGTGGGGGAGAAGGACGCGCGTCCTTCTCCCCTTGCCCTTATCTGGGCGAAGGGAGGCGCGTGGCATGGGACTTTTTGGAAGGGAAGCGCAAGAGAGGAGGGAGCATGAGCTCCTGTCCCACCATGCGGCGTTTTCCGACGAGTCCGCGGGAAGGCTCGTGCCGGAGGAGCCGGACGAGCTGAGGACGTGCTACCAGCGCGATCGTGACCGCATCCTCCACAGCAAGAGTTTCAGGCGCCTTGCGAACAAGACGCAGGTGTTCCTGGCGCCGGAGGGGGACCACTACAGAACGAGGCTCACGCATACGCTTGAGGTGGCGCAGATCGCGCGCGACATCGCGAGGCCGCTTGGTCTGAACGAGGACCTGACCGAGGCCATAGCGCTTGGGCACGATCTGGGCCACACGCCATTTGGGCATGCCGGTGAGCGGGCCCTTCGTGCGGCGATGGCCGGACACCTTGGGATAGACCCGCGTTCGAGCGCCGCGGAGGAGCTGTTTAGGCACAACGAGCAGAGCGTGCGCGTGGTCAGCCACTTCGAGAGGGACGGCAGAGGTCTGAACCTCTCGCGCGAGGTGCTCGACGGCATCCGCTGCCATGCGGGAAGCCTGCGTGCCTCGACGCTCGAGGGGAGGGTCGTCGCGAAGGCGGACCGCATAGCCTACGTGACGCACGATATAGACGATGCGGAGCGTGCGGGGCTCCTGACGGAGGAGATGCTTCCCGAAAAGTGCAGGGACGTGCTTGGACGCACGTCCTCGGAGCGCATAAAGACCATGGTGGAGGATGCCGTGTCGTGCAGCTCGGACGTGGACGACGTCGTCATGTCGTCAGAGGTGTGGGGCGCCCTCATGGGCATGAGGGCGTTCTTGTTCTCGAACCTCTACAAGCGGGGAGACGCCAAGTCGGAGGAGCCGAAGGCCGAGCACGTGGTCGCGGCACTGTTTGACTACTTCGCGACGCATGTGGACGAGATACCCGATGAGTACCATCTTTCGGAGGAACAGCGGGAGGTCATGGTGGCCGACTACATCAGCTCGATGACAGACCGCTTTGCCATTAGGCTCTACAGGGACATTTTCGTGCCGCGAGCATGGGGTATGCGATAAGTTGGCAATCCATATGCATGGGACATCGCGGCGAGCCGTCGTTGTCGTTCCCATCGCGTCCTCTCTTGCGACCACTCTAGCGCTCTCGCGCCTTTGTGTATGGATATGTTTTGACGGGCACTTTCTGCTTGTGCAGATTTCTGCCGTGGAATATACTTCTCGATTGTGTGTAAACCTATGTGCCGCGCACACCGCGACGGCACCTCTAGAAGTGAGGAAACTATGGACTACATTCGCGCAATCGAGCGCCAGCAGATCCGCGAGGACATCCCCGAGGTCCGCGTTGGCGACAACGTCAAGGTGCACTATCGCATCAAGGAGGGTGACCGCGAGCGCATCCAGGTCTTCCAGGGCGACGTCATCCGCATGAGCGGTGCCGGCTCCCGTGAGACCTTCACCGTTCGCAAGATCTCCTTCGGCGTCGGCGTCGAGCGCACCTTCCCCCTGCACTCGCCGAAGATCGGCAAGCTCGAGGTTGTGCGTCACGGCGACATCCGTCGCGCAAAGCTCTACTACCTGCGCGATCGCGTCGGCAAGGCCGCCCGCATCCGCGAGAAGCGCTAAGGGTTTCTCAGTCGCACGCATTGAGCGGCACCCCAAGGGGTGTCGCTCTTTTTTTAGGAGCTGCCATGAGCGAAAGAGTTCATCCCGCCAGTGCGCGTGAGGTTGCCGCACGACTTTCAGATGCAGGGCTCGACGAGATTGACGAGCTCGTGGAACGCTATGGCGACGACCCGCGAAAGCAGGTGCAGCATGCCGTAGCTGCGGCCAAGAGGCGCCGTGACCGCGAGTTGTCCGAGCGCGACCGCGTGAGCGGTATGTACGATCTCCAGCGGGAGCTTGGTGGAGACGGCGTCGTCCTGGGCGTAGACGAGGTGGGAAGGGGCGCCATCGCAGGCCCCCTCACGGTATGCGCGGTCGCGCTGCCGGCGAGCCCCAGAATATGGGGACTGAACGACTCGAAGCAGCTCACCCCGGCCCGTAGGGAGGCGCTTGCGGCCCAGATCGCCGAAGTTGCGACGGCGATAGGCATCGCGCACATAGAGCCTGCGTCCATTGACGCGGTAGGCATGTCCTCAGCGCTCAGGATGGCCATGGCAAACGCAATAGAAGACGCCGGCGTCAATCCGGACTGCGTGCTCATAGACGGAAACCCCGTGCATGTTCACCCAAGGGAGAAGACCTTGGTCAAGGGTGATGCACGCGTGGCATGCATCGCGGCTGCGTCCATCGTTGCGAAGGTCACGAGGGATGCCATGATGGTGGCGTACGATGCGGAGTATCCGGAGTACCACCTTGCAGAATGCAAGGGGTATGGGTCTGCGGCGCACATCGAGGCGATCAAGCGGATTGGCCTGAGTCCGATCCATAGGGTGTCGTTCTGTGGAAACTTCTTGGAGACCCCCTCTCTCTTCTAATCAAAAATAGAATCACCGGCATCGGTGCACGGCTCACGTGCCTGCGACGCAGGGACGTTTGATACGGAACGTCGGAGTCAGCAAAGACATGCGGAAGGCACGTGAAAGCTAGCTGCGAGCCGCAGATGAGAACCTCTTGGTCCCAGTTGACGAGGACGGGAGGATGCATGTGCGAGAACGAGTTCTACCAGGACGGCACGGACGTCTACGGGAAGGAGCAGCCTGCACCAGCTCCAGACGAGTCCTGCACCTCGAATGACGGGGGCTATGCGCCCGAACGCCAAGGGGACACGGCCCAATACGCAAGTGCGGGTGGGTACCAGGGTGGGCAGACGCGGAGCCACAAGCCCGTCATGGAGATGAGCGCCCGTGAGGTCGGCGACATGGGCGAGTACATAGCCTGCTGCTATCTTCAGAATCACGGATACCGAATCGTCTCCCGAAACTGGATGTGCAAGATGGGAGAGGCGGACATCGTCGCCACGCAGGCAGACGAAGACGGCAATGACGTGTGCGTGCTCGTCGAGGTCAAGACGAGACTCGCCCTGGGCAAGGAGGATGACGGCATGCCCGAGCTCGCCGTTAACGGCGAGAAGCAAAAGAGGTATCGCGGCATCGCGGAAACGTTCCTCAGCGTCTCTACTCAGTTTCACCAGGTGAGGTTCGACGTAATCGCAATCAAGATAGTCGCGGAGCACTCCGCAAAGCTCAGGCATCTCATCGGCGCCTACGAGGCTGATGACTGATGGCCGTCGGCGGATCGCTGAGCGTGGCGTCGGCGACTCTGAGGGGCATCGAGGCCCTTCCAGTTGACGTGGAGATTGCCACATCGGCGGGGATACCAGGCATGTCAATCGTCGGGATGCCAGACGGAAGCGTTCTGGAGGCGCGTGCTCGGGTGAGGTGCGCCATCAAGGCATCGGGCTTCAATGTGTCAAGGCTGAGGTTCACGGTGAACCTGTCGCCAGGGGAACTCAAGAAGTCGGGGACGGGCTTTGATCTGCCTCTCGCCGTTGCCATGCTTGCGGTGACAGGTCAGATTCCCACAGGCGGACTAGAGGACTGCATGTTCGTGGGCGAGCTTGCGCTTGATGGCTCGGTAAGCGCGGTGAGGGGGCTCGTGGCCTATCGGAAGCTTGCCGAGAGGACGGGAAAGAGACTTGTTTGCCTTGCGTCATCCTGCGACGGCGCAAGCGAGGGAGTCCTCAATGTCGAGCGGCTTGAGGACCTGCGCCGAGGGGTGAGGGGCCTTCAGGCGGGAGGACGGGGGGAGAGGACAGTGACTCCCGACGGTGGGCCAAAGCTCGATTACGAGGATGTTCTCGACCAAGAGGCGGCAAAGCGCGCGCTCGTGATATCCGCTGCGGGGAGGCACGGGCTTCTCATGGTCGGGCCACCCGGGGCGGGAAAAACCATGCTCGCGCGACGACTCCCGACGATACTACCTCCGTTGACTCCCGAGGAGGCCGAGGAAGTTGCGTTGATTGGATCTGTTGCCGGCCTGTCCGGGGGCGGCCAAGACAACGGAGCCAGACCTTTCAGGGCACCCCATCACTCGATATCGCAGGCGGGAATGATCGGGGGTGGCAGTCCCGTGCGCCCCGGGGAGGTCACCCTCGCGCACCATGGCGTGCTGTTCCTCGACGAGTTGCCCGAGTTCTCCACAAACGTGCTGCAGTCTCTGAGACAGCCGTTCGAGGAGCACGTTGTGAGGTTGGTGCGTGCGGACGGGCTATATAGGTTCCCCTGCGACTTCACGTTTCTTGCGGCTGCCAATCCCTGCCCCTGCGGATACCTCGGAGACCCGGCGCATGCGTGCACGTGCGCGCCGGCAAAGGTGGCGCAGTACCAGTCGAGAGTGGGGGGACCCCTGAAGGACCGAATAGACGTACACATCTTCGTTTCAAGACCCGATTCCAGAAAGGTAGTGGAGGGTACGCGCGGCATGAGCTCCGCACAGATGCGCGACCTCGTGCTCGGGGCGCGAGAGTTCAGGGCCTGGAGGGAGTCTGGGCTTGGCCACGAGGGTGAGGAGGGACTCGAGAGCATGGTCTTGGGAGAAGAGGCTGCCTCGGTGCTGGAGTCGATGGCCCGAAGTCTTGGGTTCGGCGGCAGGTCTATTGTGCGCGTCGCGAAGGTGGCAAGAACTATAGCGGACATACGACAAGGCGAGGCGGTGTCTAAGGAGGACGTGCTGGAGGCGTGTGCGTATAGAGATAGGAGGGGATAGGCATGGGGGAGGAATCCTTCGAGTTGAGACGGGGTGAAGAGGGATATCCTCAGCGACTCGAGGACCTCTCCGACCCTCCCGAGCGCCTCTATGGAATCGGTGTCGCAGGCGTGCTCGACGATATGGCCATTGCTATCGTTGGCTCTAGGCGCGCTTCTCCCTACGGGGTCGCCACTGCCGAGATGGCGGGGAGAATCGCGGCGGAGAGCGGACTCGTCGTCGTTTCGGGGGGAGCACTCGGTTGCGATGCGGCGGCGCTGAGGGCGGCACAAGCGGCAGGAGGCACAACCGTGGTCGTATGTGGGTGCGGTGCCGACGTCGTCTACCCGCAATCGTCGCGGGACGTGTTCGAGGGTGCAATCTCGAGGGGTGCTGTGATATCCCTCGAGAGGTGGGGCGCCCCTCCGCGGAGATACGCATTCCCAAAGAGGAACAGAATCATCGCAGCGATGTCCGAGTCCACACTCGTCGTGGAGGCTGGCGTGCGGTCTGGGACCATGAGCACGGCGGAAGCTGCGACCTCGATGGGAAGGAGGCTGTATGCGATACCAGGATCAATCTACTCTCCGCAGTCTGTTGGGACGAACGAGCTCATCTCGGACGGTGCGAGCATCGTGTGCTCTGAACGCGACCTCGAGATGTGCATCGCGCTGGATTACGACAAGCTCAGGCTCTGCGCAGATGGTTCGCATTCTGAGCGCGGCCGCGTTCTCTCCGCCCTTGTGGCGTCTCCAACGAGGGCGGACGAGCTGGCGAACAGACTGGGCGAGAGCGTCATCACGATCCTTGGTACGCTGAGCGACTACGAGGCGCGGGGGATGGTCGTGCGACTCCCGGACGGAAGATACTCACCCACAGCCGAGCTCCTTCGTGCTTCGGATAGAATGGGTCACTGAGAATAACTGATGAGAGGAGTGCGAGTTGTCGAAGAGTGTTGTCGTGATCGGTGGGGGGCTTGCCGGTAGTGAGTGTGCGCTGCAGCTTGCGGAGCGTGGGGTTTCCGTGACCCTCGTCGAGCAGCGTCCAGTGGCAAGCACGGCCGCTCACCACACCGACGGATTCGCCGAACTCGTATGCTCGAACTCGCTCAAGTCAATGAGGCACGATAGTGCGGCGGGACTCCTGAAGGAGGAGCTCGATAAGATGGGGTCGAGGCTCATCCGCCTGGCGAAGGAATCGGCCGTACCCGCAGGAGGGGCTCTCGCCGTAGACCGGGAGAGGTTCTCCGCGCTTGTGGGCCGCGCAATCGTGGAGAGCCCGAACATCACCGTGGAGCGTCGCGTGGTAGAGGAGATTCCTGAAGGCCACTGCGTCATAGCCGCGGGCCCGCTCTGCGGAGACGCACTCTTCTCATCGATTGCCGAGAAGGTCGGTGGCGACTCCCTCTCGTTCTATGATGCCGCAGCGCCAATCGTCGATGCGGAGTCGCTGGACAGGGACGTTGTGTTCTCGCAGTCGCGCTACGACGAACAGGGCAGGGGTGACTACCTCAACTGCCCGATGTCCCGAGAGGAGTACGAGAGCTTCTACGACGAGTTGGTCTCCGCGAAGCGCGTCGTCTCCAAGGAGTTCGAGCAAAGCGACCTCTTCAGCGCGTGCCAGCCTGTCGAGGAGGTAGCGAGGACGGGCAGGGATTCGCTCAGGTTCGGTGCCCTGAAGCCGGTGGGGCTGACCGACCCCCGCTCTGGCAGACGGCCGTGGGCGGCGGTGCAGCTCAGGGCCGAGAACGCCGACCTGACCGCATACAACCTTGTCGGATTCCAGACGAACCTGACGTGGGGCGAGCAGAAGCGTGTGTTCCGAATGATCCCCGGGCTCGAGAACGCCGAGTTTTTCAGGTATGGAGTGATGCATAGGAACTCCTTTGTGGACAGCCCGAGGGTGCTTGACCACACGTTCAGGATTCCGGGAACTCAGACGAGGCTTGCAGGGCAGATAACCGGTACCGAGGGGTATACCGAGGCGATCGCGTCAGGATTGCTTGCGGCCCTCAACACGTATGCGGACATCACCGGCATCGAGGAGGTCGATCTTCCGAGGACGGGTGCGCTGGGATCGCTCGTCGCATATGCGACCAATCCCGAGACCAAGCCGTATCAGCCCATGCACGTGAACTTCGGACTCGTCCCACCGCTCGAAGGTGGGCGACTGAAGAAGAGGGAGAGATATCAGGCATACGCGGACCGCGCAGCCAGAGACCTGGACGGGTACCTTGGGTCGCGTCGCGACCTCTTCCAGACCTGCCGATAGCGTGACGTGCGTCGCTATGGATACTGATACGCGGGAGCCCGAGAGGTTCCGTTCGTGCATCGGGCGGTTCCTCAGGCACATAGGTGGAGTCGAAAGACTCTCGGACAACACCGTAAGGGCCTATTCGGGGGACCTACAGTCTTATCTCGACTGGGTGAAAAGACGGCAGGTCGACCCGTTCCACGTTACGCACGCCGAGCTTAGGGGATACCTTGCCGAGATGAGTCGAGCAAGGTATTCGACAGCGACCATGAATAGGAGACTCTCCTCGGTACGAGACCTCTACAGGTGGCTCGTGGAGGAGGGCGTGACCACGGAGGACGCAGCGGCGGCAATCGTGAGCCCAAAGAGGGCGAAGACGCTCCCGAGGACGCTTACCGAAGACGAGGCCGAGAGGCTGTTGGAGGCTTGCGACGGACGGGATGCGAGGGACGTGAGGGACAGGGCCTTCCTAGAGCTTCTCTACGCGACCGGAGCGAGAATTTCCGAGGTGTCGAAGCTCGACGTAAGGGACGTTGATCTCAACCAGGAACAGGTGAGGCTCGAAGGAAAGGGCTCTAAGACCCGCATCGTACCGATATACGACCTTGCGGCGGAGAGGGTCAGGTCCTACGTCTTGGAGGCGAGGCCAGGGCTTGCCGCGAAAGGCAACACGCGAGAAGAGGCCCTCTTCCTTTCCACCCGCGGAAACAGGATGTCTGCGGACGCACTCAGGACCGTGTTCGAGAGGAGGGCAGTAGCGGCGGGCATCGACAGACGGGTCACCCCACACGCGATGAGGCACACGTTCGCTACGGAGCTCCTTTCTGGCGGCGCCGACCTGAGAAGCGTGCAGACGCTTCTTGGACACGCCGACCTCTCGACGACGCAGATATACACACACCTCACGATTGACAGGATGAAAGCAGCGGCTCGGCAGGCTCACCCGAGGGGAGAGTAAGGGTGCCGAAGGCCATAGAGGTGAAGTCTGTGGAGTACGAAAGCGAAGGCACGCCGACGAGATGCGACTCGGGCCGTGACGCGACTTGTGGAGCTGATACGATTTTTTCACGCCGTGGAAAAACGGCTCTCCCGCTGTTATAATTTCTTCTCGCTGTGCGACCGCACGGCATAAATTCACACGTGTGACGACTCGTCGGCCACGGTGCCTAAGGCGACAGCCGCGCCTTAGGTGGTTCGTACGGGGTTGATATCACACGGAGGACCAACCAATGGAGGTTTTCAGAATGGCTGTTAAGATCAACATTCGCACCCTGCTCGAGGCTGGCTGCCACTACGGCCACCAGACGCGCCGCTGGAACCCGAAGATGAAGCCCTATATCTTCGGCGAGCGCAACGGCATCTACATCCTCGACCTCAAGCAGACCGTGCTCGACGCCGACAAGGCCTACTCCTTCCTGAAGGACACCGCTGCCAAGGGCGGTCGCGTGCTGTTCGTCGGCACCAAGAAGCAGGCTCAGGAGCCCATCGCCACCCAGGCCGAGCGCTGTGGCATGCCTTACATCAACCAGCGCTGGCTCGGCGGCATGCTGACCAACTTCGTTACCATGCGCTCCCGCATCGACCGCATGGAGGAGCTCGAGGCCATGGTCGAGGACGGGCGCATGGCTCTTCTTCCCAAGAAGGAGCAGGCTGTCCTGACCAAGGAGCTCGAGAAGCTCCAGCGCAACCTCGGTGGTGCCCGTGACCTGCACACCCTGCCGCAGGCCCTGTTCGTCGTCGACAGCAAGCGCGAGGAGATCGCCATCCGCGAGGCCAACCGCCTGCACATCCCCGTCGTCGCCCTTCTCGACACCAACTCCGACCCGGACGTCGTCGACTACGGCATCCCCGCGAACGACGACGCGATTCGCTCCGTCAACCTCATGTGCGAGCTCGTAGCCGACGCCGTTCTGGCTGGTTCCGGCAAGGAGCAGATCACCGAGCAGGAGATGGCTGCCGGCGAGACGACGCCTGCGGTCGAGACCCCCGCTGCCGAGTAGCCTAAGGTCAGAAGCTCTATAAGATTTCAACCCCAAAGGAGGGGCAACATGGCAAAGATTACCGCCGCCCTCGTCAAGCAGCTGCGCGAGATGACCGACTCCCCCATGATGGAGTGCAAGAAGGCTCTCGTCGAGGCCGATGGCGACATCGACAAGGCCGTCGACGTTCTCCGCAAGATGGGCGTTGCCAAGGCCGTCAAGCGTGCTGGCCGCGAGACGAACGAGGGTACCGTCGCCGCCTACATCTCCGAGGACGGCAAGACCGGCGCTCTTCTCGAGCTCACCTGCGAGACCGACTTCGTCGGCACCAACCCCAAGTTCACCGGCTTCGCCAACGAGCTTGCCAAGGTCGTCGTCGAGAACGACCCTGCTGACGACGAGGCTCTCAAGGCCTGCAAGATGGGCGAGAGCACCGTTGCCGACGAGCTCACCGAGATGATTCACGTCATCGGCGAGAACATGAAGGTCGCCCGCTTCCAGCGCGTCTCCGTGGAGAACGGCGCCCTTGCGAAGTACGTCCACCACAACGGCAAGCTCGCCGACATCGTGACCTTCGAGTTCGCGAAGCCCGAGACCGCCGCCGCTGACGAGTTCAAGAGCTTTGCCCACGACGTCGCGATGCAGGTCGCTGCATCCAACCCCGTCTCCGCTCGTCGCGAGGACGTCCCCGCCGAGGTCCTCGAGCACGAGAAGAGCATCTACATGGCTCAGGCCGCCGAGTCCGGCAAGCCGGAGTTCATCCAGGAGAAGATCGCCCTTGGCAAGCTCGAGAAGTTCTACAAGGAGAACTGCCTGACCGAGCAGGAGTCCATCAAGGAGTCCGGCGTCACGATCAACGAGCTCGCCGCCAAGGTCTCCAAGAGCCTCGGTGACGACGTCAAGGTCGTCAGCTTCGTGCGCTTCTCCTTCGGCGAGTAGCCAGGGACAGAGTGTTTTGTGTGGAGCCGGTGCCATGCACCGGCTCCTTTTATATGGCGCTGGGGACTGCTTGCCTATTGGCTGGGTGGTTCTTCTCGCGCTTTGCTAGAATCTTATGAGCGTGAACGAACAGCTTTTTAGTCTTCCCCAAGTGACTGGAGGCCTGGATTGTCCGACTACAAGTTCAAGCGCGTGCTTCTTAAGCTCTCTGGCGAGGCCCTCATGGGCTCGAAGGAGTTTGGCATCGACCCCGACGTTCCGCAGAAGATTGCTGAGGAGCTCAAGCCCGCCTACGACGCGGGGATGCAGATCGCTGTCGTCGTCGGTGGCGGCAACATCTTCAGGGGCCTCTCTGGCGCGGCGGCAGGCATGGACAGGGCCCAGGGCGACAACATGGGCATGCTCGCGACCGTGATCAACTCGCTTGCTCTGCAGGACACCTTCGAGCGCAACGGGATGATCTGCAGGGTCATGAGCGCCATCGAGATGCACCAGGTCTCCGAGACCTACATCAGGCGTCGCGCGATCAGGCACCTGGAAAAGGGCCGCATCACGATCTTTGCCGCAGGCACCGGAAACCCGTACTTCACGACGGACACCGCCGCCGCGCTGCGCGCGTGCGAGATCGGCGCGGAGATCCTCATGAAGGCGACGAAGGTCGACGGAATCTACGACTCCGACCCCATGAAGAACCCCAATGCGAAGAAGTTCGACACCATCACCTACATGGACGTCCTCAACAAGGACCTTCACGTTATGGATGCGACCGCGACGGCACTCTGCCATGACAACCACATGCCCATCATGGTGTTCAACCTCGATGAGGACGGCATTTTTGACAGGGCGCTTCGCGGCGAGCACGTTGGCACGACCGTCGTAGACGAATAGGAGAGCGAAATGAGCACCTTTACCGATTCCGCCAAGAAGAGCATGGACAAGGCGATCGACGCGCTGAAGTTCAACTTCAGCAGGGTTCGCACGGGACGCGCCAACGCGCACGTGCTCGACGGCATCAGCGTCGAGTACTACGGACAGCCCACGCCCATCACGCAGCTTGCGGGCGTGAAGGTCCCCGAGGCCTCCATGCTCGTGATCGAGCCGTGGGACAAGACGGCGCTCAAGGCGATCGAGAAGGCCATCGAGGCTTCCGACCTGGGAATTACCCCCGGCAACGACGGCGTCTCCATCCGCCTGCCGTTCCCGAAGCCGACGGAGGAGCGCCGCAAGGAGCTCGTGAAGGACTGCAACAAGTACGCGGAGGAGGCGCGCGTAGCCATCAGGAACGCCCGCCGCGACGCCATCCACGCCGCCGAGAAGGACGAGGAGCTCTCCGAGGACGACGTGAACCGCGAGAAGAAGCAGATTCAGAAGGTGACGGACGAGTTCGTCGCAAAGGTCGACTCCATGCTGAAGGAGAAGACCTCCGAGGTTATGGAGATCTAGCTTGAAACGCGACTTGGATAAGCTCGCGGCGTACTACGCGGACGCACCCGACGACATCTCCCTTGCGGATGTCGACCTCGAGCGCGTTCCCAGGCACGTCTCCATCATCATGGACGGCAACGGCCGCTGGGCGCAGGCACGCGGGCTCGACCGCTCCGAGGGGCACGTCGCGGGCGTAGACTCGCTGCGCGAGACCGTCACAACGAGCGTCCGGCTCGGCGTGGACGCGCTTTCCGTGTACGCGTTCTCGACCGAGAACTGGAAGCGTCCGCAGAGGGAGGTCAACCTCCTGATGCACCTGTTTGCGACGACCCTCCTGAAGGAGCTGCCGCTCTTCCATCAGGAGAACGTGCGCCTGCGCTTCCTGGGCGACCTTACGCAGCTTCCGGACGAGACGCGTGCCGTGTTCCAGGAAGGGCTCGACGAGACGGCAGACCACGACGGCATGACGTTCGCGCTCGCGGTGAACTATGGCTCGCGCGCGGAGATCGTTCGCGCGTGCAGGGGCATCGCGCAGGATGTGGCCGCAGGCAGGATGTCTGCCGACGACGTGGACGATGAGCTCTTCTCGTCCAGGCTCTACACGGCGGGCATGCCCGACCCCGACCTGCTCATCAGGACGTCGGGCGAGCTGAGGCTCTCCAACTACCTGCTGTGGCAGCTGGCATACACGGAGTTCTATGTGACTGACACCCTGTGGCCGGACTTCGACCGCTGGGAGTACTTGAGGGCCGTTCGTTCCTTCCAGGGCAGGAACCGGCGCTTTGGAGGTGTTACGGGCAAGTGAGCGACATGGGTGACAACAAGGTCGAGAAGAACGTGGAGTCCCGGAAGGACGACGCGTCCGTGACTGAGGGCGCGCCGACGCAGAGTCCCGCGGAGCAGGCATCTGCCACGGCGCCGAAGCCGGAGGCGCCGACCGCGCAAGACGCAAAGCCTGGGGCCAAGGCCGCGAAGGCTTCGGAGGCCGGACAGAAGGACGGCGGGAAGCACCCCTCCACCATGACCATGCGCATCGTCTCCGGTGCGATCTACGCGGTCGGCACGGTCGCGTGCCTGTTCTTGGGCACGTGGCCCACGGCGATCCTCATCGCGGTCATGGCGTTCCTGTGCTGCTCGGAGTTCCTTAAGATGTCTCGCCGCAGCGGCAGGATGCCAAATGACGTCATAGCGCTCGCATTCGCGGTAATCTTCCCGTTCGCGCCGCTCTCGAACATCTCGGACTCGGAGTTCTTCGTCATATTCGCGCTGCTCGTGGTGTGTGCGCTGTGGTACGTGTCAACGCCGCGGGCAAACATGGGCGACGTGGCCCTCACGGTGTTCGGGCCCATCTACACGTCGCTCGCGTTCTCGAGTATCGTGATCATCCGCGACGCCTTCCCCGGCTGGAGGGGCGCCCTTCTCACCTTTGCGGTCATGGGGTCCATCTGGCTCAGCGACTCGTGCGCGTACTTCGTGGGATCAAAGCTCGGCAAGCACAAGCTTGCGCCCAGGATCTCTCCCAACAAGAGCGT
>CACWMM010000004.1:0-74745 GCA_902761955.1 uncultured Olsenella sp. | reverse complement strand
GCCTCCCTTCTGGTGCCGGCATCGTGCTTCAGGCGCAAGTCATCAGACATAAAGACGAACCTCCCATTTCTTGTGTCCAAGAAATGGGAGGCAGTTCATGATGGCGGGGGCCTGAAGCGTGGACGTATTCTTGGACTGGCTAGGAGCGCGCGGCCTCCTCCTCGGCGAAGCGCTCCATGATCTTCTGCTCGAGGATGTCTGTCGGGATAGCGCCATACGGGACGCCGTCATGCAGGAGAAGGACATAGCTCGACTCTTTGCGAAACAAATCCTTTTCCGAGGCGGAAAGCGTTTGCATGGCGTCCTGGAGCATCGTTTGGTACCCGTCGTCATCCGTGTAATTAACGGCGCTCTTTATGTCATGCCAGACGCTCAATTCTTACACCCAATCTTGTCTCGTAGGCCTTTATTAGGCCGTCGATGTCGGCCCCATACGCATCTTGGAGAGCGCCGACGCTCTCTTTCGTAATTGCAGTATACCCGCCTATTGGCTCCCCCACCTGCTCGAACCTGAGAATCGAGCCATCGTGGCACGCTATCACGCCGAAGGACGCCCCGTTCTTGCGGAGGCTGTTGATGTCAGCAGCCGACGGCGCGCCGCTGTTCGGGTGGTTGTGCACGATCGCGACGCGATGCCCCGCGCTTGTCGATTCCATCATGGCTCCAGCCAGCTTCTTGCCGATGCTCGCCGAGAATGTGGAGCGCTGGCTCGTCTCGCTACCAATCCTGACGCCCGCGTCGAGGTCGTATGCGTATATGTCCTCGTACAGCGTGCCGCTCCTGTGCCCGAGCATGCGCCTCATGTCATCGTGGACGAGCGGCGCTATTTCCTTCCCGAACACCTTCTCGACGTTCTTCCTGTACGACTTTCCGCCGACCTTGCCCATGTCCACGTCCGCCATTCTCTCGGCGTCCCTCCTCGCCGCCGCCATCGCCCGACATGAGACGACCCCGGACATGCTTCCATGTCCGGGGCCACGTTTCTCCCCTATGTAAGAGCTCGCACGGCGGCGGCCCGACGACCTCCCGGCTCGTCCTATCCCAGCAGGTCGGACGCAACCTCCGCCGCACAGGCAAGGCCGTCCGAGATGGCATTCACCACGATGGTCGAGCCGTTGCGTGTGTCGCCCGCACAGTACACGCGAGCCTTGCCAGCGGCACCGGAAAGCTCGTGCCCCTCGCCCTCGATGACGGGAAGCGGCCTCCCCTGCTTTGCGAGGCCGCCGCCGAACGCCTCGACGAGCTTCGCCTCCGGTCCCACGAAGCCCATGGCCAAGATCACCAGTTGCGCCGGCAGCGTGCGCACGCTGTCCTCCTTGCGCTCCGGCTTGCCGTTCGACCAGTCGAGCGAGACGATCTTCAGCCCCTCGACCGAGCCCTCGCCCATGACCTCGAGCGTGTCCGTGGCCCAGAGTCTGCGGTCAGCGTCGAACTCCTCGATGGCCTCCTGCTGGCCGTAGTCGGTCTTCTTGACCATCGGCCACTCCGGCCACTGGTTCGTGGGTAGTGCCTTCTCCGGCGGCTCGGGCAGGAACTCAAGCTGCATGATGCTGCGCGCGCCCTGTCGCAGCGCCGTCGCGACGCAGTCGGTGCCGGTGTCGCCGCCGCCGATGACCACGACGTCCTTGCCCTCGGCACTGATGGCGCTCTTGCCGCCGCTCAGCACCGCCTTCGTCTGCGCCGTCAGGTACGGCACCGCAAGCGTCACGCCGTCGAGGTCGGCACCAGGCACCCTCAGGGTGCGGGCGTTGCCCGTGCCGGCCGCCAGAACGACGGCGTCGCTCTCCTTCGCCAGGCGCTCAGCCACGACGGGGTCGGACGCGTCCACGCCGCACTCCACGTCGATGCCGCTCTCGCGCATCAGGCCGAGTCTGCGGTCCACGACCTCCTTCGGGAGCTTCATGTTCGGGATGCCGTACATGAGCAGGCCGCCGGCGCGGTCGCTCTTCTCCACTATGCGCACGCGCAGGCCGCGGCGGGCAAGCTCCCACGCGCAGGCAAGGCCTGCGGGGCCGGAGCCCACCACGGTCACGAGCGGCGCGCCCTCAGGCGCGGGCGCCAGCGGCTTCGGTCCGCCGTGCTCCCACTGCCAGTCACTGATGGCGCGCTCGTCGTCGCGGATGGTCGTGGGGTCGTCGTGCAGGCCCAGGTTGCAGGCCGCCTCGCACAGCGCCGGGCACACCCTGCCCGTGAACTCCGGCAGCGGGTTCGTGAGCGCCATGCGCTCTGCCGCCTGGTCCCAGAGGCCGCGCCACAGCAGGTCGTTCCACTCGGGGATGAGGTTGTGCAGCGGGCAGCCGCTCGTGCGTGCCTTGCCAAAGCCGACGCCGGTCTGACAGAACGCCACGCCGCAGTACATGCAGCGCCCCGCCTGCACGCGCTGCTCCTCTGCAGGCAGCGTCACGGCAAGGTCTTCGTAGTCGTGCACGCGCTCGGCAATCGGGCGCTGGCCGTGTTCCTTGCGGCCGTGCTCGAGGAATCCTCCTACCTGGCCCATGGGCTACATCCCCTCCCTCATGACCTCGAAGGCGTGCTCGGCCGCAGCCTCGTCGCTCATGCCCGCGGCCTTAGCCTCGGCAGTGAGGTCGAGCACCCGCTTGTACTCGCGCGGGATGACCTTCACGAAGTCGTCCTTGATGTCGTCGAACTGATAGAGCATCTTGATGCCGCGCGGGCTCTTCGTGCGGTCCGCGTGCTCGCGGATGAGCGCGCGCACGTACTCCAGGTCGTCCTCGGTCGGCTTCTCCAAAAGCACCATGTCGCGGTTCACGCGGCCGGACAGCACGTGCCTCTCGTCGTACACGAACGCTATGCCACCGCTCATGCCCGCGGCGAAGTTAACGCCCACGGGTCCCAGGATCAGGGCGCGGCCGCCCGTCATGTACTCGCAGCCATGGTTTCCCACGCCCTCGCACACGATGGTCGCGCCAGAGTTGCGCACGCCAAAGCGCTGGCCTGCAAGGCCGTTGATGAAGCCCTTGCCCGCCGTCGCACCGTAGAACGCGACGTTGCCCACCGCCACGTTCTCGTCGAACTTGTACGTCGCGGTGGCGGCGGGGGCCACGGTCAGGATGCCGCCGGAAAGCCCCTTGCCAAAGTAGTCGTTCGCGTCGCCGTGGACGTTCAGCGTCACGCCTGCGGGCAGGAACGCGCCAAAGCTCTGGCCGGCGGAACCCGCACAGTCGATCTCGATGGAGCCGTCGGGCAGACCCTTCGGGTGCTCCTTCGTGATGACCGAGCCCAGCATGGTGCCGCAGCAGCGGTCGACGTTCGCGATGTCCACCGAGAAGTGCATGCGGCCCATGGTCGCGCGGCACTCCTTGGTGTACGGAATCAGCAGGGTCGCGTCCAGTGTGCGGTCGAGGCCCACGTCCGGCGCCATGCTCGGCACGAAGTGCGGCACCTCGGCGCCCGGGAAGGACTTGCCCAGGTCGTTCTCCACCTTCTGGAGCATCGGGCTCAGATCGAGCCGCGACGCCTTCCAGTTGTCCTCGACGCCGGTCTGGCGCAGGCACTCCACGTGGCCCACCATCTCCTCGACGGTGCGGAAGCCCAGGCTCGCCATGACCTCGCGCAGCTCCTCGGCCGTGTACAGCATGAAGTTCATCACATGCTCCGGCTTGCCCGCGAAGCGCTTCCTCAGGCACGCGTTCTGCGTGGCGATGCCCACGGGGCAGGTGTCCTGCTGGCAGTCGCGCTGCATAAGGCAGCCAAGCGAGACGAGCGCCGGCGTGCCGAAGCCAAACTCCTCGGCACCCAGCAGGCACGCGATCGCGACGTCACGGCCGTCCATGAGCTTCGAGTCGGCCTCGACCACCACGCGGGAGCGCAGGCCGTTCAGAAGCAGCGTCTGCTGCGTCTCGGCAAGGCCAAGCTCCAGGGGAAGTCCCGCATGGTAGATGGAGTCGCGCGGCGCCGAACCCGTGCCGCCGTTCGCGCCGGAGATCAAGATCTTGTCCGCTCCGCCCTTCGCGACGCCGGTCGCGATCGTGCCAACTCCGGCCTCGCTCACGAGCTTGACCGAGACCATGGCGTCGGGGTTCGCGTTCTTCAGGTCGAAGATGAGCTCCGCCAGGTCCTCGATGGAGTAGATGTCGTGGTGGGGCGGGGGCGAGATCAGTCCGACGCCGGGCGTGGAGTTCCTGACCTCCGCGACCCACGGCCAGACCTTCTTGCCGGGGAGGTTTCCTCCCTGTCCGGGCTTCGCGCCCTGGGCCATCTTGATCTGGATCTCCTTCGCGCTCCTCAGGTAGCGGCTCGTCACGCCAAAGCGCGCGGACGCGACCTGCTTGATCGCGGAGTTCGTGGAGTCGCCGTTCGGCAGCGTCGTCTCGCGGATGGGGTTCTCGCCGCCCTCGCCCGTGTTGGACTTGCCGCCCAGGCGGTTCATCGCGATGGCGAGCGCCTCGTGCGCCTCCTCGCTGATGGCGCCGTAGGACATGGCCGCGCTCGTGAAGCGCTTCACGATCTCGCTCGCGGGCTCGACCTCGTCGATCGGCACGGGGCCGGACGCCAGGGGCACGAAGGAGAGAAGGTCGGAGAGCACGATGGAGCGGCCGGGCCTGTGCAGGGCGGCGCTGTACTGCTTGAACAGGTCGTAGCTGCCCTCGCGGACGGCGCGCTGCAGCAGGTAGATAACCTCGGGGGTCAGCATGTGCTGCTCGCCGCCCAGCGGGCGCCACTTCGTGATGCCGGAGCTTGCCAGCTGGTCGGGAGACGGGCTCCTGCGCTGCGCCTCGCCCTCGTCGTAGCGGCCCTCGCACTCGCGCTGGATGTCGTCCATGGAAAGGCCGCCCACCGGGCTCGGGGTGCCGTCGAAGCATTCGCCCACGACCTCCGGGGCAAGGCCTATGATCTCGAAGATCTGCGCAGAGTGGTAGCCCTGCATCGTCGAGATGCCCATCTTGGACATGATGGTCACGATGCCTGCGGTAAGCGCCTTGTTGTAGTTCTCGACGCCCGTCTTGGCGTCGACCTCGATGCGGCCGTCCGCGGACATCTCGCGGATGAGCTGGTGCGCGAGGTACGGGTAGATCGCGGACGCGCCGTAGCCCACGAGGCACGCGTAGTCGTGCGGCGTCATGGCGTCGCCGGTCTCGACCACGATGTCGCCACGCATGCGCAGGCCGCGCCTGATGAGGTGGCTGTGCACGGATCCGAGCGAGAGGAGCGACGGCACGGGCACCTGTCCGTCCGGGACGCGGTCGGAGAGCACGATGATGTTCACGCCCTCGCGGACCGCGGCCTCAACCTCGTTGTTCAGGCGGTCGAGCGCCTCGGCGAGCGCGTGCTCTCCCCCGTCGCGATCGAACGACGCGACGAAGCGGCGGCAGCCAAAGCCCACCATGTCCACGTGCAGGATGCGGTTGAACTCGTCCTGCGTGAGGATGGGGGTCTTCAGCCTGATGAGGCGGCAGCTGCTGCGCTGGTCCTCGAGCAGGTTTCCGTGGTTGCCGAGGTACAGGATGGACGACGTGACGAAGTCCTCGCGAAGCGCGTCGATGGGCGGATTCGTGACCTGGGCAAACAGCTGGTTGAAGTAGTCGAAGAACGAGCGGGAGCGCCTGGACAGCACCGCAAGCGGCATGTCCGCGCCCATGGAGGCGCCGGGGCGCTTGCCCGTGACGGCCATGGGGCCGATGGCCTCCTCGACGTCGTCGAAGTGGTAGCCGTGACGTGCCAGGCGAATCGGCAGCGGCGTCTGCGCGTCAGCGGCCTCGCCCTCCTCGTCGCCCTCGGTCGCGGGCGCGAGGTCGTCCACGCCCAGCGTCTCCTGCGCGACCCAGTCGCGATAGGGCTTCTCGCGCGCAAGCGTGTCCTTAAGCTCGTCGTCCCACACGACGCGGCCCTTGTCGGGGTCGACGAGGAGCATCTGGCCGGGGCCGAGCGAGCCGGCCTGGACGATGTCCTCCGGCTCGATGTTGCACGCGCCGGCCTCGGACGAGAGGATGAGGCGGTCGTCGCGGGTGACGTAGTAGCGCGCGGGGCGCAGGCCGTTGCGGTCGAGCGCCGCGCCCATGTAGTGGCCGTCGGTGTACGCGATGGCGGCAGGGCCGTCCCACGCCTCGGACAGCATGGACTGGTACGCGCCAAACGCGCGGCGCTCTTGCGAGAGCTGGGTGTTCTTGTCCCACGGCTCGGGCAGCAGCATCGAGACCGCACGCGGCAGCGAGCGGCCGTTCATCACGAGGAACTCGAGCACGTTGTCGAGCACCGCGGAGTCGGAACCCTCGCTCCTGATGACGGGCATGACCTTCTTCAGCTCCGCGCCCATCACGGGAGAGTACAGCTCCGGCTCGCGCGCGCGGACGCCGTTCACGTTGCCGCGCAGCGTGTTGATCTCGCCGTTGTGGATGATGTATCGGTTGGGGTGCGCGCGCTCCCAGCTCGGGGTCGTGTTCGTGGAGTAGCGCGAGTGCACGAGCGCGATTGCCGTCTCGGCCCAGGCGTCGCCGAGGTCGCGATAGAACGAGCGTAGCTGCGTCGCCACGAGCATGCCCTTGTACACGATGGTGTGGGCGCTCATGGAGCACACGTAGAACGTCTTGCCCGCAAGCGCGCCCTCCTGCTCGGCCATCTTCTCGACCACGCGGCGCGTCACGTACAGCCGGCGCTCGAAGTCCTGGCCGGCGGCCGTCGCCTCGGGCCTGCCCAGGAACGCCTGCACGATGTGCGGACGGCAGCGGTTCGCCGTGTCGCCCAGGTCATGCGGGTCAACGGGCACCTCGCGCCAGAACAGCAGGGGCACGCCCTCCTGCGCGCAGCCGTCCTCGAACACGCGGCGCGCGTCGCGGTAGCCCTCGGCATCCTGCGGGAAGAACAGCATGGCGACGCCGTAGTCGCCCTCGGCCGGCAGGATGTGTCCCTCGCGCTGCGCCTCCCTGCGGAACAGGCGGTGCGGGATCTGGAGCAGCACGCCGGCGCCGTCGCCCGTGTTCTTCTCCAGGCCCTTGCCGCCGCGGTGCTCCAGGTTCATGAGCACCGCGAGCGCGTCGTCGAGCATCGCGTGCGAGCGCTCGCCGCGAAGGCTCGCCAGCGCGCCGATGCCGCATGCGTCGTGCTCGTACTCCGGTCTGTACAGCCCCTGGGGCTCGTATCCCTCCCCGTCGCGGCGCGTCCGCGGCATCTGGGCGGCCTCCTGGGAATCATGGCCTGACATCGGGTCTCCTCTCGCCTGTGCCATGGGTGGCAGATATGGTCCAGCCTAGTGTACGGCCGACCACGCCCCGAAAGGCCCGATTGCCAAAATCATAATGACTCTGACACGCACGGGTAGCGCGCACGTAGCGCAATCGAAATACGCGCAGGTAGACTGGGGAGAAAAGCTACGTCCTCACATGTAGGCGCTATGGGCGCTAGTCGCGCGGGGCGTCCATCCGCACGTCGGCCACGGGCGGCACGCTGGCCTCCTCGCCGTCGTCGTACGGGAACGTCGGGGCGAATCCGTCCAGGAACTTGCCGGCCGAGAACGCCTCCGGGATGCGCACGGGGTAGCGGCCGGTGTAGCACGCGTCGCAGTAGCCGCACTCCGGCACGCAGCGCTTGAGCCCCTCGAGCGAGAGGAACGCCAGGCTGTCCGCGCCGATGTAGTCGCGCACCTCGTCCACGCTCTTGTTTGCGCTGATGAGCTGGCGCTGCACGTCCGTGTCGATGCCATAGAAGCACGGCCACACGACCTCCGGGCAGTTGATGCGCACGTGGACCTCCGTGGCGCCCGCCTCCTTCAGCATGCGGACGATCTGCTTGGACGTGGTGCCGCGCACGATGGAGTCGTCCACCATCACCACGCGGCGGCCGGCCACGTTGTCAGAGAGCGCGTTCAGCTTCATGCGGACGCCCATCTCGCGCATCTCCTGCGTGGGCTGGATGAACGTGCGCGCGACGTAGCGATTCTTGATGAGGCCCTCGCCAAACGGGATGCCGCTCTGCGACGCGAAGCCCTCCGCCGGCGGCATGCCGGAGTCAGGCACGCCGATGACCAGGTCCGCGTCGACCGGTGCCTCGCGCGCCAGCTGGCGACCCATCTCGTAGCGCATGGAGTACACGGAGCGGCCGCGCACCACGGTGTCGGGGCGCGAGAAGTACACGTCCTCGAAGATGCACTGCGCCTCGTGGCGCGGCGCAATCCCCTGCTCCGAGAGGATGCCGCCGTCAGAAATGCGCACGATCTCGCCGGGGCGCACCTCGCGCACGAACGTCGCGCCCACGATGTCGAGGGCGCACGTCTCGCTCGCGACGACCCAGCCCTCCGTGCCGAGCGCGCCAATGACCAGCGGGCGGATGCCGTTGGGGTCGCGAAACGCGTACAGCGCGTTCTCGCGCAGCAGCACCATGGCGTAGCCGCCCTCGATCATCTGCATGGCGTGGCGGATGCCGACGCGCAGGTGGCCGGACTTCTTCGTGAAGTAGCCAATGAGCTCGCACGCCACCTCGGAGTCGGTCTCGGAGCGGAACGGCACGCCCATCTGCACCAGCTCGCGGCGCACCCCCATCGTGTTCACGAGCGTGCCGTTGTGGGCGAGCGCTATGGTGACGTCGTCTATGAGCGAGAAGTGCGGCTGTGCGGCGTCGAAGCCGCCTCCGCCCGCCGTGCCGTAGCGCACGTGCCCGATGGCGGCCTTGCCGGAAAGCGCGGAGAGGTCCGCATCCGTGAACACCTGGCTCACGAGGCCGCGGTCCTTGCGCACGAGCACCGACTTTCCGTTGCCGACGGCGATGCCCGCGGACTCCTGCCCCCTGTGCTGCAGGGCGTGCAGGCCGAAGTACGTGATCCTCGCGACGTCGCGGCCGGGCGCCCACACGCCAAACACGCCGCACTCGTCGTGGAGCGAGTCGTCCTCCCCCACGGTCGCCCGCAGGCCAAAGCGCTCGTCATAACCCATGTTGATGGTCCCCCTCTGCCGCGCACGCGCGCATGCCCCGTGTGCCGCCGCGCCTCCGCGCGCCGCCACGATTACTAGCACAGATTAGCGCTTTGCCGCCCCTCACGCCGCGCCAGCGGCGCGTGGGTAACAAAAAAGCAGCAGTTGCCTAGCGCAGCTGGTCCAGAAGCGGTCCGCCCTCGCCCAGGCGCCAGTGCGTCCAGCCGTTCAGTCCCGTCTCGTGCGCGCCGACGGACCCGAGGAAGCGTTCGTAGGCGGCCGTAGGCTCGTCGAACGTCTCGCCGGTGGCGAGCATGATCCTGCCCGTGGACGTGACGGTCGCGCGCCCCGGGTACATGGGGCTCGCGCTCACGAGCACGTCGTCCATCTGCACCACGCCGGCGTCCACCAGGTCCTGCCATGTGACGGTCTTCACCTGGGCCGCGCGGCGCGATGGCCTGAACGCCTCGAGGGCGGCGGCGTCCACGTGCGGCAGCGGCCACGCGCCGAGGGCGACGTCGGCAAGGGCGTGTCCGCGGGCCTCTATCTGCGCGGGACCCCATGCCTGCGCGGCAAGCACGTCGCGGCAGAGCGGCACGTCCACGGCACGGCCCTCGCCGTCGCGCGCGAGGCGCCCCTGCTTCTGGGCGAGCGTGCCGTCCTGCAGGTCGTACGGGTACCCGGAAGGAGCGAGGTTTCCGAGCGCGTTCACGCCGTGCTCGAACGCGAGCCTGGCGTCCGGCCCCAGCACCTGCGTCCACGCGGGGTCAGACAGTGCGCCTACGGGCATCACGTGCTCCACGCCCCAGCCCTCCGGCAGCGCGGACGCGTCCGCGGCAGAGCCCGGCACGCCTGCCGCCGCGCGGGCGACGGTCGCGTCCTCGCCGGCGGCATCCGCGGCGGAACCCGATGCCGCATCTGCGGTGGCCGCGCCGGCCGCCGCACCTGCGGCGAGACGCGCGTTCAGGCGCGCCAGCATGAACGGCGCCTGCGCGAAGCCAAAGCAATCGCGCGTCATGAGGGCACGGCGGAACTCGTCGTCCGTGGGAAAGCGGCGCGGCGTGCCCTCCTCCACAAGGAAGAGCGCCACGTAGGACTCAAAGTACTTCTCGCCCGCGCTGCGCACCGCCGCGAGCTTTGCCACAAGGTGGCGCAGGAAGTGCTCCTGCGCGCTGCCCTCGCAGTCGCACAGCGCGCGACGCAGCAGGTACGACTCGAGCACGCCGAGCATGTCGGCCAGCTGCACGCGCGTGCACTCGCGCCTGCGGCAGCTGCGGAAGAGCTCCAGCACGAGCGGCCGCGCCGCGCTGCCCCCAAGGCGCGCGATGCCCGCCAGGTGGAAGGACGTCCTTCTGGCCACGGGGTCGGCGTCGTCCGCGGCGGAAAGGCCCCCGCGCACCGCGTCCACGTAGTAGCCGGCGAAGTCCTTCAGCCTGAGGCAGAGAAATCCCATGCGGTCGTTCGCGTCGTACGCGTTCGCGCTGACGTAGCGCTTGAACACCTGGTACAGGTCCGCGCCGCCCAGGCGCTCCGGCGCGTAGGCCATCTGGAAGAAGCAGCGAATGAAGTCATCGAACGCGTCCTCGTCGGCCAGCGGCGCCAGCACGTCCTCGAGCGGCTTCCAATACGTCTGGTACGCCTGGGCCTGGCGGTCAAGCGGGTACTTCATGAGCACGAAGTTGCGGATGAGGTCCGCCGCGCTGAGGTCCTTGCCGGTGGAGTTCATGGACTCGAATATGAGCTGCGCGTTGTCGCGCCCCTGCGCCATGGTGACCGACACGACCTCAAGCCGCCGCAGCCCCTCCCACACGGTCGCCACGTTCGCGAGCGCGTCCAGCCGCCGCTCGAAGAGCGCGAGGTTGTCCAGAATCCGCGAAGGCCCCTCCGGCGCGGGGCGCGACGGGTCCTCCAGGTGGTCGATCACGGCCCTGAACGTCGCGCGGTCGCCCTTGGACAGCGTGAGCTTGTAGTGGTCGTCTCCGGAGCGGAACGGGTTCGTGAGGTAGCCGCTCATCAGGATCTCCTGGCGCGAGAAGGGCAGGCGCTCCTTTCCGTGGGCGTCCGCGTAGCGCGCGAGCGCCACCAGCAGCAGCGCTATGGTCGTGATGCGCTGCTGGCCGTCGATCACGGCGAGCGCCGCGACGCCCTGCGGCGAGGCGGTGCCGTCCTGCATGGTGACGATGGAGCCCGTGAAGTGCGTCTGCTCGCGCGAGCGCCCGCACGCCAGGATGTCGTCCCACAGCTGGAGGCACTGCTCCTCTCCCCACGAGTACGGCCTCTGGTAGACCGGCACCACGTACCGGACGTTCATCTCGCTGATGAGCCCCATGACCCTGCGTACGCCTGCGTCCATGCTGCGCTCCCCTCCTGCCGCCACGCCCGGCGACCCGGCGCGCGGTCGCGCTCTCCGGCGGCCTGCGGCGCCCCTACGGCCTCACTAACTGCCAAAAGCAGCTTCTGTCAGCAAGTGATACCGCGGCGGCCCCACAAACTGACAGGAGCGTGCGATAAGGACGCATTCTGTCAGAAAGTGGTGCCATCGCCAGCTCACTAACTGACAGGAGCATCTCCTGTCAGAAAGTGGTGCGCCACACAATCTCACTAACTGACAGAAGCACCTCCTGTCAGTAAGTGATACCGCGACGGCCTCACAAACTGACAAAAATAGCTCCCGTCAGATAGTGGTACCACTATCTGACGGGAGCGGGCAATTCCAGGGTGCGGGGCACCACAATCTGACAGCTTCCACGCATCGCCGGCGTCACGCGGCTGCCGGCGTCACGCAGCTGCCGGCGTCACACGAACGCGCCGCGCTACCCCTGCGCGCGCTTCGCATGGACCCGCGCCGTCGCAAGGCCGCGCGCAAGGCCGCCGTGCGTGGACGCAGAGAACGCCGGCACGTCCGCCGCGCCTTCCGCGGCGTCGGCCTTGCCGTCCGCAAGAGAGCTCAGCAGCACGGCCGTGAGGATGAGCGCGCAGCCCAGGTAGCACTGGGGCGCCATGACCTCTCCCAGGAAGACGAACGACAGCACGGCGGAGGACACGGACTCGAGCGAGAAGAGCAGCCCCGCGTGGGTGGCGGTGGTGCGGCTCTGCGCCACCGGCTGCATCGCGAAGCCAAACGCGCTGCACACGAGGGCGAGCCCGAGCACGGCGCCCCACTCCGCGGGCGACTGCGGAAGCACCGGCCCCTCGAACGCGAGGTTGAACGCCGCGCCGAACACGGCTGCGAAACCCAGCTGGCAGATGCCCAGCAGCAGGGCGTCGTCGGAGCGCGAGAACGTGTCCGTCGCCACGATTTGCAGCGCGTACACGGCAGAGCCCGCCAGGCACAGCCCTGCGCCGCCGCCAAGCGACACCGGCCCGCTCAGCGTGAGCAGCGCGAGCCCCGCAACGCAGATCCCGATGCCCGCGAGCGTGGCGCGGCTGGGCGCCCTGTGCGTGGCCACCGCGACGATCAACGGCACGAAGACGACCTTCGCGCTGGTAAGGAAGCCGGCGGTCGAGGCGGGCGTCGTCTTCAGGCCGTACATCAGAAGCCCGAAGAACACGCACAGCAGGAATCCGAGCACGGCGCCGCGCGCCACGACGGAGGTCGTCAGCTCGCGAAGCCTCTTGCGGAAGATGATCGCGACCGCGACGAAGGCGATGCCAAAGCGCAGCGCAACCATGCCAAACGGCGGGATGGAAGAGAGACCCACCTGCATCATGAGGTAGGAGCTGCCCCACGCGCACGCGATGACCGCGATCATGAGGTCCGCCTGCCTCTGCGTCCAGCCTGCGCCGATGCCTGCGCCGCTCGCGTTGCCCATGCCGCACTCCGTTTCCGCGTAAGTGTTCGCGTGATACTTTCACATACCTTTTTACGCGCCTCCCAGCCATTTGTTAACTTCATCTTTGTACTTGCATCCAGTACAATGTGTACTGGTTAACAACGGGCGCGCCCCGGGCGAGAAAAGCATGCGCCCTCGCGCAGAACACACCCATCTATCAGGCATAGCA
This sequence comes from uncultured Olsenella sp., assembly GCA_902761955.1. Lineage (GTDB taxonomy): Bacteria > Actinomycetota > Coriobacteriia > Coriobacteriales > Atopobiaceae > Parafannyhessea. Next base: position 61,882 of record CACWMM010000004.1, on the reverse strand, counting down.
TCGGAGGCACCCATGACTGCAGGCACGGACCGATACCAGATCTTCCTGAGGGTCGTCGAGCTCGACAACATCACGCGCGCGGCGGAGTCCCTGAGCTACACGCAGTCCGGCGTGAGCCACGCCATCCGCGCGCTGGAGCAGGAGTGCGGCGTCGCGCTGCTCACGCGCGGCAAGGCCGGCGTCTCCCTCACGGAGAACGGCCGTCTGCTGCTGCCGCGCATCCAGGCGCTCGTCAACCAGCAGCGTGCGCTCGAGCAGGCCATACACGAGGTGAACCACGTCGTCGCCGGCACGCTGCGCATCGGCACGTTCACGTCCGTCTCCACGCAGTGGCTGCCCGGCATGATCGAGCGCTTCCAAAAGAGCTACCCCCAGGTGGAGTTCCAGATCTACGCCGGCGGCTACGAAGACATCGCGGAGCGCATTCAGGAGGGCCGCGCGGACCTGGGCTTCCTCACGTCCGTCGCGAAGAGCCCCCAGCTGAGCTTCCACGCGCTGCGCCGCGACCAGATGATGGCCATCCTCCCGCGCGACCACCCGCTCGCCGCGCGCCAGCGCGTGAGCGTGGGCCAGGTGGCCCGCGAGGAGCTCGTCATGCCCCTGCGCGGGTCTGAGCAGGACATCCGCGCGGCGCTCGCGGATTCGCCGAGCCCGCTGAACGTGCGCTACGCCCTGAACGACGACTTCTCCGCCCTCGCCATGGTGGAGCACGGCTTCGGCGTATCGGTCATGCCGGAGCTCATCCTCAGAAACTCCGCCTTCGACGTGGAGGTCAGGCCCTTCTCGCCCGCGCGCTGGCGCACCATCGGCATCGCCACTCTGGACCCGGCGGGCCTCACGGCGGTTGCGCGCACGTTCGTGTCGTTCCTGACGGACCCGGACAACGCGGACCTCATGCAGTAGACGCGGGCGAGAAGAGCGCGGGCGAGAAGAGCGCGGGCGAGAAGAGCGCGGGCCCGCCGCGGTGGCGCGCGACCTATCCGCGGGCGACCTCGAACGTGACGCCGTCCAGGTTCTTCACGTGCACGCGTATGAGCGCGCGCAGGCGCGACCTCTGAGTGGCGTCGAGCGGCGCGCTCGTCCTCACCGTGGCGACCACGCGGCGCCTGGCCGTCGCGGACCCGGCCTCGCCCACGTACTCCGTCCCCACGCGATATTCCAGAAGCGACGGGCACACGGCGGAAAGCTCGCGCGTCGTGAGGTCCACCTGGTACTCGTCCACGTTCTGCGCGCCCGAGCCGCCGGGGCCCGTCGCCTGGCGCACCATGCCGACCGTCGCGAGCACGCACGGAATCATGAACACGACCGTCGCCACAAGTATGAAGCGCTTCATGCGGCGCGAGAGCCGCTCCTCCGCAACCTCCTCCTCCAGGGTGACCACGCCGTCCGGGCCCACCTCGCGGTGCAGCGGCACGCGCAGGATGAGAAGGACGATCTCTGCCGCCAGCGCTATGAACACCACGTTCAGCGCGAACTCGTAGAAGGCGCTCGCGAAGCGCGCCGGGTCGCGCACGGCGATGCCGTAGCCCGCGGCGCACAGCGGCGGCATGAGCGCCGTCGCCACGGCGACGCCCGCGATGAGGGTGGACGGCTCCTGCCTGCGCGAGTTGCCCAGCCCGCCCGCGAATCCGCCCGCGAGCGCCACCAGGATGTCCCACACCGTGGGGTTGGAGTTCGCGAGCAGCTCGTTCGTGACGCCGTTCAGGGGCGACAGCACAAAGTACAGGGTGGACGTGGCAAGGCAGATGCAGACCTGTATGAGGAGCCCCACGAGCGCGTCGCGCAGAAGGCGCACGTCCGCCGTGGCCACGGAGTACGAGATGGCGAGCACGGAGCCCATGAGCGGACAGATGAGCATGGCGCCCACGATGCACTCCGTCGAGTCCGTGTTCAGGCCGATGGAAGCTATGAGCATCGCCACGATGAGGATGCAGAGGTGCGTGCCGCTCAGCTTGGAGCCGTTCACGAAGCGTCGGCGGATGTCTTGGTAGCTGGCGCGCCCCGCCCGCAGGTTGAACACGCTGGACAGCGCCCACGCAAGCGGGTTCGCCTCCCGCGCGGGGCGCCGGCGCGCGCCGGAATCGCCCGCCTGCGGCGTATGTGCGGCGACCGGTTTTGCCGCCGGCCCTCCCGACTCGACCTCGCCCATGCCTCGCCTCCATCGCCCCGGCGCGCAGGCGTCCGCGCGCCGCCATGTTCGTGGTCGAGGTGATTCTATCCCGTATGGCGCGGCCTAAACCGTGGGCGGCGCACTTCTCGCCCGCGGCGGTGCCCGTGGACGGGGCGTGCGGCACGGTTGGCGCCGCCCGTGGTTGTGGTGCGTTGCGCCGGCAACAGAATGGGTGCCGGCGGCGTCCTACACTGGGCGGTGCGGGCACGTGTCCGTAGGAGGCGCGGGCTTGTGGCGAGCCCGCCGGGCACATGGCGAGAAGGACGGGGCGACGGCACATGCAACGGGAAGATGCGCGGCAGGCACAGGGCGAGTCGGGCGAGGAAGACCCGAGGTTCGAGCGGATATTCCAGGCGATCAAGGCGGACCCGCAGAACGAGTCGTACACGCAGGCGGGAATCGATCCGCTGTACACCGCGAGCGCGACCGCGCGCATCGTGATCATTGGGCAGGCGCCGGGCAGGGTGGCCCAGGACACGCGCATCCCGTGGAACGACAAGAGCGGCGAGCGCCTGCGCGACTGGCTGGGGATGGACGCGCGGACGTTCTACGACCCTGCGCAGGTTTCGATCATGCCGATGGACTTCTTCTTTCCGGGCAAGGGCAAGAGCGGCGACCTGCCTCCGCGCAAGGGCTTTGCGGAAAAGTGGCACCCGCAGCTCTTGGAGCTAATGCCGGACGCGAGGCTGACCGTGCTGATTGGCTCGTACGCCACAAGGCGCTACCTGGGGCTGAAGAGCTCCGCAAAGCTGACGGACGTCGTGCGCGACTACCGCTCCTACCTGCCGGAGCGCTTTCCGCTGGTGCACCCCTCGCCCCGAAACCAGATCTGGATGAAGAAGAACCCGTGGTTCGAGGAGGACGTGGTGCCGGAGCTGCGCCGCCGCGTGGCGGACGCGCTGAGCTAGAGGCACTGGGCAGAGCGCGGCCGCGATGCCAGACCGCGGTGCCTGCTAGAGGGACGTGCGCAAGAGGTCGAGAAGCTCCTCGTCGGAGCGCACCTCCGCGTCCGGACGCACGCGAGCGCCTTCCGGCACGTTGCGGCGCCTGCGGTTGAGCCACACCACGCGCATGCCGGCCGCGCGGGCGCCCACCACGTCCGTCTGGAACGCGTCGCCCACGTAAAGCGAATCCGCCGCGCGGGCGCCCATGGCAGAGAGCGCTGCGCGGAATATCGCGGAGTCCGGCTTTGCCACGCCAAGCGCGTCCGAAACGAACACGTGCTCCGGCCGTATCCACCTGCCCAGGCCAAGCGCGCGCCACTTGTCCATCTGCCTTTCCGGCGTGCCGTTCGTGACGATGCCCACGCCGCGGCGCGCATGCGCCAGGCACAAGTCCAGCGCGGACGCCATCGCGGGGGCAAGCATCATGCCCGCGTCGTCGCGCGCGGCGTAGGCGCGCTGGAGCCTAAGGGCGCACGCCTCATCCACGCGCACGCCAAACTCCGCCATGGTGCGCTGCATGCGCCGCACGTACATGGCGTCCGTCGGGCGCTCGCCGGCCGCGTACGCCGCAAACACCTCGCCGGAGTGGCGGCGGCTCGCAAGGTACAGGCCCTCGGCCGTGGCGCCCGGCACTTCTCCCAGCACCTTGCGCACGGCACGTGCGAAGGGCAGCGCCTGGTCGTACAGGGTGTCGTCCATGTCAAACAGAATCGCGTCCATGCGCCCACTGTAGCGCGCGGCAAAGCGTCCGCGCAAGCGCCTCACGCGGTCCGAAACGCCGCCGAAAAGGCCCGGGTGTCAGCGCGGTGGCGCACGCCCTCCGCGGGCGGCGCCGCACGCTACGCACAGGGGCAAACAGCCACCAGACAACTCCAAGACGCGTCCGGCGCGGCGCCATTAAGTACAATGGAGGGGATGCGGGCGGCCGTCCCACGGCAGGTGCCGGGCGCGTTGGGCCGTCAGAACCATAGATCCGATAAGGGGAATGCACATGGCTACCAAGAAGAGGACCTCCTCCACCGCAAAGTCAGCCGCAAAGGCGTCGCCCAAGACCGCCGCGAAGCCGGCGCCCAAGGCATCGGCACCCGCCTCGGCACCGAAGGAGACCGAGGAGCCCAAGGCCGCCGCGCAGCCGGCGGCAAAGCCCGCCGCAAAGGCCACCGCGACCCCGAAGCCCGCATCCCCCAAGCCGGCAGCAAAGCCGGCTGCGAAGCCCGCGGCAAAGGCAGCCCCGGCTGCAAAGCCTGCTGCAAAGGCCACCGCAAAGGCGGAGCCCAAGCCAGCTGCGAAGCCGGCGCCCAAGGCGGAGCCCAAGCCAGCTGCGAAGCCTGCTGCCGCCGCAAAGCCCGCGGACGAGAAGAGCGAGGCGAAACCGGCCGCGAAGGCCGCCGTCAAGCCCGAGGCAAAGAGTGCTCCGAAGGCCAAGCCGGCACCGAAGCCGGCCGCGAAGCCTGCGCCGAAGGCGGCCGAGAAGCCCGCTCCTGCGGTGAAGCCGGCGGCAAAGGCACCCGCGAAGACCGAGTCCAGGCCTGCGGCGAAGCCGGCCGCAAAGCCTGCCGCCAAGAAGGCCGAGCCCAAGGCCGAGGCAAAGCCGGTCGAAAAGGCGCCCGCGAAGGCAGAGCCCAAGGCGGCGCCCGCGCCCAAGGCGGCCCCGGCGCCCAAGGCTGAGTCCAAACCCGAGGCAAAGCCCGCGCCCAAGGCAGAGCCCAAGCCCGCGGCAAAGCCGGCGCCCAAGGCAGAGCCCAAGGCCGCGGCCAAACCAGAGCCGAAGGCCGCGCCGGCACCAAAGCCGGAGCCCGCTCCTCTCCCCCAGCCGCGCCGCTCCATCGCCTTCATCGGCTCCGAGTGCTACCCGTTCGTGAAGACGGGTGGCCTGGGCGACGTCATGTACGCGCTGCCGAAGGCCCTCGTGAAGCAGAACTGCGACGTGAAGGTCATCCTGCCGCGCTACGCCTGCATCAAGCAGGAGTGGCAGGAGAAGATGGTGTACCGCGGGGCGTTCGACATGGACCTGTGCTCCGACGGCCGCAGCTTCTACGTGGGCATCATGGAGTACGTGGACGAGTCCGGCGTGGTGTACGACTTCATCGACAACCAGGACTTCTTCAGCTATGGCAACCCGTACACCAACCTGGTGGACGACATCCCACGCTTCTGCTACTTCAGCAAGGCCGCGCTCGCCGCGCTCAACTTCCTGGACTGGACGCCCGACGTGATCCACTGCCACGACTGGCAGGCGGGGCTCGTGCCGCTGTTCTTGAAGACCATGTTCCAGAACACGGAGCTCGGCCGCTCCAAGGTGGTCCTCACCATCCACAACCTGCGCTTCCAGGGCAAGTACAACATCCCCACCATCAAGTACTGGACGAACCTGCCCGACTACGTCTTTAACGAGGGCGCGCTTCAGCAGGACTGGACCGAGGCGAACATCCTGAAGGGCGGCCTTGCGTACGCGGACATGATATCGACCGTAAGCGGCACCTACGCGCAGGAGATCCAGAGCCCGGAGTACGGCGAGGGGCTGGACGCGCACCTTCGCTACCACTCCTGGAAGCTGCGCGGCATCGTGAACGGCATCGACGTGGACATCTGGGACCCGGCGCGCGACAAGTTCATCGCGGCGCCGTACGACGGCGGGAACGTGATCGAGCGCAAGCGCGAGGACAAGCGCGCCCTGCAGGAGGAGCTTGGCCTGGAGGTGGACGACGGCAAGATGATCCTTGGCCTCATCTCGCGCCTGACCGACCAGAAGGGACTGGACCTGGTGAACGCCGTCATCCCCGGCCTTGTTGACGGCAACACGCAGATCGTGCTTCTGGGCACGGGCGACGCGCAGTACGAGGACTCGTTCCGCTACTACGAGAACGCGTACAAGGGCACCGTCTGCTCCAACATCATGTACGACGAGGCGCGCTCGCACCAGATCTACGCCGGCGTGGACGCGCTCATGGTACCGTCGCGCTTTGAGCCCTGCGGCCTTACGCAGCTCATCGCCATGCGCTACGGCACCATCCCCATCGTGCGCGAGACCGGCGGCCTGAAGGACACGGTCGAGCCGTACAACAAGTTCAACGACGCCGTCAACCGCGCGAAGACGCTGTTCTTCACGAACCGCTTCTGCTGGGACGAGATGGTCCAGCGCGACATGGCGAAGGACGTGAGCTGGGAGAAGTCCGCGAAGCAGTACCGCGACCTCTACCTCGAGCTGACGCAGTAGCGCGTCCGCACGGCGGGCACGCCCACAAACAGCCCAGGCCCAACCAAGGCTGACGGCATCACATGGCCCGGCTCCCCGACGCAGAGGTCGTCGCAGGGGCCGGGCCTCGCTTTGCGCGGGGCGAGAAGCGCGTGGCCTACGAGGCCGCCGGCGCCCCGGGACGGCCGTCCTTCTCGCCCGAGGGCACGCCGGCCGCAGGCACGCCGTCCGCAGGCGCGGCGTCGCCCTCGCCCGGCACCACGATGGCGCCCGTGCCCTCAGGCTCAGGCGGTAGCCGCGGGCGCCCGTGAGGTCCGCCCGCTGCATGCGGCAGTCCGCAAAGCCCGTGCCATAAAGGTCGCAGCCGCGCAGGTCGCAATCGCGCAGGTCGCACGCATCAAAGCGGCTCTTGCGCACGCTGCTTTCCGCGAAGGTGCTTCCGCGCAGGTTCAGGCCGTCGAACGCGTTTTGCTCCAGCCGGCACGAGCGCACGCCGGCAAGCGCGGAGCCGCCCCTGTCCCCCGGCCACCAGAGCGACCAGTCCACGCCCACGAGCTCGCAGTCCTCGAAGTCGCACGCGCGCAGGAAGCTGTTCTGGGCGCGCGGGTCCGTCACGCGGCATCCCACGAAGCTGCACTCCTCGAACGTGCATCCCCCAAACGAGCACCCGTCCGCGACGCAGCCCACAAACTCGCAGCGCAGAAAGCGCTCGTGCGCCACGATCTGCCCCACGAGCTCGACGCCCTGGAAGCGCCCCTCGCTCACGACCTTTTCCCTCATGCGACCCCTGGCTGCCAGATTCCTGCAAACGATGGAAACTATAGCCCATGTCCGCATCGTCCCCAAGGCACGGCGTCAGGTTTTTGGCCCACGCTCGTGTTGTAGGCGAGCGCTCGCAGACAGAAAAGAGGACAGCATGCCAATAGCAAGAGGCCGTGAGGAGGAGGTGCGGCGGGAGGCCCGGCGCCTCGTGGACACGTACGGCAACCTCACCATGCGGCTCGCCTTCACCTACCTGGGCTCGCGGCAGGACGCGGAGGACGTGAGCCAGGACGTGCTCTGCAAGCTCATCTGCAGGCAGAGGCCGTTCGAGAGCCCGGAGCACGAGAAGGCGTGGGTCATACGCTGCACCGCGAACGCCTGCAAGGACGAGCTCCGCAGCGCCGCGAGGAGCCGCAACGTCGCCCTGACGGCGGCGGGAGAGGTCGCGGACGAGTCCCCTCAGGTGGAGGAGCTGGTAGAGAAGAGCGAGCTTCCCGGGCGGGTGACCGCCGCGGTGATGCGCCTTTCTCCCCCGTACCGCGAGGCGGTGTACCTGTACTACTACGAGGGGATGAGCATCAGGCAGATAGCGCGGGCCACGGGGGCGACGGAGGCCGCCGTCACAAAGAGGCTGAGCCGCGCCCGCGCGGAGCTGCGCAAGAGCTTGGAGGAGAAGAGCGATGGAAACCACGATGAGGGCGTATCGGGACGAGATGGATCGGGTCTCTCTTTCTTCCGCGCGGAAGATCCAGATGGCACAGGCCGTGGCCTCGGCCGCGCTGTCTGCGACTGACCTCGCCACGCAGGACGAGAAGGACGGCGCACGCCGCCCGGGCATCCGCGGCAAGGCGGCGGGTGCGCGCAGGCGCCCGAGGTTTGCCGTTGCGGCCGTCGCGGCCGGGCTCGCGCTTGCCGTGGGCATGGGCGGCTACGCCTACGCAAGCGGCCAGCTGGTGAGCGTGGCAAGCGCCTTCGACGACGTGTTCCTGGGATCGACGGCCCCCACGAGGGTGAGGAACAAGGTCGGGCGCCCGGTGGACGCGGTCGCCACGAGCGACGGCGTGACCATCAGCGCGGACGCCATCATGGGGGACGAGCACAACTACGCGGTGGTCTACAGCATCCGCCGCGCGGACGGCAAGCCCCTGGGCAAGGTGGGCACGGGCGCGAACGGCGAGCTCACGATTGACGGCAAGACCCTGCAGGCGGACTTTGGCCAGAGCGTGGACGGCACGTCCGGCGCGGGCGGAGAGAGCTACTTCTACGACGCGGACCCCAGCGACAACGCCATCCAGATGGTCACGAAGATGACGACGGACACAAACGTGATCGGCGCCACCATGAGGACGAGCTTCAGGGGCATCACCCTGCAGGACGAGAGCTACCACAAAGCTGGCGCCATCGCCACGGGCAGCTGGGACCTCAAGTTCAAGCTCAACTACCAGAGCGACTCCGTGGGCCTCAAGCCCGCGGGCACGCTCACGGTCGCCGGCACCGCCGGCAGCGTGCAGGGTGTGAGCGTGTCGCCCATCGGCGTCACGATCGACTACACCGTGAACGGCACCGAGAAGGCACCCGCAAGCGGCAGGTGGTCGCCGAAGTACCTCGACCTGGGCGACATCACCGTCACGATGAGGGACGGCACCACCATGACCGTGCCCTCCGGTGCGGCGAGCTCGAGCGAGAAGGACGGGAAGACCGTGGTCAGCATGGGTTCCTTCTTCGACAGCGTGATCGACCCGGGCGACGTCGCGTCCGTCAGCTTTGCGGGCGTCGCCGCGACGGCGTAGCGAGCAAGGCGGCGGCACTTCTCGCCCAGGAGGCGTCGCACTTCTCGCCCAAAGGGCATGAGAATGCAAGACAAAGCGCAGCCAAGGCCCCGTCGGACGTTCCGGCGGGGCCTTTCGCATATCGCGCAAACGTGCGGAGGGGATGTGGACTGTCTGGAGGCGAGTGCCGCCGCCAATGCACCGACGTGCGAGGCGTTGCGTGACTCCGACGTTTTACCAGGCAGACGCCTTATGCAACGCGCGCTTGCGCGCATGGGGACGCGGCAGGCGGTCTCGAACTGGGAGCGCGGCAGCAACCTGCCGGACATCGAGACGCTCATCCGCATCGCCACCACGTTCGACGGATCCCTCGACAGGCTCATCCTCGGAAGGGAAGGAGATGGCAGGATGGACGAGAGGATCAAGACGAACGGAGCTCAGGACGCTCGGGGCGCGCACGGAGGTGCAGGCAACGGCAAGCTTGCCGAGAAGCTGATCCGCGGCGGGAGCGAGGGGCGCCGCGCCCGCACGAACATGGCGACCGTGGCCATAGGCTGCGCCCGCACGAACATGGGCGTGCTCTGCGTGTTTGTGAAGGCGAGCTACCAGATGCCCATGACGTGCTGCATGAGCAGGCTCGCGCCGGTGATGCCTGCCCAGCACACCGCACCCAGCAGGATCGGCTTGCCGCCGGAGCGCACGAGCTTGACGACGTTGCTGTTGAGGCCGATGGCGGCCATGGCCATCACGATGAGGAACTTGCTGAGCTCCTTCACCGGCTGGAACAGGCCCGAGGGGACGCCGGCTGCAAGGGCGACCGTGGTGACGACGGACGCGATAACGAAGAAGAGTATGAACAGGGGAAACGCGCGTCTGAGGCTGAAGCTCTGCGCGCGGGGCGCATTCTTCTCGCCCGCGGCGCCTTCCGCGGCAGCGGCGGAAGCGGGAGCCTTGGCGCGGCGCAGGGCGAGGGCCAGCGTGATGGGTATGATGGCGAGGGTGCGCGTGAGCTTGACGGTCACGGCCTTGTCGAGCGTCTGGGAGCCCAGGTGCCACATGCTGTCCCACGTCGCCGCGGCCGCGGTGACCGAAGACGTGTCGTTTACAGCGGTGCCCGCGAAGATGCCAAAGGGTCCTCCGCTGGTGGTGCTGAAGCCAATGGCCTTGCCCAGCAGCGGAAAGAGGACCGCGGCCAGCACGTTGAAGAAGAAGATGACCGATATGGCCTGTGCAACCTCGTCGTCGTCCGCGCCGATCACGGGCGCCGTGGCCGCGATGGCCGACCCGCCGCAGATGGACGAGCCTACGCCCACGAGCGTGGAGATGTTGGACGGGATGTGCAGCGCGCGGTGGAGGCCCCACGCTATGGCGAGGGCCGTCGTGATGGTGCACACGATGATCGGCAGCGACTGCGCGCCCGTCCTCACGACGACCGCCAGGTCCATGCCAAAGCCCAGCAGCACCACGGCTGCCTGGAGCACGTACTTGGACGTCCACCTGATGCCCCGGTCCGCCGCACCCTTGCGGGTCCAGACGAGCGCGACGACCATGCCGGCGAGTATCGCGAAGACGGCGCCGCCCACGACGGGGACCGCGCGGCCCGCCAGCCACGAGGGTATGGCGATGGCCAGGCAGGCCAGTATGCCGGGCAGGATGCCCCGGACGCTCTGCAGGTTCTTGTGCATGTGACTCCTTGCGTAGATTGCGTGTCGCCGCGGGGCGACCGGACGCGAGGATTCTACGCGAGGCATGACTGAACGTAAACTTATATATGATGATGTATCGATAACGTTGCGTTATGGTCATGGCGGATAGGAGAAGGACGTGCTTGACTTTAGGGTGAGGACCTTCCTGACCGCATGCGACACCCTTAACTTCACGAAGGCCGCAAAGGAGCTCTGCATAACCCAGCCGGCCGTGTCGCAGCACATCCGCTACCTGGAGCAGGAGTACGGGGCACCGCTCTTTGTGCACGAGGGGAAGGCGACACGCCTGACCGATGCCGGGGCCCAGCTGCGCGACGCCATGCGGCAGATGGCGACGGACGAGGCCCGCCTGCGCGATCGGCTCGCGCGCAGAACGGGTGCGCCCAGACGCGTGTCGTTTGGCGTGACCATGACCGTGGGCGAGTACGCAGTCGCGACTCCCCTGGCCGCGTACCTGCACCGCCATCCCCAAAGAAACGTGAGCGTGACGCTGGGGAACACCCAGGCGCTGCTCGAGCGCCTCGACGCGGGCGACATAGACTTCGCGCTGGTGGAGGGAAACTTCGACCGGAGCGGGCGCGGCACGCTGCCGTACTCCACGGAGGACTTCGTGGCGGCGTGCGCAGAGGGCCATGAGTTTGCGCGCGAGCCGCGCACCCTGTCAGACCTGCTGACGGAGCGCCTTGTGGTGCGCGAGCGCGGGTCTGGCACGCGCGCGATACTGGAGCAAAGCCTTGCCCTGCGCAACCTTCGCGTGGAGGACTTTGCGCGCCGCGTGCAGGTGGGCAGCATGCACGGCATCATCCAGCTGCTGCGCTGCGACTGCGGCGTGTCGTTCCTGTACAGAACGGCGGTCGAGAAGGACGTGCGACGCGGCTCGCTGCGCCTGATAGACCTGGAGGGGTTTCCGCTGCGGCACGACTTCGCGTTTGTCTGGAACGCCGGCAGCGTCTTCGCGGACGATGTGGCGCGCACATGTGCGGAGCTGTGCGAGCTGGGGCGCCGCGGGAGCCAGCGGGGACGCTAGGCTCCGCGCGGCGCCGGCAGGCGCTACAGCTGCGCGTCGATATGCTGCGCGAGCATCTCCTTCGGCATGCCGCCCATCAGCTGGTCCACGACCTTGCCGTCCTTGATGATGAAGAAGCTGGGGATGCTCATCACGTTAAAGGCGGACGCAAGCTCGGGCTGCTCGTCGGAGTTGACCTTGCCCACCTTGACGCGGCCGTCGTACTCGCCCGCGAGCTGCTCTACCACCGGCATCATCGCGCGGCAGGGGCCGCACCAGTCCGCATAGAAGTCCACCAGCACGGGAACGTCGCTCTTCAGCACCTCGGACTCGAAGTTCTCCTTTGTGAACCTGTACTCCATGGTAGCTCCTCTCTTTGTGGCGCCTTGCGCCTTGGTCGTTGAGACCACTGTACGTGGTATATTTTCCTGAGCAAGTACGCAGTTTGGATATACGTGGTAAGGAAAGACTGACCATGGCAGCCACCAGCAAGAACGTGGACCGCACCACCGCGGACGCAGCTGTGAAGAACTTGTCGCCCTGCGCCGCGAGCGCCGACCCCAGCGTCACGGGGTCTGGCTGCGCGCTGCGCCGCGTGCTCGACGCGGTGGGAGGCAAGTGGAAGATTCTGCTGATCGTGGCGCTCTCGCAGGCGGACGAGCTGCGCTACGGCGAGCTGCGCCGTCTGGTGTTCGGCATCACCAACACCATGCTGGCAAGCTCGCTCAAGGAGCTCGAGGCGGACGGCCTAGTGCGGCGCACGCAGTACGCCGAGATGCCGGTCCGCGTGGAGTACAGCCTGACGCCGCAGGCACGCGAGCTGGTGCCCATACTCATGCAACTGAAGGACTGGGGCGAGAAGAACCTGTAGCCTCGGCGGAAGGCAGGTGCCAGACCGAGCCGGCGGCCGACGGCGCGCGAGGCGCGCCAGCCTACGCAGACGTCAGCACGGGCCAGCCCCGGCCCTGCTCCCCCGCATGCGCGGCAGCAGAAGCGCAAGCGCCACGGCGGTGCCCACGGCCACAAGCACGCCACCGACCACGCCGACGGACGCGACGCCCAGCCGAGCCGCGGCAACGCCGCCAAGCGCCGTGCCGCCACCTATGCCCAGGTTGTACAGGCCAGAGTAGATGGCCATGGCCACCGTGGCCTCCTCCGGGCGCACAAAGCCTATGAGCACCGCCTGGAACGCGATGCCGTAGCCCATCTGGCACGCGCCCCACCCCACGAGCGCCGCGACCATGCTTGCCGGCGACGCCGCCGCAGGCAGCAGCAACAGAAGCACGGCGGACTCGCCCAGGAGGCTCGCAGCCAGAAAGACGCGGCGGTTGCCGTCGTACAGGCGCGAGAAGAGCACGCTTCCCAGCAGGCCCGCGCAGCCAAACGCGGAAAGCGCCAGCGTGACGCCGCGCGCGGGAAGGCCAGCTACGCGCAGCAGGAACGGCTCCACGTAGCTGTACGCCGCAAACTGTCCCGCCGCCAGGAAGACCGCCACCACGTACAGAGCCACGAGCGACCGGTTGCGAAAGAGCCCCGGCAGCTGCCCCAGCCCAAAGCGCTCCCCCGGCCCCATGGACGGAAAGACCACCGCAAGGTAGGCCAGCGTGGCGACGGACGCCACGCCCATGGCGGCAAACGTCATGCGCCAGCCCAGGGCAAGGCCGATGGCGCGCCCCAGCGGCATGCCCACGATCTGCGCGACGGAGCTCCCCGTGGCCACGAGCCCGATGGCCGCAGACGACGCGCGCGGGTCTACCACGCGCGAGGCCACCACCATCACCACGGCCCAAAACACGCTGTGCGCGGCCGCCACCACCAGGCGCGCCGCCACCAGCAGCCAGAACGTGGGCGCCACGGCGCACAGGAACTGCCCGGTCGCAAACAGCGCCAGAAGCCCCAACATGAGCCGCCTGAACCCCACGCGCGAAGCCAGCACCATGAGCGGCAGCGACATGAGCATGACGCCCCACGCGTAGACCGATATCATGACGGCGGCACCCTCCTCCGCAAGCGAGAAGGACGCGCCAATGTCGGTGAGGAGCCCGATCGGGACGAACTCCGACGTGTTGAACACGAACGCCGCGACCGCGAGTCCCACGAGCGCCAGCCACTGCCTGGGCCGGATGAGCCCGTCCTTCTCGCCCGCGGCGCGCCCTGCCTTGCCACGCGCGCCGCCCCTGTCAGATGCCGCCATCGCACTCCCCTCGCCTTCCGTAACGGAACGTCCAGTCTAGCCGTTCGAGGCGATGCGCGATGACGGGACGACGCCATGCGCGGCCCTCACATTTGGCACGAGACGCATCGCATTTTTGACACCGCAACTACCTGCAAAAACGACCATTCACCGACGGCGCTGACCGTTTTGGGAACGCTCGGCGGGCCGTTGGGTAAGAGAGGAGCATTGTTGCCAACGCGGCCATGCCGCAGGAAGGAACCCGCATGGACATCAAGAAGGTAACCGTCGCCGGCGGCGGCGTGCTGGGCAGCCAGATCGCGTTCCAGAGCGCGTACAGCGGATACGATGTGACGATCTGGCTCCGCAGCGAGGGCTCCATCGGCCGTTGCCAGCCCAAGCTCGACTACCTGCACGCAACGTACCTCAAGACGCTCGACGCCATGAAGGAGAGCCCGGCCGCCTACGCGTACGGCCTCATGCCGCGCGAGGACGTGACCCCGCAGAGCTGCGAGGACGCGAAGGCAAAGGTCGAGGCGGCCTACAAGGGCATCAAGCTCACCACCGACTGGGACGAGGCCTTTGGCGACGCGGACCTCGTGATCGAGGCCGTGGCGGAGAACGTGCAGCAGAAGATCGACTTCTACACGGAGCTCGCGAAGCACCTGCCCGAGCGCACCATCATCGACACGAACTCCTCCACGCTGCTCCCCTCGCAGTTTGCCGAGGCCACGGGCCGTCCGGAGAAGTTCCTGGCGCTGCACTTCGCGAACGAGATCTGGTCGCACCCCACGGCCGAGGTCATGCGCCACGCCGGCACCGGCGACGAGGCCTTCGAGGCCACGATCGCGTTTGCCGCGTCCATCCGCATGATCCCGCTGCGCGTGAACAAGGAGCAGCCGGGCTACCTGCTGAACTCCATGCTCGTGCCGTTCCTGAACTCCGCCGAGGCCCTGTGGGCCAACGAGGTCGCGACGCCGGAGGACATCGACCGCGCCTGGACGCTGGGCACGGGTGCCCCCGCCGGCCCGTTCCGCATCCTGGACATCGTGGGCCTGACCACGGCGTACAACATCGGCATCATGGACCCGCGCTCGAAGGACCCCAACACCGTCCAGGGCAAGATCACGGCAAAGCTGAAGGAGAAGATCGACCGCGGCGAGCTGGGGCTCAACGCGGGCAAGGGATTCTACGAGTACCCGAAGCAGTAGCCTGAGCGAGACGGCTTCCCAAGCCGTGCCATGCCTGTACAAGGGGGCGCCCCGGACTGGATGCGAACGTTCCAGCCGGGGCGCCCTGTTCTTCTCGCCTTCTTCGCAAGCACCATCACGCGCCTCACGAACACAACATGCGGTATGTAGATGGCTTCACGCCTCTACTTGTGCCACCCCTATTGCTACTTGTTTGATAGCATTTACTGAGGGGCGACGCCCCCGCGAACACTGACGAGACGACGCGCCGGCATGGCGCGCTGACAGATGGGAACACGACTGTGGTAACGAAGCGAGACGGAAGGGTCGAGCCCTACGACAGGCGCAAGATAGGCGACGCCATGCGAAAGGCGCTCGCGGAGGTGGGCGACGGCGCGGCGGAGGACGCCGGCGCGCTCGAGGCGCTGCTTGTGGCGGTGGAGGCGCGCCTGGGCTCCAACGACGCTCAGGACGTGGAGTCCATACAGGACCTGGTGGAGCGCACCCTGATGGAGAGGGGCCACTACGACGCCGCGAAGGCGTACATACTGTACCGCCACCGACGCTCGGAGCTCAGGACCGCGCGGCACGCCATCTGCAAGCTCGCGTTTCCCTGCGCCCAGGACGCGGCTGCGGACGGGGGCGGCGCGTCCTTCTTGCCCGACGGGACCGAGGGCATGTCGCGCGCGCTCGACGCCGTGCTGGACAGGGTCTCGCGGGAGTTCGACCCCGCGACCTATCCCCTCTCCGCGCTCGCGTCGAAGTTCGCCGGCTTCGCGAAGCCGTCCATGGGCGCGGACGAGCGGGCGGACGCCCTGGTGCGGGCCGCCGTCGAGCTCACGAGCGCCGAGGCTCCGGAGTGGTCTCACATAGCGGGCAGGCTTCTGGCACTTGTGGCGGCGTGGCGACTTCGCCGGCAGGAGCGCGCCCGCGGCATCGACGGCCTGTACGAGAAGCTCCGCTACCTCACGGACCAGGGGCTTTACGGGTCGTACATGCTGGAGGGCTACACGCGCGGCGAGATAGAGCTCGCGGCGACGTGGATCGACGACGGACGAGACGACCTTCTGGACTACCCCGGCCTCGACCTGCTGCTGAAGCGCTACGTCGTGCGCAGCCACGACCACGTGCCGCTGGAGTCCCCGCAGGAGATGTTCATGGGCATCGCGCTGCACCTGGCGCTTCGCGAGAAGGCGGACGTCCGCATGGGGTGGGTCCGGCGCTTCTATGACATGCTGAGCCGTCTTGAGGTCACCATGGCAACGCCGACCCTCTCCAACGCGCGCAAGCCCCACCACCAGCTTTCCAGCTGCTTCATCGACACCGTGCCCGACAGCCTTGAGGGCATCTACCGCAGCGTGGACAACTTTGCCCAGGTGTCCAAGTACGGCGGCGGCATGGGCATGTACCTGGGCAAGGTGCGCGCCAAGGGCGGCAGCATCCGCGGCTTTAGGGGCGCGGCCGGCGGCGTCGTGCGCTGGATACGCGTGATAAACGACACGGCCGTCGCCGTGGACCAGCTGGGCGTCCGCGCGGGCGCCGTCGCGGTGTACCTGGACGCGTGGCACCGCGACCTGCCCGAGTTCCTGCAGCTGCGCACCAACAACGGCGACGACCGCATGAAGGCGCACGACGTGTTTCCCGCGGTGTGCTACCCGGACCTCTTCTGGCGCATGGCGCAGGAGGACCTCGACCAGCCGTGGCACCTCATGTGCCCGCACGACATCCTGGTGGCGCGCGGATATGCGCTGGAGGACTACTTTGGAGATGAGTGGGAGCGGCGCTACCTTGAGTGCGTGGCCGACCCGCGCATACCCAAGCGCACCGTCACGGTGAAGGACGTCGTGCGCCTGGTGCTGCGCAGCGCCGTCGAGACGGGCACGCCGTTCGCGTTCATGCGCGACGCCGTGAACCGCGCGAACCCCAACCCGCACGCAGGCATGATCTACTGCTCCAACCTCTGCACCGAGATCGCCCAGAACACGAGCGAGATCCAGAGCGTGAGCCAGGAGGTCGTGACGGAAGGCGGCGACACCGTGATCGTCACGACCACGCGCCCCGGCGACTTCGTGGTGTGCAACCTCGCGAGCCTCTCGCTCGGGCGGCTTCCGGTGGAGGACGACGCGTACCTGGCGCGCACCGTGCGGACGGCCGTGCGCGCGCTCGACAACGTGATCGACCTCAACTTCTACGCGCTGCCGTACGCGAAGGTCACGAACCGCCGCTACCGCTCCATCGGCCTTGGCGTATCCGGCTACCACCACATGCTCGCGAAGCGCGGCATCGGCTGGGAGACGCAGGCGCACCTCGACTTCGCGGACGACGTGTTCGAGCGCATAAACCGCCACGCCATCGAGGCGTCGTGCGAGCTCGCGCGCGAGCGTGGCGCATACGAGAAGTTCGAGGGCTCGGACTGGCAGACGGGTGCCTACTTCGGCAAGCGCGGCTACACGTCCCCGGCGTGGCGCGAGCTCGCCGCGCGCGTGGCAAAGCACGGCCTGCGCAACGCCTACCTCCTCGCCATCGCCCCCACGAGCTCCACCTCGATCATCGCGGGCACCACGGCCGGCCTCGACCCCGTTATGCGCAAGTTCTTCCTGGAAGAGAAGAAGGGCGCCATGCTGCCGCGCGTCGCGCCGGAGCTCTCGCCCGCGACGTGGTGGTACTACAAGCCCGCGCACTACATCGACCAGACGTGGAGCATGCGCGCGGCCGGCGTGCGCCAGCGCCACATTGACCAGGCCCAGTCCGTGAACCTCTACATCACGAACGAGTACACCATGCGCCAGGTGCTGGGCCTCTACCTCGAGGCATGGCGCGACGGCGTGAAGACCATCTACTACGTCCGCAGCAAGTCGCTCGAGGTGGACGAGTGCGAGAGCTGCTCGAGCTAGCAGGCAGGGGCAGCCGGCACGACCGCTTCCGCCGGCACTCAGCGCGACGACAGGCACGACCACACACGAAGGGAAGACCATGCAGCACACGGATGCCACGCACCTCTCGCCCAAGGCGCTCTTCAACCCCGACGGCGACACGGACGTGCGCCAGCGGCGCCTCATAGGCGGCAACACCACCAACCTGAACGACTTCAACAACGTGAAGTACGCCTGGACCACGGACTGGTACCGCCAGGCCATGAACAACTTCTGGATCCCGGAGGAGATCAACCTCTCGCAGGACGCGAAGGACTACCCCAACCTCGCGCCCGCGGAGCGCACCGCTTACGACAAGATCCTATCGTTTCTGGTGTTTCTGGACTCGCTGCAGACGGCGAACCTGCCGAACGTGGGCGAGTTCATCACCGCGAACGAGGTGAACCTGTGCCTGCACATCCAGACGTTCCAGGAGTGCGTGCACTCGCAGAGCTACTCGTACATGCTGGACACCATCTGCAGCCCCGAGCAGCGAAACGACATCCTGTACCAGTGGCGCACCGACGAGCGCCTTCTGGCGAGAAACACGTTCATCGGGAACCTCTACAACGAGTTCCAGCAGCGCCGCGACGCGCCCGCGCTCCTTCGCGTGATGATGGCGAACTTCATCCTGGAGGGCGTGTACTTCTACTCTGGCTTCATGTTCTTCTATAACCTCGCGCGAAACGGCAAGATGCCCGGCAGCGCGCAGGAGATCCGCTACATCAACCGCGACGAGAACACCCACCTGTGGCTGTTCCGCAACATGATCTTGGAGCTGCAGAAGGAGGAGCCGGGGCTGTTTACGCCCGAGGCCATCGAGGACCTGCGGCAGATGCTCATGGAGGGCGTGCGCCAGGAGGTGGCGTGGGGCACGTACGTGATAGGCGACGACATCAGCGGCCTCACGAGCAAGCAGGTGAGCGACTACATCCACTACCTGGGAAACCTCCGCTGGAGCTCCCTGGGCTTCGGCACGCTGTGGCCGGAGCACGCCGAGGAGCCGCCGGACATGGCGTGGGTGGCGCAGTACAGCGACGCGAACATGGTGAAGACGGACTTCTTCGAGGCGCGCTCGACCGCGTACGCAAAGTCGACCGCGCTGGTGGACGACCTGTAGGCGAGAAGAGCTACCTCACAGCGCGGCGGGCAGCACGTTGGCAGCAAAGAGCGGCAGGTTGACGAGCCACCCCCCGTCCCTGTAGCCGCGCAGGGACAACCGCTGGCAGCGCTCGATTCCATACTCCTTCGCGAACTTCGCCAGGCTGCGGCTGCGCACGTTCTCGTCGGACTTCACCTCGAGGGGAACCACCTTCCCGCGGCACTCGTAGACAAAGTCCACCTCTCCCTTCTCCGATCTTCCGTCGGCGGACCAGTAGTACGGGACGCACGCGTTGCCCGCCACAAGCTGCTGGCACACGTACTGCTCCGCGTACGCGCCTTTGCCCTGCGCGTAAAGCGCGTCGCCGTTGAGGACGATCTCCTGGTCCAGGCCGTACGCGGCCCCCAGCAGTCCCACGTCGAGCAGGAAGAGCTTGAACGACCGCTCGTCGGCGTGCGCGCGCAGGGGGATTCCCGGGCGAGAAACACGCGACACCCTGGTCACGAGGCCCGCGTCCACGAGCCACGACACGGCGTCCCTGTACTCCCGGCCGCGGCCGCCGGCCTTGACCTTGGAGTACGCGAACTTGTTGATGCCGGACTCGCGCGAGACCTGCGTGGGTACCGACCGCCAGACCTCGCGGATGCGCTCGGAGTCCGCAGGCGCGGCGACGTGCTTCGAGAAGTCGAACTCGTAGTCGCGAAGCAGCCTCAGCTGCACCTTGCGCGACTCCGCCAGCAGGTTCGTGTCGAGGTATGCCTGCACGGCCTCCGGCATGCCACCGGTGAAGAGGTACGTGCGGAGGAGGTCGTCGTACTTCTCGCCCATGGCGCTCGCGAGCTCGAGGGAGTCCGCCCTGAGCAGCCGGGCGAGCTGCGGCTGGCCGACCGCCTCCACGAACTCCCTGAACGTCATGGGGTGCATGTCGAGGTAGTCCACCTTGCCGACCGGCCACGACACGCGCTCGGACTCGTCGCGCGCGGACGACGACCTGTTCATCGCGACGCCCAGCAGGGACCCCGCCGCGACGACGGGCACGTCAGGCCGGTCCTCGCAGAAGCGCTTCAGGGACGCGATCGCCCGCGGGCACTCCTGGATCTCGTCCAGAAACACCAGGGTCTTGCCGTTCGAGGCGTCCGTCCCCGTGTATGCGGAGATTGCCGCAAGCAGGCGGTCCGGCTCCAGCGAGCCGGCGAACACGCTCTTCATTACCTCGTTGTCCAGAAACGTCACGTGCGCGACAGCATCAAAGTACCCGCGACCAAACTCCAGGACGAGCCAGGTCTTGCCCACCTGACGCGCGCCAGTCACGACGAGGGGCTTGCGCCTTGGAGACGCGGCCCACTTCCTCAGGTCTTCCATCGCCTCGCGATGCATCGTGACGTCACCTCCGCTATGGCCCGAAGGGCCGACGAGTCAATACCGTCGACTGCAGCGATTCCGTTTACTGCAACGATTCAGCCGCAACGATTCTGCTATGACAACTCGATTTTATCGCAAACGGCCAGATTTGGCTGTTTGCGATTTCGGAAACGACCATATTTGGCTGTTTGCGACATCTCAAACAGCCATTTTTGGCTATTTGCGAAACTTTGTAATAGGCGTAGCATCCGCTCGGCTGAAAATCGGTAGTAATAAACGGGCGACCCATCTGAGGCCGCCCGCTCAAGACCTCTGCAGCAGCGCACCTGCGCAGTAGCCCGCAATTCCACAGCGCCTCCATGGGCAGTGGGGACGCGAGCACGGGGGCGCGTCCTTCTCGCCTACCTGCGCGCTTTGCCCTCAAGCACCAGCATCACCGCGCCGAGAAGAACGATGGCAACGCCACTGATGCCAAACCATGCGCTCACGCCAAGCGCCTCCGCCACGGGCGACGCCACCGCAAGACCGACGGGAGTCGACACCATCGAGACGATCTGGAACGCCGAGAACGCACGGCCGAGCTTCTGGGGAGCGATGCTCTTCTGCATGTACGCCACGATGGGCACGTCGTAGCAGGTGGCGGTTGCTCCCATCGCGCCGCAGAGCACCGCAAACGCCACCCAACCGCCGAAGCTTCTTGGCAGCAGTCCGCAGGCGAGGCAGATGGAGCCCAGCGCCACCGTCGCCCTAAACGACGCGCGCACCTCGTTTGCGAAGTTCGCCTTCGCGACCGCGAGGCCGGCCACCAGCATGCCAAGGGCCCAGCTCATCTCGACGAGGCTCCCCTCGAAGGCGCCGAGCCCGAAGAAGTCGCTCGTCATGAGCGGATAGAAGGACGAGAGCGGCATGAAGAACACCATGAACACGAAGAGCGAGACGATGACCTGCGTAAGCGCGCGGTCTTCCCAGAAGACCGCAAGGCCGTCGCGCAGCTCGCGGACGGGATGGAGCTTGGGGCGCTCCCCCTTTGCGCGGTGGTCGGGAACGGGGACGACGCCGAGCGTGGCGGCCGCGACGAGCGCGCCCACGAGGTCCGTCACCAGGATGAGTGCCAGCGGGAACGCCGCGAAGAGCGCTCCCCCGACCACGGGCCCCAGGATGTACGAGGCGCTGCTGATGGCCTGCGACATGCCGCCGGCCTCCACGAGCGACTCCTCCGGAACGATCTGCGGGACCATGGCCTGCATCGCGGGCGCCTGGAACGAGGTCGCGGCCGCGCGGGCGGCGAGAAGCGCGATGACTGCGGCGACCGAGACGCCCCATGAGCCCATGGCCAGCGCGAACGCCGCGGCCATGATGCCGGCGGCGACGTCCGACGCGATGCAGACGAGCTTTCTGTTGTGGCGGTCGGCCACGATGCCCGCCACGGGCGAGAGGACCGCGCCCGGCAGGAACGCCGCGAGGCCCGCCACGCCCATCGCCGCGGGCGACGCGGTCGCCTGCGCAAGGTACCAGACGAGCGCAAACTGCACGGCGGAACTCCCCACCTGAGACACGGCCTGGCCCGCGAGGATGGTGTAGTACGGGCGCCGCCACGCGCCGTCCTGCGGCGCGACGTCCCGTGGCGCGTCCTGTGCCGCGTCCTGCGGCGCCCTGGTCTCCTGCTCGCCTTCCTGCTCGCTCACGCTGCCGCCCGCCTCTCTTCGCGAAACGATAAAGGGCCGTGACTATAGCATGCACCGCCGGGGGCGTCCAGGGCGAGGAGCCCGCCGTCAGGCGGACGGGCTGCCGCCGCCAGCCGGGAGCCGGGGCGGGCCCGCCAGGCGCGCCGCTAGGATGGTCTTACCCGACGCGAGGAGGCACACATGGCGGCGTTCGATCGTGTTCCCAGCGGCATCGATGGTCTTGACCTGGTGCTCGACTCCATCAGGCTCGGCGACAACGTAGTCTGGCAGGTGAGCTCGCTCGACGAGTTCCGCCCCATCGCAAACGCGTTCGTCGCGCGGTCGGTGGCCGACGGCAGAAACGTGGTCTACCTGCGCTTTGCCTCGCACGAACGCCTGGTGGCACAGGGCGAGCCCGGCGTCACGGAGGTGGACCTCGACCCAAACCGCGGCTTCGAGACGTTCACGATGCAGGTTCACGACACGATAACCCGCGAGGGGCCGGAGGCGTTCTACGTGTTCGACAGCCTCTCGGACCTGCAGGTCGCGTGGTCGGCCGATCTCACGATGGGGAACTTCTTCCGGCTCACCTGCCCGTACCTGTTCTCGCTCGACACGGTGGCATACTTCCCCATCATCAGGGGCGGCCACTCGTTCGCGGCAATCGCGAAGATCCACGACACGACGCAGCTGCTCATAGACGTGTCACCCGACGAGGGCGGGCTGTTCGTCCACCCGCTCAAGGTGTGGCGCCGCTACTCCCCCACGATGTTTCTGGCCCACAGACTCGACTTCGCGACGGGCGAGGTGTCCGCGCTCACCTCGGGCGTGGACACGAGCCGCTTCTATGCGCGCATGAGCGCGGAGATGAGCGGGGCGGCGGACCGCGACACGGACTCGTGGGACCGCTTCTTCGCGCAGGCGCGCGCCGCGTTCGAGCACGGCGAGGACATGCGCCAGACCTGCCGGAAGATGTGCAACATGATGATGACGCGCGAGGCGCGCATGCGCGCCCTCGTGCAGGAGTACTTCTCGCCCGGCGACTACTTCGACGTGCGCCGCCGCATGGTAGGCACCGGCATGATCGGCGGCAAGGCGTGCGGCATGCTGCTCTCGCGCAAGATCGTGGAGCGGAGGCTGCCGGGCGTCCTGGGCCTGCTGGAGCCGCACGATTCGTTCTACGTGGGGACGGACGTGTTCTACACGTTCATCGTGGAGAACGACCTGTGGCCGCTCAGGATACAGCAGCGCGGCGACGGCTACCTGCGCGTCGCGGCAGAGCTCGCGCGCGGCATCGAGCACGGCACCTTCCCCACCGAGATAGAGCAGGGCTTCCGCCGGATACTGGACTACTACGGCCAGGTGCCGATCATCGTGCGCTCGTCCAGCTGCCTTGAGGACGCGTTCGGCAACGCCTTTGCCGGCAAGTACGACTCCGTCTTCCTGCCAAACGCCGGCTCGCCGGAGGAGCGGCTCCGCGAGTTCGAGCGAGCGGTGAAGCGCGTCTACGCGTCCACCATGAACCCGTCCGCGCTGGAGTACCGCCGTCGCAGCGGGCTCGACACCGCGGAGGAGGAGATGGCCCTTCTCGTCCAGCGCGTGAGCGGCTCGCGGTACGGCACCAGCTACTTCATGCCGACGGCGGCGGGCATAGGCTATTCGAGAAGTGCCTACCGCTGGCTTCCGGACATGGACCCCACCGCGGGGATGCTCCGGCTCGTGATGGGGCTGGGCACCAAGGCCGTGGACCGCACGGAGCGCGACTACCCGCGCCTGGTGAGCCTCGATAGGCCGGAGGCGACCACGATGGTGACCGACGCGGACCGGCACCGCTTCTGCCAGCGCGGATGCGACCTCATCGACCTTGCGGAGGGCGCGTTTGCCGAGCGGCCGTGCACGGAGGTGGAGCCGCTGCTGCCGGTCGCCGTGCGGCCGTACGTGATGGAGCACGACCGCGAGGCCGAGCGCATGCTACGCGAGCGTGGTCACGCCCGCGACGTCACGTTCGCCTCGTGCGCGGGGCTTGCGGCGGACCGCCGCTTCACGGACGCGATTCGCTCCATCATGCACGCGCTGCAGGAGGCGTACGACTACGCCGTCGACGTCGAGTTCACGGTGAACGTGGACGAGGGCGGAACGGGGACGGACGCGTCGCCGCGCTTCGTTGTCAACCTGCTGCAGTGCCGGCCGCTGCAGTCGTTTTCCGGCACGGGGACGGTCGAGGTGCCCGCGGGGACGGACGGCGCCGTCCTGCTGCGCGCAAGCGACAACGCGATGGGCGGCTCCGTGGAGGCGGACGTGGACTTCGTGTGCGTCGTCGATGCCGCAGCCTATCGCGCGTGCCCGCACGCGCGGCGCCCGGCCGTGGCGCGCGCCGTGGGAGAGGCCGCCCGCATAGCGCGCGATGCGGGCGCGGACTCGGGCGACGCCCGCCGCGACGCGACCGCGATCCTGCTCGCACCGGGCCGCATAGGAACCACGTCCCCGGACCTCGGCGTTCCCGTCACCTTCGCGGAGATAGCGGCATTCCGCGCGATCGTGGAGTACGCGGACTCCGCCCACGGGTTCTCGCCGGAGCTGTCCTACGGAAGCCACATGTTCCAGGACCTTGTGGAGGCGGACATCCTGTACTGCGCCGCCCTCGAGCGCGGATCGACCACGTTCGACCGCAGCGCCCTGGACGGCCTTCCGCAGGTGCCGCTTGCGTCGTGCGCGGCCGATGCCGACGTCGCGGGGTGCGTGCGCCTGCTCGACGCGCGCGGCCAAGGCCTTCGCATGTGGCATGACCTCGTGGGAGGCCAGACGCTCGTCGCATTTGCGCGATAGGTGCGGCGACGCCGTCACCCACCGAAACGATGCCGCCCACGCGGTACGCCACTTCTAGAATCAGGACGCCCACGTCCCTTCAGGAGGAGTCATGCAAGACGGCTACGAAGCCCTCAACAGCCCGTTTTCCATCGGCAAGGTCCAGATCAAGAACCGCTTCGTGATGGCGCCCACCACCACGGGCGCCTACCTCGCGCCGGACGGATCCTTCAGCAGGGAGGGCATCGAGTACTTCGTGCGCCGTGCCCAGGGCGGCACGGGTCTCGTGCAGACCGGCGCCCTCATGACGGACTACAAGATCGACGAGCCCGGCGCCCTCGGCCCCTCGTTCATGGCGACGCCCGCGTCCCGCCATGCGTTCGCAGTAAGCTCCGCAGCCCTTCTCGCCCGCCTCGAGGCGTACGGCGCCAAGATGTTCATCCAGATCTCCGCGGGCCTCGGGCGCAACAGCATCGGCTCCTATGGTCCCAGCGCCAACCCGTACTTTGGCTCCACGGACAAGACGAACCCGGTCCTCACGACGGAGGACGTGCGCGAGAAGATCAAGATGATGGTGGACGCGGCCCGCGTGGTACGGCAGGCGGGCTACCCCGGCGTCGAGCTTCACGCCATACACTGGGGCTACCTGCTCGACCAGATGGCGTCCTCGCTCACAAACCGCCGCACGGACGAGTATGGCGGTGACCTGCGCGGCCGCATGCGCATGTGCACGCAGATCGTCCAGGGCATCAAGGAGTCGTGTGGCGACGACTTCGCCGTAAGCGTGCGGCTGGGGCTGAAGGCGTACGTCAGGGGGTTCAACCAGGGCTCGATCGACGGCGAGGGCGAGGCCTACCGTACGCTGGAGGAGGGTGTCCAGATCTGCCGCATCCTCGAGGAGGCCGGTGTGGACGCGCTCGACGTGGACACCGGCACGTACGACAGCTTCTACTACGCCTGCCCGCCCACCTACGTCCGCCGCGGCTACATGGAGGAGCTCGCGCGAGCCGCAAAGGAGGCCGTGGGCATCCCCGTCATCTGCGGCAGTCGCATGGGAGACGTGGACGCGGACGAGCGCTGCATCGAGGAGGGCGCCTTCGACGCCATCGCCATCGGTAGGCCGATGCTTGCAGACCCCGACCTGCCCAAGAAGATCGCCATCGGGCGACCGGACAAGATCCGTCCCTGCATCGCGTGCAACCAGGGATGCCTGCTCCGCCTGTTCCAGGGCCTGCCCAGCGGCTGCGCCGTGAACCCCCTCGTCGGTCGCGACAAGGACTACGCGCCCACGCCGGCTCTCGCGCGTAAGAGCGTCGTGGTGGTGGGCGGCGGCGTCGCCGGCATGGAGGCGGCGCGCACCTGTGCCATGCGCGGACACCGCGTCACGCTGCTCGAGAAGAGCGACGACCTCGGCGGGCACCTCATCAGCGGCGGCGCGCACGACTTCAAGGGCGAGGTGCGCGAGCTCAACCTCTGGTACCAGGGCGAGCTTGAGGACTGGGGAGTCGACGTGCGCATGGGCGTCGAGGCCACGCCGGAGCTGATCGACGGTCTTGCGCCGGACGCCGTCATCCTGGCAAACGGCTCCTCCGCGGTGATGCCGCCCATCCCCGGCATCGACCACCCCAAGGCCCTCGGCTGCATCGACGCCCTCCTGCACGAGGAGCGCGTCGGCCAGCGCGTCGTCGTGGTCGGCGGCGGCCTCGTGGGCTGCGAGATCTCGCTCGACCTCGTGAACAGGGGCCACGACGTCACCATCGTGGAGGCGCTGCCTTCCATCCTGAGCTCCGGCCCGGCGGTGCCGCTGCCGAACGCCATGTACCTGCGCGACGCGTTCGCCCACCACGGCACGCCCATACTCACCAGCACGCGCATCTCTTCCGTGACGGACGCGGGCGCCGTGGTCCAGGGGCCGGACGGCGTCAGGACGCTTCCCGCCGACACCGTCGTGATCGCGGTGGGCTTCAGGCCCAACCCGTCCCTCGCGCCCAGCCTGCGCGGCCGCGGCTACGAGGTGTTCGAGATCGGCGACGAGCGCCAGGTCGGCAACATCCTCACGGCCATATGGGACGCGTACGAGGTCGCTCACACGATCTAGCCAAGGCGCGCTTGAGCGAGAAGAACGATTAGGTGGCTGGCGGGGCATCCGGAATACGGAAGCCCCGCCAGCCCACATTTAGCGATTCTCTTAAACGGCGCTCTTGCGCACCGCATCACCATGCTTTGCCTGTGAGAGCCCATACTCCTCGAGCAGGCTCCTCAGCTTTTCCGGATTGCCCTCGGCCTCGAAGAGCTCATTCCCGCGACCATCGGATGCAAGACGATACGCCAGCTCTATGCCCTTAGCAAAACCTTCGGCATATCCCTCGGCATATCCCTCGGCATATCCTTTGGCATATCCCTCGGCATATCCTTCGTCGTAACCGTCGACAAATTCGTTGCGGTACTTCTCGGACCAGAGCATCTTCAGCCCCTCCCTCATCTACGTTTCTCGCACAAATCGCATGCAGCGCTGCTTATGCCCGGGACAAAGTCATGACCAAGCAATCCACGCAACACTAGAGTCCATACTCCTCGGGAAGTCGCTTCATCCTCTCCGGGTCTTGCATTGCCTCTTCGAGCTCCCGCTCGCGACAATCCACCATGAGCCAGTGCATCAACTCAACTGCCCTTGAGAAGCCCTTGGCCTCACCTTCGTCGATGGCATCTGCGAACTCGTTTCGGTATTTCTCGGACCACAGCATCCTGAACCGCCTCCACCCGGGGTCGTCGCGAAAACCGCACACGGCGTCGTCCACGCTTCGGACGAAATCGCTTCCAATCACATTATCATCCCGCAGGTAGCTCATGAACGCATCGAATACGTCACCGAAGTCGCCTCTGGCGCCCTCCGCGTTCACGAACACGATGCTCGTTCCATCCCCCAGCGGCTCATCGTCCTGCTCGCACAGCCGCGGGTAGTCGTAGCGCTTCCATCCCCGCCCAAACGGATCGTGAGCGCAGATGAACAGCACGATGACGTTTCCCGCGTCGCCAAAGCGCTGGCCTCGATCCAAGACGCTCGCATCCACCAGCGAGAGATACCTGCGCGCCCTTCGCGCGATGTCCGGATCCGCGCCGTTCTGCATCTCCACGTCGTAGACGTTGCCGTCGACGTCCCGTACCAGCAGGTCCACTATTCCGGCCCGTGACACGGGGCCAAAGTCCACGAGCTCCTGTCGCTCGACCATCCTGAGGTCCCTCACCTTGATCCCAAGGAGGACCTCCACCAGTGGGGGCATGATACAAAATCGGACTTGCAGCTACTTCGCATGCGCCTGGCGGGAATCTTCCCACAAACCCAGCTGTGAAATTTATTAGGACAAATTCCTGTTTACTATCGGGCTCCAATCGGGTATAGTTCCACTAACAAGAAATTGTCCTAATAAAGGCTCAGCCCAACGGGACACGACAGAAAGGATCCAACCATGGAGTCCAAGCTCAACGCCCTTCTCGCCAACCTCACCGTCGAGTACCACAAGCTCCAGAACCAGCACTGGTACGTGGCCGGTAGCGACTTCTTCCAGGCACACGCCCAGCTCGAGGAGCTCTACGACGGGCTGCTTCCCGCCATCGACGACATAGCGGAACTCCTGCTGCAGCTGGGTGGAAAGCCCATCGCCTCGCTCGCAGAGGTCCTCTCCGCCGCCGACATCTCCGAGCGCGCGGACGAGCCTCTTGCAAGTGCCGAGGCCTTCGCAAGTGTTCGCGAGGACTTCTCGCGCCTCCTCGAGCAGGTGTCTGCAATAAAGGACGAGGCGGACGCTGAGTCCAACCACCTCGTCAGCGCCAAGATGGACGAGTACATCGCCAGCCTGTCCAAGACGCTGTGGATGCTTCGCCAGCAGGCGGCATAGACTCGCAAATTCGCAGGTGACAGGGTGAGTTTCGATCACTAGCCCATGCGTAGCGCCATTAGCGCAAGAACAAGGCGGGAGGCCGGGCATCATGCCGACCTCCCGCCTGATTTACCTACCCACAGTCGCAATCATCACGCTCCGCACACAGATGCGCCGGACCTACTTCCCCAGCATCGCGTTGTATGCCGCCATGGTGTAGTAGTTGTACGGCTGGTTGAAGTGCGGCAGGAAGAACACGTCGAGAAGCGCCAGGCGGTCTATCGTGACGCCCTCCTGGATCGCGAGCGAGAACATGTGGATGCCCGCGCTCATGTCGTAGGTGGAGGCCATCTGAGCGCCAAGCACCTTGCGCGTGGTGCCGTCGTACACGATGCGCACCTTCACCTCGGGGTTGGGCGTCTCGACGAACGTCGCCTTCTGCACCTGCGCAAAGTCGCTCACCCGCGCGTCGTAGCCAGCAGCGAGCGCCTTCTTGAACGTGAGACCCGTCGCAACCATCTTCAGGTCGTAGATGCAGATGCCGGAAGAGCCCTGCACGCCGATGCCGTCGATCGCGGTGCCGCAGGCGTTGTGGGCGGCCACGATGCCGGAGCGCACGGCGTTCGTCGCAAGCGCAATGTAGGCCGGCTCGCCGTCCGCCGCGTTATAGAAGCAGCTGGAGCAGTCGCCCGCAGCATAGACGCCGGGCTTCGACGTCTCCTGGTGATGGTCCACCAGCAGGGCCCCGTTCTGCATCATCTCGAAGCCGACGTAGCGGAACATCTGCGTGTTCGGCCTGAACCCGATGCACACGCACACCATGTCCGCCTCGTGCGTGCCCTTGTCCGTCACCACGCGCGTCACCTTGCCGCCCTCGCCCTCGTAGCGCAGGACGCGCTCGCCAAAGGCGAGGCCGATGCCATGGTCTGCCAGGTTCTTCTCCATAAGCGCGCTGAACTCGGGGTCGAAGTTGCCCGCGACGCACGTGTCCATCATGTCGATGAGCGTCACATCGCGGCCGTTGCGCCGGAAGGCCTCCGCAAGCTCCACGCCAATGTAGCCGGCACCCACCACCGCCACGCGGCGAATCGCGGGGTCCCGCAGCTTGCGGACGACCTCCTCCGCCTGCTGGAAGAGCTTGACGCGCTGGATGTTCTGGAGGTCGGCCCCCTCGACGGGTGGGATTATGGGCTCGGAGCCGGTGGCCAGTATCAGCTTGTCGTACGGCTGGTCGATGGCGGTGCCGTCCGCCGTTACCGCATGCACCACGTGGGCGTAGTAGTCGATCGACTCCACGCGGGTCTCCATGTGGACGGTCGCGCCCTTTGCCTCGAAGCCCTCCTTCGTCTGGTAGAACAGTCCGTCAGGCTTGGAGATCTGCCCGCCAATCCAAAGCGCCATGCCGCAGCCCAGGAAGCTGATGTTGCTGTTCTGGTCGAAGATCACGACCTCGTTCTCCGGGTAGTTGTCGAGGATGGTGTTTGCCGCGGCGGTGCCCGCGTGGTTTGCGCCGACGATGACGATCCTGCTCATGGTGGTGGTCTCCCTCCGTTGGCGCGGCAGTGGCCGACGCCGCCAAGACGTAGGCGACGCCCGGGGTGACGCAACGCTATCCCGGCTGCCGCCATAATTGCTACCATATCAATAGCATTTATGGGAGGAGGCGTCTAGCACCATCCGACAGGCGGCATGACCCGCGCGTCACGCGGGCGGATGCTGTCACGGGCGCCGGAGTGGGCGAGGTCGCGCTACCGCACCTCGTTGCGCTCGAAGAACTCCTGCGCGTTCTGGTAGAACATGCGTCGTGCAAGGTCCATCCCAAAGCGTGATGCCACGCGCGAGAAGAACGCGGGCACGTCGTCGCAACGTGCAAGCCAGCTGGGAGTATCAGATCCGTCGAAGTCGCTGCCAAGGGCAAGGACCTTCTCGCCCCCAAGGGAGAGGAAATGGTCGATGTGCCTGCTGAGCTGGTCGAATGTCACGTCCTTGCCCGCAGGCACGTCCGCGATGAACGCGCGGTAGTAGTTGATGCCCACAAGGCCGCCGCGGTCGCGGATCTCGCCAAACTGGGCATCCGTCAGGTTGCGCGGATGTGGGCACACGGCGCGGCTGTTGGAGTGGGACGCCACGAACGGTCGCGTCGCCACGTGCAGCAGGTCCGCAAAGCCCGCGTCGTTCAGGTGGCTTACGTCCACCACGATGCGGTGGTCCTCCAGTGCGCGCACGGCCTCGCGGCCGAAGTCGGACATGCCGTCGGCCGTGTCGTTGCCGGACGCGATGTCGTTCTTACCATTCCATGTGAGCGTCAGCATCTTCACGCCATCCGCCGCGAGCTCGTCCACCACGGCAAGGTCGTGCCCGATGGGAGACCCGTTCTCCACCGTGAACATAGCGGCGACGCTTCCCCACGCGTGGGCGGTCTGCGCGCTGCGGGCGTCCTCGGTGCGCGCGAGGCTACACGAGTTCGCGGCCGTCTGCCGCTTGAAGTAGTCCCTCACGTGGCGATAGAACTCCAGCGGAGTGTACGGCGTGTGCGAGAGGTCGTCCGGCACCCACACGGCATAGCATTGCGTCCAACCTCCGGGCGCCGCCTTGGCCATGCGTCCCGCCGCCAGCGCGAGGTCGTTTTCGACCATGTCTCCGCCGACCGTGTTCGAGAGCTGCGTCGCAAACGGCTCGACGTCCCTCATGCACAGCGAGTCCAGCGTGTCGCAGTGCAGGTCAAACACCCTCAGCCTGCGCAGCTCGTCCTCCACCTCGGGACTTTGGCACTTCTCGTCATATGACGCCATGGCGCTCCCTTCAACGTGCCGACTGTTTGCCAATGTAGCACAGCCCCCACGCCGCGCTGATAATAAGCGTATGGCGGCGTGACGAGGCACTTATTCCACCGATGCCCTATGATGTCTGCATGTTGTCCCGACACTCGAGGGGAGCTCCCGTGAACGAGAACGACCTCGTGCATGACCTGACGCTCATGCTCATGTACCTCACGTCCTGGAAAGAGAAGCATGCCGGCGGCCAGGGTCTGCGCACATGGAAGAGCTACGACTGGGACGTGATCGACCACCTGCAGGACGCGGGACTCATCACCACCTCCAACAGGGCAAAGTCCGCCTGGCTCACGCCCGATGGCGAGCAGGAAGCCAAGATGCTCGTCGACGTGTATGGCACACTCATCAGCTCCTTCCAGAGCCAGGCGGCAGCCGCGCTCGGAAAGAGGCTCAGCCGCTCGAACGAGCCCGCGTTCCGCTTCCGCATCGACCTCGACCTCGAGGGGCGAGAGTGCTGGCGCGAGCTTGTCGTACCGCAGGACTTCTCGTTCGAGGACCTGCACGACGTTATCCAGGCGTCGTTTCTGTGGCAGGACTACCATCTGTTCGATTTCCACCTCACAAGCAAGAAGCAGAGGCTCATGGTCACGAGCCTCGACGACGGGACGAACCCAGAGGGAATCTACGACGCCGACGAGGTCGTCGACGCTGCCCAGACTCCCCTGACCGATGTGTTCCCACGCACGAAGACGGCGACTTACACGTACGACTACGGCGACTACTGGGTCCACAAGCTGCGCCTTGTCGAGACCATCGACTGCTACGAAGGCCAGATGCCCATCTGCACGGACGGAGCGGGAGACGCGCCGCCAGAGGACGTGGGAGGTCCCGGTGGGTACGAGGACTTTCTCAAGATACTCGCCGATCCGACGGACCCGGACCATGCGGGGGTGCGCTCGTGGGGAGAGGACCAGGGCTTCGAGCACTTCAGCCCGGAGCGCGTGAACCAGCGAATCCACGCCTGGTACTTCACGGCCGTGGATGACCCACAGGATGTCGCCCCGTTTTCGTTCGTTCCAGTGGAGCCAGCATCGCCAGGCGAGAAGGGCAACGGCACCGGCTCGAACCCCAACCTTAGGCTCGTTCCCTAGGCGCGACCTCGACCTGTCAGAGGTAGCGGCCGGTGACGGAGCGCGCGCACCCCTTTGCCCCGAGGGGCGTTCCCGAGTACACGATCTCTCCTCCCGCCTCTCCTCCGCCGGGACCCATGTCGATCATCCAGTCCGCGTTCGCAATCATGTCCGGGTCGTGCTCGATCACCACGACGGTCGCCCCATGCGCCACCAGCGTGTCGAGCACCCCCTCGAGCACCTCCACGTCGTGGGGGTGAAGGCCGATCGTGGGCTCGTCGAACACGAAGAGCGCGTCGGTCTGGTCGCGGCCCATCTCCCCCGCGAGCTTCAGGCGCTGCGCCTCGCCTCCGGAGAGCGCGGGCGTCGCCTCGCCAAGCGTCAGGTAGCCAAGTCCAAGGTCGTGCAGCACGCTGAGCTGACCGCGCACCTTCTTGAGCGATTCCACGCAGGAAAGCGCCTCGTCGATGGTCATGGCCATGAGCTCGGGCAGGCTGTGCTCGCGGGGAGCGGGAGCGTCCTTGCGAGCACGGGCGAGTGCCCTTCTCACCTGCCACGCGGCGCCAGAGAAGCGCGACCCGCGGCAGTCCGGGCAGGTTACCTCGACGTCCGGAAGAAACTGCACGTCAAGCGATATGGTTCCCGTTCCATCGCACGTCGGGCAACGCAGGGAGCCCGTGTTGTACGAGAAGTCGCCCGTCCTAAGCCCGCTCGCCTTTGCGCCTGCGGACTGCGCAAAGGCGCGCCTAAGCTCGTCCATCACGCCGGAGTACGTCGCGACGGTGGAGCGGACGTTCGCGCCGATGGGCGTGGAGTCGATCAGGTGCACCCTCTGGATGCCGTCCGCGTCGAGTGACCTCACCTGCGGCGGCAGCGGCTGTCCCTTCGAGCGTGCCGCAAGGGCGGGCACCAGGCACTCGAGCACCATCGTGGTCTTGCCCGAGCCGGAGACTCCCGTCACCACCGTGAGCGCGCCTCGGGGAATCCGGACGGAAAGCGGGTGCACGGTATGGACCGCCTCCGTCTCCATCGCAATCGCGCCCTGCGAGAAGAGCTCCTCCTCCGACCGTACGGCACGCAGACGCTTTGGCTCCTTGGCCAGCAGGTACGGGGCGATGCGCGACGACGGGTTCCCCTCGACCTCGGCGACGCTCCCCTGCGCCACGATCTGTCCTCCGTCGGCACCGGACCCCGGCCCCACCTCGATCAGGTGGTCCGCATGCTTCAGCACGCGAACGTCGTGGTCCACCACGACCACCGAGTTCCCGTCCGCGAGGAGGTCGTCCATCACGCCGAGCAGCCCTTCCACGTTCGCGGGGTGCAGACCGATCGACGGCTCGTCCAGCACGTACAACACGCCGGTCGTACGATTGCGCACGGCACGCGCAAGCTGCACCCTCTGGCGCTCGCCCGTGGAGAGCGTACTTCCCGCGCGGTCGAGCGAGAGGTACCCAAGCCCCAGCTCCTGCAGGCGCGCGATGGGCTCGTCCAGCGTCGCAATCACCGTGTGCGCCATCGGCCTCACCTCTTCGGGCAGACTTGGCTCTACCTGCGGAAGCCATGCGGCAAGCTCGTCCAGGGTCTTCTCGGTCGCCTCCGCCAGGTTTATGCCAAGCACCTGCGGGTCGCGCGCCCTTGCGGAAAGCCGCGTACCGTGGCAGTCCGGGCACGGCCCCTCCTTAAGGAAGCGGGCAATGCGCTGATAGGCGCTGTCGGTCTTCGCCTTCGCGAGCGCGTTCTCAACGGAACGAGTCGCGGAATAGTACGTGAAGTCAAGCTCCGTGGCGGTGTCGGTGCTCTTGTTTCTTACCACAACGTGGCGCTTCTCCGCCGGCCCATGAAACACGATCTCACGTTCCTGGGGCGTAAGCTCCCGGAAGGGCACGTCCGTACGCACCCCCATCTCGCGGCAGACGTCCTTCATGAGCGACCACATGAGCGTGCCCCACGGGGCGACGGCGCCCTCGTCTATCGTCTTCGACTCGTCGGGCACAAGCGTCGACTCGTCCACCACGCGCATGACACCGGTGCCCCCGCACGTGGGGCAGGCGCCGTTGCTGTTGAACGCAAGGTCCTCCGCCCCCTGGCCATAGAACGACGCGCCGCACACGGGGCAGACCATGGGCTTCTCCAGCGCGACGTTCATCGACGGCGGCACCCGGTGCCCGTTGGGACAGGTGTACGATCCAACGCGCGAGAAGAGCAGGCGCAGCGAGTTCAGGACCTCTGTCATGGTGCCGAACGTGGACCTCACCCCGGGCACGGGCGGCCGCTGGTGCAGCGCCAGCGCGGCGGGCACGTACTTCACGAGGTCGACGTCCGCACGTGCCGCCTGCGTGAGGCGGCGCCGCGTGTAGGTGGAGAGCGCCTCGAGGTAGCGACGCGAGCCCTCCGCATAGAGCACCCCCAGCGCAAGCGAGCTCTTGCCCGAGCCGGACACCCCCGCGATTCCCACGATCTTGTGCAGCGGAACCCTCACGTCAACCGAGCGCAGGTTATGGACCCTGGCACCGTAGACCTCGATCTCCCCTGGAATGCGTGCGACCATACCCAGCCACCAATCCACCGTTCGCCTTTCAAACGATTGTAGCGGACGGATCTAATTCGAACAAGCGTTCGTTGAAAAACTGCGCCAGAAAAAGGAGGGCCGCGCAAGGCGACCCTCCAGCAAGGGAAGTCGTTCTTCTCCTCTGGCTCAGAAGCTCATCACGCCCAGGGCGAGAAGGACCACGGCCGCTATCGCAGCCGCCACGATGATTATAGCGACGGTCACGTCCTGCCTTGCGAAGACGCTCTTGCCGGCCTCCCTGCGGCCCGCGACGAAGAAGAACAG
This sequence comes from uncultured Olsenella sp., assembly GCA_902761955.1. Taxonomy (GTDB): domain Bacteria; phylum Actinomycetota; class Coriobacteriia; order Coriobacteriales; family Atopobiaceae; genus Parafannyhessea. The sequence goes on along the minus strand of CACWMM010000004.1, from coordinate 26,506 downwards.
GCCGGGGATGTAGCCCAGGCAGCACATGAGCAGGTACTGCCAGCCGCTGAGGACGGTGCCCACCACAAGGAAGACCGTCGCGACAAGGCCGATGACCGCCTGGCCGGCCTCGTGGCGCTCGAGGGAGAGCTTGGCCTGGAACGCCGCGGCGAGCGCCCACGTGATGGCGATCGACACCGTGCACATGGACAGCGCAAAGTTGTACGCGTCCTGCGTGAAGAGCAGCGACGCCATGAACAGCTGGGTGCATACGCCCACGACAACCAGCGAGTTGCGCGGCGCGCCGTGACCGTTGAGCCTTCCCCACCACGAACCGAGCAGGTGGTCTTCGGACATGCGCTGGGTGACCTCGGCGGGAAGCAGCGTGAACGAGAGCCAGCAGCCAAAGCCCGACACCAGCATCGCGATTGCGATGAACGCACCGCCCCAGCCGGGCGCGACCTTCTCGAACACGTACAGCATGGCGGGATAGCTGAGCTTCGCGACCTTCTGGTACGGCATGACGCCATACGGAAGCAGCGATGCGCCCAGGTAGACGGCCACAACGATCAGCAGGCCGACGACAGTGGCGGTTCCCGCCTCCGAGCGCCTCCTGGCACGCGACGTGACGACGCTTGCGGCCTCGACGCCGATGAACACCCACATCATGGTGATGAGGCAGTTCTTGATCTGCGTCGCGACGTCGCCGAGAGGAGCAGCCCCCTTGCCCGCGGTCCCGGCCGCGACCGCGGCGTCATGCACGTTGCCCCAGAAGTCCGCCGTGAACACGCCGGCCTTGAAGCTGACGCCGCAGAAAAGGACGAACACGGCGAGCGCGGCAACCTTCACGACCATGATGAGGGCGTTCAGGAACGAGGCGCTCTCGACGCCGCGGATGACGAGCACGACCAGCACCCAGTTGACGAGCGACCCCAAGAGGATGGAGCCTATGTTGTTGCCGGGGAGGAAGTACGGGAAGAAGAACCCGATGGTAGAGGCCAGGATCGTGGCGAACGCCACGTTGCCCAGCCATGCCGACAGCCAGTACCCCCAGCCGGACACGAAGCCCGCAAACGGCCCGAAGCCGTCCTGCGCATATGCGTATATGCTGCTGAGCTCGGGCTTCTTCACGACGAGGTTGTTGAGCGAGAGCGCAAGCATGAGGAAGCCAACACCCACGACGAGCCACGAGACCAGCACGCCTCCCGGAGAGGCCACCTGGGCAAGCTGCCCCGTGAGCGCGAACACGCCCGTGCCGATGCACGAGCTCACCACCAGTCCCACCAGACCGAAGAACCCGATGCCGCCCTCGCGTTGCGAGGCAGCCGCGGCCGAATCTGCCATGTTCTTCTCCCCCCATAGGTCTTTTAACGAAATGCCCCTAACGAGAAGGACGGGCGCACCCGACGCCCGTCCCCCCCGCGGTCCCGCCTTCGCTACCAGCGCAGCGACAGGCACGTGATGGAGCCGTCGATCTTCTCGAACTCCGTCATCTCGACCTCGATGATCTTGTAGCCCCAAGCCTCGAGCTGCGCCTTCACGCGCGGGTAGCCCTTCGCCATCACCACGTAGTCGTTGATGCGCACGCAGTCCGCGCCGTACGCCTCCTCCTCCGGCACCTCGAAGATGCTGAACTGGCCGCGCCGGTAGGCGGGCTTCGTCTTGAACTCGCCGCTCACCAGCAGGTTTCCGTCCTCCACGTACGTGCCGCCCGTCTTGAGGTGCAGGATGTGCTCCACGGGGACCTGCTCGGCGGTGTAGCCCCACTCCGCGAGGAAGCCGCTAAACTGGCGGAAGCCCTCGTCGTTGGTGCGGCGCGAGCGGCCGACGTAGTAGTGGTCGTCCACCATCATGACGTCGCCGCCCTCGAGGGTCGCGGGCTCGGTCATGACCTTGATCTGGTCGTCCGCGAAGAACTCGCGCAGCGTGGGCAGCATGAGCGCCGCCTCCTCGCGACGGGTGGGCGCGCCCGGGCGATCTGATATGGCGCCGCTGGGCGTGATGACCGCGGTGTCCTCCACGAAGACGGAGTCCGGGTAGTCCTCGAGCGCGGGCAGCACCGTGACCTCGAGCCCGGCCTGCCTAAGCGCCTCGACGTACTGCTCGTGCTGCTCCATCGCCTTCTGGTACACGGGCTTGCCCTTGTTGGTGAAGTCCGCGATGCCGTCGATCACGGAGTGCGACGGGCGCCTGACGATTGCGTGGGTGAAGTTGCTTGCCATGGGTCATCCTTTCGCTCCTGCGTTTGCTCTTGTGGTGACGCTTTATGTATACAAAATACAATTCGTGAGCGTCAAGCAGATTCGAAGGAAGGATTGCGCTGTTTTGCAAGCGGTAATACAGCTGAAACATGCGGTTTTGCAAGGCTGTTTGCACATGCTGCATCCATTGCACGCACGCTCATGCTTGTATACAATTAGGCGAGACAGAAGGGGGACTCTATGGCGGGACACATCGCGGCGCCGCTGAAGCAGCGCGTGTACCAAGAGCTGAAGGCGCGGATCGAGCGCGGGGAGCTTGCGCAGGGCGAGAAGATCGGCGAGCTTGCCGTGAGCGAGGCCATGGGCGTGAGCCGCACGCCGGTGCGCGAGGCGCTCATCCAGCTTGAGGCCGACGGCTACCTGGAGGGCGTGCCGCGCCGCGGGTTTCGCGTACGGAGCTTTGACGAGCAGAGCGCGCGCGAGGTGTTCGAGATGCTCGGCCCCCTTGACGGGCGCGCCGCGCTTTTGGCCGTGCCGCACATGACGGAGGCCGACTTCGCGAACATGGACTTCCTGTGCGAGTCAATGGAGCTGGCCATCGCGGGCGGGCTCACGGAGCGCTACTACGACCTGCAGCGCGAGTTCCACCAGTGCTACATCGACCGCTGCGGCAACGCCCGCCTGCAGAGGGCGCTGTCCGAGCTCATGGGGCAGCTGTCCTCGCGCTCGTATGCGCGCGACGACGCGCAGGCCCTGGACAACATGCGCGCCGCGAACGAGGAGCACCGCCACATGCTGGAGCTCTTTCGCGCGGGCGACGGCGCCGCGCTGCAGGACTACGTGCGCGACGTGCACTGGTCCCTGGACAACGTGAGGTTCGCGGCCTGGTAGCGAGGGCGATGCAGTCGAAAACAAGTGCTCCTAGTCAAGCGCCTCGGGATTCTTGCTTAGAATCCGCCCGAGCCTGCCCTCGACATCTGAAGCGCTGTAGAGCACCGCAAATACGATGACCTTCTCCGCTTCAACCAGATAAAGAAGGCGATAGTTATTGTACCGGGCAGAACGAATAGAGTTCCCTTGACTTGTTGTCGCTATTCTACGATTTCGGAATGGCATCGAAGACAAGTGGTCAGCAACATCGAGGATTCCCGAGACCGTCCGCTGGGAAGAGGTGGGAGACTGCAGCTCTTCCGCAATGTACTCCCGAATCGCCCTTAAGTCTTCCATTGCGCCATCAGTAAGCTCGACGCTGTACACAAGCGCCTCGGGATTCATGACAGCAACTCGCTACGCGCTAACGATACAGGGATGCCGGGCTTCGACTCCGCGGCAGAGGCACGTTTCCTAACAAGGTCCATCAGCTCCGCATCACTCATGGATTCCACGTCTACGGAACTGGGTGCTGAGGGAATCGTAAGAGGAAACGGAATCCCATGCGTGAGCGCGATTCGCTTGAGGTACATCGTAACCGCAACCGACATCGGGATGCCCAGCCTGTCAAGTACCTGCTCCGCCTCGCGCTTTACATCGGGGTTGACGCGCAGGTTGAGTGTTGCCGTCTTCTCCATACTTTTCACCTCGAAATCTAGCTTAATGTAACGCTATATGCGTTACATTATACCAAATAACGCACCTAACTAGTCACTCTCCTCCCGCACGGCACCCGACGCCGCCGCGGGCTCGCCCACGTGCGAGAAGCACTTCTCGAACACAAGGCGCGACACGGGGCCTGCCGCAAAGAGGTTCCACAAGAGCGCCATGGGGAAGTTCTTGATGACCGTGCCCACCCAGATCGCCGGCAGCTGCGCCGCGGGCATGCCGCCAAGCACGACGTTGAACAGGATGGTGGCCACGAGGCTCATGGTGGGGCACATCACGAGCACGGTGCAGCACGTCCGCGCGACGCCCTGCACAAGGGCGCCGTCCCTTGCGGGGTCCACGATGCGCCGTGCCAGGGCCGCCCCGCCGCGCGTGCCCCACAGGCTAGAGAACAGTAGCACGAACAGCCACATGTACGACGCCTCGGCCAGCGCCGCCAGAAACACGCCGTTCGTCAGGTTCGAGAACCCGCCCGGCATGGTGGGGATGCCCATCTTCCACGCGACGTTGTAGACCTCCATGCCGTAGGCCATCGTGACGGACATCAGAATCCCAAAGATAAGCCCCTGCTTCCTGTTTTGTGGCATGCTCTTCTCCCCTTTCCGCCGCGGACCCCCGCGACATAAAAAGCGTGCGGCCGCCCGTGGGCAACCGCACGCTTTGCCAACTACACCCTTATGTCGCAGCGGATGGCGTTGTGGGGCACCCGACCGCGACGGCTTTGCGCTACGCGCATGCCTTACCATAGCACCCGCAATGTGCCGTGCCACAGAATCGACACGCGCCTGGCCGGACGTTACGAAATTGAGGAGAAATCGTTTTGCTTGCTTTCGTGCTTGTCAGCCAGGCGCGTTTGCCATAGAGTGTTTTCTCGTCGCGTCGCGACGAGCTATTCGGGCGTTTAGCTCAGGGGGAGAGCGCTTCCCTGACACGGAAGAGGTCAGAAGTTCAAATCTTCTAACGCCCACCACACATTCGCAGCCCAGGGGCCATGTCTCTGGGCTGCTTTCTTTTTCGCGCCGTTTGGTCCACGCTCGGTCCACGCGGCTGGTCCACGCTTTTCAACCGGAACGAGGACCATCTTACGATCGCGGACCCATCCACCTTACAATCTCGGAGCCTTCTACCTTACAATTACGAGTTCTCTTACCTTACAATTAGGGTATTATCTACCTTGCAATCTCTGAGTACTCTACCTTACAATTTCGGTAATTCAATCCCAGGTGCAATAAATCGGGCATGCGTTACAAGAGGAGACCTGATGATTCCACGAAGCATGGCCTCTAACGCCATTCAGCTATCGACCTGGTTTCCCATCGTCTCGGTCACCGGTCCACGCCAGAGCGGCAAATCCACCCTCGTCCGGGAGGTATTCCCCGACTACGAGTACGTCAATCTGGAGAATCCGCAGACCAGACAACAGGCCCTAGCGGATCCCGTCGGCTTCATAGAGAGCAGGCCAAATCGGCTCGTGATTGATGAGGCCCAGCTAGCCCCGGAGCTCTTCTCAATGATTCAAGTCGCTTCCGACGAGACCAACAAGACAGGACAGTATGTGCTCTCTGGATCGCAGAACTTCCTTCTCCTTAAGCAGATAACGCAATCGCTGGCTGGGCGGGTCGGTATGCTGAGGCTGCTGCCCCTGTCGTTTTCCGAGGCGAAGTCCGCAAGGGCGAACCTGACGACCGACCTCTTCATGTTTCGCGGAGGATATCCGCGCCTCTATGACGTTGACATGCCGCAGGACACGTTCTTCTCGTCGTACCTCCGAACGTACGTGGAGCGCGACGTGCAAGGCTACCTTGGCGTGAGGGACCTTTCTTCCTACAGGACCCTGCTGGAGCTGTGTGCACAATGCGCCGGAAGCCTGCTCAACGAATCCAGGCTGGCAAGTGATGCCGGAGTCTCGAGGGAATCAGTACGCTCCTGGCTGTCAATGCTCGAATCGAGCTACATCGTGTTTCGGCTGAGGCCTTATCATGCCAACCTGCGCAAGAGACTTACCAAGACGCCAAAGCTCTATTTCTATGACACGGGGCTTTTGTGCTACCTGCTGCGCATCAGAACGCTTGACCAGCTGCTGAGAAGCCCCTATCTGGGCATGGTGTTCGAGAACCTCGTGATCGAGGAGAGGATGAAGGCCCACCTCAACGCGGGCAGGGAGCCCGATCTCTACTTCTATCGCGACGAGAGCAAAGTCGAAGTCGACCTGATTGACCTGACCGACCCCGACGGGAGCCTGCTTGCAGAGATTAAGTCTTCGAAAACCTACAGACCCAGCTTTTCGCGGCACCTTTCGAGCGTGGGCGACGAGCTCGGCATCCCAGCCGAGCGGCGCTTTGTGGTGGAACGCGCGGAGGGAGACTTCGAGGCGGACGGCGTGCAGGTGAGAAACGCAGAGACGTGGCTCGCCATGCCGTAGCGCGGTCGCGGCGCTAGTACAGGAAGCGGCGGTCGTGCCTTGCCATCGTGCGGACAACCGGGAACACGATGAGGTAGATCACGGCCACCACCAAAAGGAACGTGGCGTCCCCGCTGCCAAAGAGCGTCGCGGTGGAGTCGTAGAGCCCGTGCAGCAGCACGGAGAGCAGGTATCCGCAAGCGACGCACAGACCGGCGCCTATGCGGTGCCCGCGGACCGAAAGGAGCTTCGCCTCCCCGTACAAGAAGCCGAACACGACGGCAAAGCCCATGTGCGCCGGGATCGCCATCATGGCGCGGCCAAGCAGCACGCCCGGCCCGTAGGCGAGGCCGTACGTCACGTTTTCCGCCGCGGCAAAGCCGAGCGACGTGGCGACCGCGTACACCACGCCGTCGTACCTGCAGTTGAAGTTGGGGTCGTGCCACGTGGTGCGCACCATGAGCACGTACTTGCACGCCTCCTCTATTACGCCGACGACGGCGAAGTCGGAAAGCAGCAAGAACCACGGGTCCTGCCGTCCAAGACCGGAGAGCAGGCCAAACGCGTCCATCCCCACCTGCTCCAGCACGGAGGCGGCAAGCGCCGCGATGACCCCGCGCCAGAAGAGCGCAAGCAGGAGCCCCGCGGGCTCGCGCTCAAGCGTGTCCAGGTTGTAGACGTAGCGCATGAGCGCCACGGCCGGCCCAACCGCCAGCACCAGGAAGAACGCAAGGTAGAGCGTCAGGCCGTTCGAGAACAGAGAGAACATGGGGCCTCCTTGTGGGGTGTCTTTCCCCTGTATGTACCCCCTTCCGGCCGCGTCGCGACGGCTGGTGCCTTCAGCAACCTTGAAGCGTTGTGCCGCCTTCGCGCCAAAGCCGCCGCGCCCCCTCCGCTTTAAGCTGAGTTTTTGCCCCACCCCGTACCTTTGGACCAAGGCCTGCCACAGGCAACCCCAAGGGAGGGAGAGGCCATGCTCAAGGAAACCCGCACAAGGCAAGTGGAAGCCCGCACACAGGAGGCGACGCCAACGCCGCCGGACGTCGAGTTCGTGCTTCCGGCCTACAACGAGGAGGAAGAGATCGGCCTTGCCGTCACGCTGCTTTCCCAGTGGCTGCGCAGGAACGTGTCGTTTACCTGGAAGGTGACGGTGGCGGACAACGCCAGCACGGACCGCACGCTCGCCATCGCGCGACGCATGCACCAAAGCGACCCGCAGCACGTGGGCGTGGTCCATCTGGACGAGAAGGGCCGCGGCCGTGCGCTCAAGCGCGCCTGGACGGCTTCTTCCGCCAGGGTCGTGGCGTACATGGACGTCGACCTCTCCACCGGGCTCGACGCGATACCCGAGCTCGTAATCCCCCTGCTCGCCGGCTCGGCGGACGTCGCGTTTGGCAGCAGGCTCTCGCGCGACTCGCACACCACGCGCTGCGTCAAGCGCGAGTTCATTTCGCGCTGCTACAACCTGCTGCTCAACCTTGCGTTTGCCTACCACGTACCCGATGCGCAGTGCGGCTTCAAGGCAATGCGCACACAGGTGGCTCGCACGTTCCTGCCGCTCATTCAGGACGACGAGTGGTTCTTCGACACGGAGCTGCTCGTGGTGTCCCGCCGTGCGGGCCTCGTGATGCAGGAGGTCCCCGTCACCTGGGTCGAGGACCCGGGCACATCCGTCAACATCCCCCGAACCGTGGCCCAGGACCTCCGCGGCGTGCACCGCCTGCGCAAGGCCCTGCGTTCCCGCAGGCTAGACGCCCAGATTGCCGCGGTCCTGCCCAACGCGACGGAGCGCGGCGCCGGCACGTGGACCGCAACCAGACAGGAGCGAATATGAGAAACGAAACCAAACACGGCAGCCGGGCGCCCCGGGGCCTCGCGGCGCTTCGCGGCAGAAAGCTCCCCCGCCGATCGAGGGTGCAGCTCTTCTCGCTCGCGGCACTGCTGGTGGCGACCGCCCTACTCTACCTGGTGGGGCTCTCGGTCTCCGGCTACGCCAACGAGTTCTACTCCTCGGCGGCGCAGGCCGGCTCCACCAACTGGTGGTCGTTCCTGTGGGGCTCGTCCGACGCCGGCAACTCCATAACCGTGGACAAGCCGCCGGCGGCCATCTGGCCCATGGCGCTGGCCGTCAGGGTCTTTGGGCTCTCCAGCTGGTCGATCCTGGTGCCGCAGGCCATCATGGGCGTGCTCGCCGTCTGGCTGCTGTACGCAACGATCCGCCGCCAGTTTGGCCACCTCGCGGGGCTTCTTGCGGGCGCGGCGCTCGCCACCACGCCCGTCGCGTGCCTGATGTTCCGCTTCAACAACCCGGACGCCCTGCTGGTGCTGCTGCTGATCGCGTGCGTGCACTGCGTGCTGCGTGCGCTGGAGTTCGAGCCCACGGACGGCGGCAACCGGTGCCGCACCGCGTGGATGGCGCTCGCCGGCGTCGCGTGCGGCTTCGCGTTCCTCACCAAGCAGCTGCAGGCGTTCCTGATCCTGCCCGGGCTTGCAGTTGCCTTCCTGGTGGCAAGTCCCACCACCGTGCGCCGCCGGCTGCTTGACAGCGCGGCCGCCGTGGGCGCGCTCGTGGCAAGCGCCGGCTGGTGGGTGCTGCTCACCGTGCTCGTGCCCGCGAGCATGCGCCCGTACATCGGCGGCTCGCAGACAAACTCGTTTCTTGAGCTTACCTTTGGCTACAACGGCCTCGGGCGCATAACCGGCTCCATGGAGGGCGCCGTCGTCGCGGGAGGCTCGGGCACCGGCAGCACCACCATCTCGACCGGGCATGCCGGCATGTGGGGCCAGACCGGCATCACGCGCCTGTTCGACGGCGTGTGGGGCACGCAGTGGTCGTGGCTGGCGCCCGCCGCGCTCGCGGGCATCGTGGTCGCGCTCGTGTGCCTGGCCCGCGCCCCGCGCACCAGCGTGCGCCGCGCGCAGGTGGTCGCATGGGGCGGCTGGCTTGTGGTGACCGGCGCCGTGTTCAGCTTCATGGGCGGCACCATCCATCAGTACTACACGGTCGCGCTTGCGCCCGCCACGGCGGCGCTTGCGGCAATCTGCGTCTACTACCTGCTAAAATGCAAGGACCTTGCCTGGGCGCGCGCCACGTCCATCGCACTGACGCTCGCGCTGGGCGCCTGGTCCGTGGTGCTGCTTCGGCGTTCGGACTGGATCTGGGCCCTAAGGCCGCTCGCGCTTGGCCTCGCCGTTGCGTCCGCCGCGCTGCAGGCGTACCTGTGGCACCGCGCCGCAAGGCCGGCACGCGCCGCGACCGCAGAGCCCGTCGCGGACGAGAAGGACGCGACCCCCGCAGCCGCGGCATCCGCCGCACCGCAGCACCTTGCCGGCGGAAGGCCCGCGGACCCCAGGCTCCAGACGGCCGCCGTCGCGCTCGCGCTTGCCGCAGCCGCCGTCGGCCCCGTGAGCTACAGCCTCTACACCGCCGCGACGGCGCACACCGGCTCCATCGTGACGGCCGGCCCCAGCGTGAGCGGAGACTCCTCCATGGGCGGCGGCCCCGGCGGGCGTCAGGGCGGCATGGGCACCATGGGCGGCGGCGCGGGCACCAACGCGCCCCTCGGCAACATGCCGTCCGCACCCAGCGGCGGCAGCGGTAACGGCGGAGGCATGCAGCCGCCAGCCGCAAACGGCACCGGCAGCGGCAACGCAAACGGAATCGGTGGCGGCATGGGCGACGGCAGTGCCCCCAACGCCGAGGGACTCTCGTCCAACGGCGGAGGCAAAGGCGGGATGGGCGGTCTTCTCGGCGGGTCCTCCGGATCGGTCTCGTCCAAGCTCGTGAAGATGTTGCAGAAGAATTCCGACAGCTACCGCTGGGTCGCCGCGACAACGGGCTCGCAGAATGCGGCAAGCTACCAGCTTGCGACCGAATGCTCGGTCATGCCCATCGGCGGCTTCAACGGCTCTGACCCCGCGCCCACGCTCGCGCAGTTCAAGAAGTGGGTCAAGCAGGGGCTCATCCACTACTACATCGCGGGCGGTCAGACCGGCGGAACGCAGATAGGCGGCTCCAGCGCCTCCAGCGAGATCGCGTCCTGGGTGCAGCAGAACTTCGAGTCCACCACGGTCGACGGCGTGACGGTGTACGACCTCACGCAGCAGATCTCGTAGCGCCAGCGGGGGCTCCGCTCGCACAGGGTCCGCGCGTGTAGACCCGCGTGCAGACAAGTGTAAGTAGCCGAGAAGGGCGGTCGTCCCCACTGACGGCCGCCCTTTGCATGCGCCCCAATGGAGGCGGCAGCACGACCCGAGCGCACCTCCTTGCAGATGTCTTGCGCTTCTCGCCCGCCGAGGGCGTGCTACTCCTGCGAGAAGTACGCGACCGCAATGGCACCGGGGCCGGCGTGCGTGCCGATGGTGGCGCCCACGCTGCAGATGGGCAGCGCGTCCACGATGCCCTCCCACAGGTCGCTGGAGTCGCGCACGTACTTCTTCAGCATGGCCTCGCCACCGGCGGTGTACGCAAGGCAGAACGGCATCGCGAAGTCGATGGGATGCTCGCCCACAAGCTCGACTAGCAGGTTTCTTGCGTTCTTGGAGCCGCGCGCCTTGCCCAGCAGCTCCACCTCGCCGTCCGTCATGGTCACTACGGGCTTCAGCGCAAGCAGCGCGCCCGCCGCCGCGGCCGCAGACCCAATGCGCCCGCCTCGGCGCAGGTACTCCAGGGTGTCCAGCAGGGCGAGCATGTGCACGCGCGAGCGCGCCCGCTCAAGCCGTGCCGCGATGTCCGCCGCGGGAAGGCCGCGCTCCGCAAGCATGAGCGCGTACTCCACCAGCACGCGCTCGCCGATGCAGGAGCTGAGCGAGTCGACAACATGCACGCCGTCACGGCCCTCCGCCGCAATGCGCGCGCTCTGCCACGTTGCAGATACCTTTGAGGAGAGCGTGACGACCACGACGTCCTCCCCCGCTGCCTGCGCCTCGTCGTACGCCTGCACGAACACGCCCGGCGACACCGCGCCCGTGCTGGGAAGCTCGTCGGATTCCACCAGCAGGTCGTAGAACCGCTCGTGCGTGAGGTCCACGCCGTCGTGGTACACGGTACTGCCAAACGCCACCGTCATGGGCAGCACGGTGAGGTTGGGATTTGGGAAGTCCACAATGTCCGATGCGGAGTCCGTGATGATACGAGTGGCCATGGCCGCTCCTTTCGCGCCCTGGTTGCTTGTCTTTAGGTTGTCTTTCGGATGTCTTTGCGACGCCGGCGCCCGCTTGGCCCGCGTCACTCGAGCCGTCGGGGTCGCCGTCCGCACCGCAGGCTAGATGCGCTCGAGCGACTCCAGCACCTGCGTCAGCCACGTGTACATGCGCTCGCGCTCCTGCGGGCCAATGTCCGCGCTCGCCTCGAACACCACGTCGTCTATGATCTGGTCAAGTTCGGCCGCCGCCTTGCGACCCGCCGCCGTGAGTGTCACCGGCGCGCGGTACCTAGACCCGCGGGCCTTGGCGTCCTCGCTCGCATGGCCGCGCACGACCATGCCCTGCGCCTCCAGCCGCGACACGATGCGCGTCACGGCGGCGCGGTCCTGTCGCATCAGCCGCGCGACGTCCGCCTCCGCAAGGTCCCCGTCCGCGTGAGCAAGGTAGTACAGGACCATGGTGTCGGTCCCGCGCAGGCCAAGCGATGCCATCTTCTGCGTCTTGATGCGGCCGATCTCCTTGTTGAGCGCATAGATTACGCCCACGAAGTTCTCGAACCTCTCGTTAGCCACGCTCTTCTCCCCTGCTCGACACCTCACTGGCGGGACTTTTCGCCTCGTTATGAGCCTGATTCTACCATGCGCGCACGCATGCTCTTGTTGACTTGTCAACATAATAGCAGGCACGCCAGTCTTTATCTCAATTGTTGCTCTGTCAACATCTTCAACACAATCTAGATGGCAGGCACCGTAACGGGGAGCATAAACTCGAACATGACAACGCACCCCCAGTAGGATGGTCCTACTGGGGGTGCCTCAACTTGAATGTGCCTTTCGCCTTGGCGCGGGCTAGAAGGACGCGGCACCTTGGTCGCCATCTAATGCCACGTACCGCTCCGCCACGTGAGCCTACTGCCTATCTGCGTCCGTAGCGGAGTCCTGCACGATCGCGGTCTCGTCGTCGCCAACGCCGTCCATGCCCTCGCGAACGTTCTTGACCGTCTTGCCAAGCGCGTTTCCCAGTTGGGGCAGCTTGTTGGGGCCGTAGATCAGCAGCAGCGCAAACAAGGCTGCCATGATGAGGTGGTCTGGATTCATGTCTTCCTGCCTTTCTGACGAGGACCTCGGACGTCCCGTCCGTCTTCAAGAGCGTAGGCCCAGCCCCGCCATAGGTAAAATACAAGTATTTGTGCAATCCATATACGGTTTGTATGGGTGCTTGCACTCTTTGCAGCAAGCTGCGCGTTGGTCGCACACAACGGCAACGCATCAACCAACCTCATGCACAATGACAGCTCTTTGCGACTAGCCGCAACGCTGCTTTCGCAACAATTTCGCTACCGTCTGCCGTATTCAGCTTGACTGTAGTATCTTTCTCTCTTGTCTATCAGTTGTTTTGCAAAAGTCGCGACGCACCACGCAACGCCAGCGAGCGACCGTCGCCAACAGAAGGAAGCAAGCATGAACCTGCTCAGGAAGCGCGCATCACAGACATCAGAGTCCGTCTGGCTCGCAATGGTCCTCGCCTGCTCCGGCGGCCTCATGGACGCGTACTCCTTTCTGGGGCGCGACAAGGTCTTCGCCAACGCGCAGACCGGCAACCTCCTGCTCCTGGGCGTGAACATCTCTACCGGCGCGTGGCAGAACGTGCCGCACTACCTCTGCCCCATCCTCGGCTTCGCGGCAGGCTGCGCCATCGCGCACGAGATTCGCCTCCACAAGGGCCGTGGCATGCACTGGCGCCAGACCGTCGTCGCAATCGAGGCCATCTTGCTCGTCGCGGTCTCGCTCATGCCGGGATCCGTCAACCTTGTCGCAAACAGCCTCACGTCCCTTGCCTGTGGCATGCAGGTGCAGGCGTTCCGCAAGCTGCACGGCCGACCGTTTGCCACGACCATGTGCATCGGCAACCTTCGCAGCGGCACGCAGGCGCTCGTCAGCTACGTGCACGGGCGCCGTCACCGCGACCTCCGCACCGCGTTTCTGTACTACCTCGTGATCCTCACCTTCGTCTGCGGCGCAATCCTTGGCAACTTCCTGCTTGGGGCGTTCTCCCTGCACGCGATCATGGCAAGCAGCCTGTTCCTCCTGGTTGCCTTCGCCCTCATGTTCGAGGACCGCGAGCACGAGCGCCCCGCAGCGCAGACGCAGGCAAGGTAACCCAAAGGCGGACCGCCCGTCCGCACCCTTGCACTTCTCTTTCGCACTCCTGCGCTTCCCACCCGCGCAACCGCGCTCGTCGCGCACATGCCGCCGCCTGCGCATCTTGCAGACATCTGCTTCTATAACGGGGTATAACGAATCTGTTCATGGCACAGCCCGGCCGCACTGCCGGGCGTCGCGGCGCAACCAGGCGCCACGGCCGGACCCTAAGGAGCAGCATGTACAACTTCACGTTCCACGTTCCCACCACCATCCACTTTGGCAAGGGCCAGATCTCGCACCTGGCGGAGCTCGCCAACTACGGCAGCCGCGCGCTTTTGTGCTACGGCGGCGGCTCCATCAAGCGCAACGGCATCTACGACCAGGCGCTCTCCATCCTCAAGGACGCCGGCGTCCAGGTGTTCGAGCTTTCCGGCGTGGAGCCCAACCCGCGCATCCAGACCGTGCGCCGCGGCGTCGAGCTCTGCCACCAGAACGACATCCAGATGGTGCTCGCCATCGGCGGCGGCTCCACCATCGACTGCGCCAAGGTGGTCGCCGCCGGCGCAAAGTACGATGGCGACGCATGGGACCTCGTGATCAAGCCGGAGCTCATCAAGGACGCGCTCCCGATCTTCTCGGTCCTCACCCTTTCCGCCACGGGTTCCGAGATGGATGCGTTCGCCGTAATATCCGATATGACCAAGAACGAGAAGTGGGGCACCGCCGGCGAGTGCCTCAAGCCCACCATGTCCGTGCTCGACCCCACGTACACGTTCTCCGTCCCGGCGCGCCAGACCGCTGCCGGCACCGCGGACATGATGAGCCACACCTTCGAGAACTACTTCAGCATGGATGAGGGCGCCTACGTGCAGAAACGCATGGCCGAGGGTCTGCTCAAGACCATGATCCACTACGGGCCCATCGCGCTTGCCCACCCGGACGACTACGACGCACGCGCAAACCTCATGTGGGCGGCCAGCCACGCCATCAACGGCCTGGTGGGAGACGGCTGCTCCCCCGCGTGGTGCGTCCACCCCATGGAGCACGAGCTCTCCGCGTTTTATGACATAACTCACGGCGAAGGCCTCGCCATCCTCACGCCCGCGTGGATGGAGCACGTGCTGAGCGCAGACACCGTCGCGCTCTTCGCCGCATACGGCCGCAACGTCTGGGGCCTCACCGGCACGGAGGACGAGGCCGTCGCGCGCGAGGCCATCGTGCGCACGCGCGAGTTCTTCACGCAGACCATGCACATGCCCGCGACCCTTCGCGAGGTGGGCATCACGGACGAGAAGAACTTCGAGGTCATGGCCCAGAAGGCTGCCAATGGCTGCAAGGGTTCCTTCGTCCCGCTGTCGAAGGACGACATCGTAGAGATCTATCGCGCCGCCCTGTAGCGCCACGGGCGATTTGCTCCACGCAACCAGCGTCATGCGCGGGGCAGAAACGTGCAAGGCAAAGCGTTAGCGCCGCGCCCCGGTCATGGCACCAACCATGGCCGGGGCGCTCTTCTCGCAAGCTTGCACTTGTCTTTCTTGCACTTGTCTTGCTTGCACGCGCCTTTCGCGCGTGGGACGTCAGCGGCTGCGCCCGCGGCCATACCTGCGATAGCGACGGTCGCGACGCCCGAAGATGTTCCTGGACTCCATCGCGTCCGAGCCGTCGCCCACCACTACGATCAGAAACAGCAGGCCGCTCACCGCTACGAACAAGAGGTTCTCGACAAACTCCCTGGCGAACTCCATGGTTGCTCCTATCTTTCCGCGCCGCCACTGCGGCGCATTCCCTTTGACGACCATATGGTCTTACAGGAGCGACGGAGCTGCCATAGGCGCAGCTTACGGCCACCTTACGAGTTCGTAAGGTTCGCGCACCGCGGAGGGCGGGCGTGCCACCAGGGCGCTGTCGCGGCGCGGCACTACCCGCGATGGCGTGCGTCCTCGTTCACGCGGGCGTTCCAGTCTGGCGGAATGCAGCCGACGCGCGCGCCGCACGTCACATCCGACACGGCGTCATACGCCAGGCTCACGCCGCCGCGGTCGCATACGTACTGCGCAACGCGATCCTCGCAGATGCCTATCCGCCCCGCCTCCTCGATTGCGTCGATGTTTGCCCCCAAGAACACGAACTCCCAACCTTGGCGCTTGCATGCGCCGACCATGCGTCGCACGCGGTCGTACGTGTAGCTGTGGCTCGCGTTCTCGAGCCCGTCCGTTATGACCACGACCACCACGTGCTCCGCGCGCCACCCGTCCGGCTGGCAGGACTGCACCAACGCCGTGTGCTTGATGGCGCCGCCAAGCGCGTCCAGAAGCGCGGTGCATCCGCCCGGCTGGTAGTCGTCCGGACCAAGCGGCTCCACCTCGCTGATGGGACGACGGTCGCACGCAACGCGGGCCTCGTCGCTGAAGAACACCACGGACACGTTTGCCTCGCCGTCCAGGCGCCGGTTCTTCTCGAGCGTCACATTGAACCCGCCCACGGTGTCGTCGCGCAAGGCGTACATTGAGCCGCTCTCGTCCACCACGAAAACCAGCTCCGTCAAACCGGGCCTTACGCGCCCGCCCGGCTCCGGGACGTCGTGGTCAACCCTGCCGCTTCCGTACCGATTGCGCGTTCCATTTCCATACCCATGCTGTGACATGATGCGCTCCCTCCCGCGGGCGTCCCGCCTCTGGCCTCGTGCTGGCACAAGTCTAGGCGGCGCGGAGACGCCATGGGTAAACTGAGAGGCTACATCGTAGTACCTTGCAAATCAGCAGGCCAAGGACCTGTTTTCCACATCGCTGCAAACGCAGCGTCACGCCACGCCCAGCAGCTGCTGGTCATGGCAGAAGAGCTCGTAGTTGATGCGGTCAACGTCGTACACACGATGCGATATAAAGTACTCAACTATCACGTCAAACTTGCTGTTGTGAGCGAACACATAGCCGGCACGGGCCAGAAGCGTCTGCGTCTGGTCCAGGTCGAGCTCCAGCGCCACGGCGAGCGCTAGGACCACGCGTTTGCTGGGGTTTAGCCTGCCGGATCGCAACTTGCTGAAATACTGGCGCGTCAGGTTCGCGCGGCCGTACACCTGCGCGTCTGTCAGCCCGCGCGCGTCGATCATGGAAAGCAGCGTCTCGCTGAACGACGCGTCGAGGTTCGCCAGCAGGTCGTCCAGCTCGTCCCCGAAGACGGCGCCGCCCAGGCATGCCGCGCCCATGTAGACCGGCTCCTCAGCCGCCACCGTAGGCTCGGCCGCTGCCTCGCGCTCCGCGGTCGCCGACGCAGGTTCCCCAAGCGACTCGGGCGACAGCCCTCCGGGCGAGAAGGACTCGTCATCCGTGGTCGCATCCGCATGCCAGCGACGCTCGCGTTTGGGCCGGCGCCTGGGGTCGCGACGCTCGGCCTCGTCCACGTAGCGCTGGTCGATGTACTCCTCGAGCCCCGGGTCGAGCGCCCGGGCCTCGCGCGTGGACTCGCGGTCGAAGAGCACGAGGTAGACCTCTATGTCCGCGCGGCCATCCGGCGCCGCATCAAGCCACGAGCGAATTGCCGTGGTCGCGTCCTCGATCGCCAGTTCCCTTGGGTAGCCGAAGGCGCCGGAAGAGATCAGCGGGAACGCGACGGAGGTCGCACCGAGCGAAGCCGCCACGTCAAGCGAGCTTTGGTAGCACCGTGCGAGCAGCGACCTCAGGTGCGTCTGCCACCCGACGTCGACGGAGCCTTCCGGCCAGTGCGGGCCCACCGTGTGTATGACCCACCGTGCAGGCAGGTCGAAGCCGGGAGTCGCGATCGCTTTGCCACATTCCACACGGCCGGCCTTGTGACATGCCGCCTCCATGCGGAGGGCACCGGCGGCACGGAAGATCGCGGCAGACGCCCCTCCGTCCGCAGAGAGACCCTCGTCAGTGGGACTGACGAGGGCATCGACCCGCATGCGGGTTATGTCTTGGCGAATCAGCGTGAGCGGCATGCTTCCCCCAAAGACGCGGCATTCGAGCCGCACTCATGCAATGCCCGGCCTAGAAGCCCAGGCTGTCGTTCACCAGGATCACGTGCATACGACCGGGGTGGTGGTTGAAGCGCGTGATGAGGAAGTTGCAGCAGATGGTGTCCTCGGACTTGCAGTTGGCGCACGCGCCGGTCTTGCAGCACGGCGTGTTCAGGTTGAAGCGCTGCGCGTTGATTGGCGCGGCGACGTTGCGCGCACGCTTGATGGCGCCGTCCAGGTCGCCGCAGACCTTGTTCATGCCCACGATGAAGAGCACGTGTCGCGGCCCCTGTGCGATGGCGCTCACGCGGTTGGAGTTGCCGTCGATGTTCACGATCACGCCGTCGTTCGTAATGGCGTTCGCGCTTGCGACGAACACGTCCGCGTCGTATGCCGCGAGCATGGCGGCGCGCTTGTCCTTCATCTTGTCTCGGTCGATGAAGTTGTAGTTGCCGGCGGTCAGGGCATCGACCAGGCCGATCTCGCGCGCGCTGGTGCAGCCGCCCATGGTGACGGTCGAGCCCTCGCCGATGAACGCGAGCGCCTCCTGGAGCGCCTCCTCCCTGGTGGCCGCGTACTCCGCCTTGATGTTCCTCCTGCCAAGGCCCTTGATGACGGTCTGGGCCAAGAGCTCGTTGCGCTTGTTGAGGTTCTGATCCATGGTTGCCTCCAGTGCTCGTGACGCGCCGTCCGCGCGCCGTGCCATTGCTTGCACAAGATTCTACGCGCAGGGCACAGGGCAAGCTGGCCTCGTTCCTACGTGAAATCCGCGATTGGAGAGCCCGCACAGTCACAAAAGGTCATCGCGCAGGTTCTGCACGCCGCGGGCAAACCGCGCGTCCATGGGAGGGACCTCAAGCCTAAGCCGACGCGCAATCGTCTGCCGTACGAGGCCATCGAAGCGGCGATGGTTCTCCAGGCGCTCAGCCCGTACGACCACGACGTCATAGCCCATGTCCTGCAACACCTCGCGTCTGTCGTCGTCGTGATCGAGCCTTGCTGGCGTCCCATGAAACGCCCTGCTGTCGTACTCGACCACGAGCCCGTGTCCCGGAAACAAAAGGTCAACGACGAGGTAATCGGTGCCGAGCCTTCGCTGGGCGTCCGGCGGGATGTCGATTATCTGGTTGAGCTGCGGGCGCGGCAGACCGTAGCCGTACAGGCGTCGCGGGAGCGTCAGCATCAGGAACAGGCGGGTCTCCGCGGGTGACATGGACCGCTCGCCCGCAAGGCGCAACGCCTCGGCTGCCTTGCGCGCACCTTGCATGCTGCCGCACGAGCCGACGAAGTGACCGAGTCCCGCAAGGTCGCAGAGCGGAGCTCGGGGTTCGAAGCCGTGTTGGCCCCATGGCGTCAGGGCATACCCTCCGCAGAGCTCCATCGCGTACTGCGCGAGGAAGGGCACGCTACCCGCCCTACCAAGCTGCACGAATGTCAGCTCGGGACTCGTAACATAGACATCATCCGCCACGCGCGTCACGCTACCAGGCGGAATCTGCGAGAAGCAGACGTGGTAGCGCACGCCGGAGACCCTGCCCCTCTTCTCCCTTGAGGGAAGCAGCAGGTCGACGGGACTCCCAAGCCACTCGGGCCTCTTGCCGCACTCGTCCAGCAGGTCGACGCCGCATCCGCTGACGTCCGACCTGTTTCCCGCGGCGGCATCCAGCACGGCATTGCCCAGGGTCGGTGCACGCCTTCCCGATACGCCTTCGTGCGCCCAATATGAGCGTGCGGTTTCATGTGAAAGTAATATCGCCATGGACACAGGTTACATCCATGCGGCTCCCACTGAGCAGAGTTCTCTAATTGGTTGGTTTACCAGCTGGAACGTAGGTTGGAAAGAGGATTTTCCATGGTGGCGCGCAGATAAGCCAAAGAGTTCTTTATTTCATGTATTTATGGTTATGGAAAACGCCGGCAGAGCCGCGCGCTCCCTCGACGTCGCCGCATGCCGAAGGCGACCGTCCATCCCGATGTGACCCACAAGACACCCGCGTCGCACTTCGCGAAGTGCGACGCACCTGCCCAAATCGCCTACCAGCGCAAACGCAAAATTGTCCCCCGTCGCACTTCTCGAAGTGCGACGGGGGCCTCAGCCAACAGGCTCAACTAACCCCGCACTGCGGCACGAACGCCCCGCCACAAGAACGAACGGAATCCCACGCGAAAGTCGTGGGATTCCGTCGCAAGTCAGATCTCGATTTCGTGCCCTAGGGGCCAAGGCTCCAGAGCCGCCCCGCTACAAGGAGACCGGAAGCTCGTCTCCCTTCGCCTTCGCCTCCTCCGGGGTGTCCGGATCTCCGGAAACCGGGTCCGCGTTCGCATCCGCGCCGCCCATGCCATACGTGGGGCGCGCGGCCTCGTACTGGATCTGGCGCGCCAGCTTAGCGACGTCGGCCTGCTTCACGCCGGCATAGCGGTGGCACGCGCACCAGTGTCCGGGCAGAACCTCGGTCAGGGGTGCCGCCTCAACCTCGCACGCGCCCACGCGCGCGAAGCACCGGCTCGCAAAGCGGCAGCCTGCCGGCGGGTCAATGGGACTCGGCACGTCGCCCTTCAGGATGATGCGCTTGCGCGAGAGGTGCGGGTCCGGCGAGGGGATCGCGGACAGAAGTGCCTGGGTGTACGGGCAAAGAGGCTCGTGGTACAGGGTGTTCTTCGGTGCGATCTCCATAAGCTTGCCCAGGTACATGACACCGACGCGGTCACTGATGTGCTTCACGACGTTGAGGCCGTGCGCGATGAACAGGTACGTGAGGCCCATGTCGTCGCGCAGGTCCTCCAGCAGGTTGAGCACCTGCGCCTGGATGGACACGTCGAGCGCGGACACCGGCTCATCGCACACGATGAGCTTGGGGTTCACGGCGAGGGCGCGCGCGATGCCCACGCGCTGGCGCTGGCCGCCGCTGAACTCGTGCGGGTAGCGGTTCTTGAGCTCGGGACGGATGCCAACGCGCTCCAGCAGCTCGTCCACGCGCGCGTCGACCTTGTCCTCAGGCAGCACGCCGTTCGTGATGATGGGCTCCGCAACGATCTGGCTCACGGTCATGCGCGGGTTGAGAGAGGCGTACGGGTCCTGGAAGATGAGCTGAATGTCGCGGCAGTAGCGGCGTTGCTCCTTCGGCGGAAGGTTCGTGATGTCCTTGCCCTCAAACAGGATGCGGCCGCTCGTGGGCCTGAGAAGCCCCACGAGCATCTTGCCGATGGTGGTCTTGCCACAGCCAGACTCGCCCACCAGGCCAAACGCCTCGCCCTTGTGAATCTGGAACGACACGTCGTCCACGGCGCGCACAAACGACGTCGGCTTCCCGAAGAAGCTCGTCGCCGCGACGAAGCTCTTCGAGAGGTGCTGTACGTCGAGAAGGACCTCGCCCTTCGTCGCATCCCTCACGCCGGCAGACGCTTCCACCTTAGCGGCGGTCTCGTTGCTCTCCATGGGCTACTCCCCCTTCCCGTCCGTCGTGGTCGTCGCTTCTTCGCCCGCCGCAGTCGCGGCCGTGGTCGCCTCGACCGCCACGTCTGTCGTTGCGGCATCGTCGTACAGGAAGCAGCGCACGCGGCGGTCGGGCTGGCCGGGCACGGCCGTGAGCCGCGGGCGCTCCTTGCGGCAGCGCTCCATGCAGCGGTTGCAGCGCGTGCTGAACGGGCAGCCGCTCGGCATGTCAAGCGGGTTCGGCACGGTGCCGGGGATGGTGAACAGCCGCTTCGACTCGTCGTCCTCCACGCGCGGGATGGACTCCAGAAGGCCCAGCGTGTACGGATGCAGGGGCTTCTCGAAGAGCGCGATCTTCTCGGCCTCCTCAACAACCTGGCCGCAGTACATCACGACCACGCGGTCGGCGACCTCGGACACCACACCCAGGTCGTGCGTGATGAAGAGCACGCCCATGTCGAACTCGTCACGCAGGTGGTAGATCAGGTCCAGTATCTGGGCCTGGATCGTCACGTCCAGGGCGGTCGTCGGCTCGTCCGCGATGAGCAGCTGGGGCTGGCACGCGAGCGCCATGGCGATCATCACGCGCTGGCGCATGCCACCGGACATCTGGTGCGGGTAGTCGCGCGCGCGGTCCTCCGGGCTGGGGATGCCAACCAGGCGCAGCATCTCGACGGCGCGGGCCCACGCCTCGTTCTTCTTCATGTCGGTGTGGGTCTGGATGGCCTCCACGATCTGGTCGCCCACGCGGTAGACGGGGTTGAGCGACGTCATGGGCTCCTGGAAGATCATCGCGATCTTGTGGCCGCGCACGTCCTCCATCTGGCACTCGGAAAGCCCCAGCAGGTCCTTACCGTCAAAGGTGATCGAGCCGGATGCGACGTGGCCCGGCTTCTGCAGCAGCCCCATGACGGAAAGCGACGTCACGGACTTGCCAGAACCCGACTCGCCCACGACGGCGAGTATCTCGCCCTTCTCGATGGAGAAGGTCACGCCGTCCACTGCCCTCACCACGCCCTTGCGCGTGGGGAACTCGGTCACGAGGTCCCTTACCTCGAGCATCGCCATCGGCTACCGCCTCCTTGACTTGGGATCGACCGCATCGCGGATGCCGTCGCCCAGAAGGTTGAACGCGAGCACGGTGAGCGTGATCGCAAGACCCGGGAAGACCATGGCGTGCGGCGCCTGGAAGATGTAGTTGCGCCCACGACCCAGCATGTCGCCCCACTCGGCCTGCGGGGGCTGCACGCCCAGGCCCAAGAACCCAAGCGCAGCCGCGTCCAGGATGGCGCTGCTGATGCCCAGGGTCGCGCGGACGATGATGGAGGGAGCCACGTTGGGCAGCACGTGCCGGAAGATGATCTTCGCGTCGGAGTCACCAATCACCCGCGCGGCGCTCACGTAGTCGTTCTCCTTCACGGAGAGGATCTGGCTGCGCACGATGCGCGCGTACTCCGGAATCGAGACGAGGCCGATCGCGACGACCGCCTTGTCGATGCCGCGGCCGAGCGCCGCCATGAACGTGATGGCCAGAAGGAGCGACGGCACCGCAAGCAGCACGTCCATGCAGCGCATGATGACGGCGTCCACCTTGCCGCCCTTGTAGCCGGCAATGGCGCCAAGCGTCACGCCAACCACCAGGGATATCGCGACGGAGAGGAGCCCCACGGAAAGCGACACCTGGCCGCCCACGACGACGCGGCTCAGGATGTCGCGACCCTGCTGGTCGCAGCCAAACCAGTGCGCGGCGCTCGGCGGCGCGAACGACTGGCTCAGGTCCTGCAGGTACGGGTCGTACGGCAGGATTGCCGGCACGATCGCGGATACGATCGCCAAAAGCGCGACCACGCCTATGAACACGAGGCTCGCCATGGCGGTGGCGTTGTGGGAAAGCGAGTACCAGACGTCGTTCCAGAGCGACTCGCCCTTCTCGGCCTTGGGACTTGCAGAAGCAACGGCCTCTGCCATGCGGATCACCCCTCTTCCTTCGTGTACTTGATGCGCGGGTCCAGAAACGCATAGACGATGTCCACTATCAGGTTGATGATCACGAAGATCACGCCGATGAGCATGACGGTGCCCTGCACTATGGGGAAGTCGGACTTCAGGATGCTGTCCACGATGAACTTGCCGATGCCGGGCCACGCGAACACGGTCTCCGTGAGCATGGCGCCACCCAAGAGGCTTCCCAGCTGCAGGCCGATCACGGTCGTGACCGGCAGCATCGCGTTCCTGAGCGCATGGTGCCGGTGCACGCGGCCAGGCGTCAGGCCCTTGGCGCGGGCGGTCCGCACGTAGTCCTCGTTCAGGGCGTCCAGCATGCTGGAGCGCGTCATGCGCGTGATGATGGCCATGGAGTACAGGGAGAGCGCCAGCGCGGGCAGGATGATGTGGCGCACCGCGTCGCCAAACGCCTCGAAGTCACCCGAGAAGAGCGTGTCTATCAGGAAGAGGCCGGTGCCTCCAACGGGGGCAAGCAGCGGGTTGATGCGCCCGCCAGACGGCAGCCAGTGCAACATGCCCGAGAACAGGATGATCATGAGCACGCCGGACCAGAAGATCGGCATCGATATCCCCACCAGGGCAAGCAGCATGCTCGCCGCGTCCACCGGCGTGCCCTTGTGCACGGCCGAGACCACGCCCAGCGCGATGCCGATGACGGAGGCGAGCACGATGGCCACCAGGGCCAGCTCGACGGTGGCCGGAAAGCGGCTCATGATCTCCTGTGCCACGGGCGTCTTCGTGTAGTACGAGACCCCCAGGTCTCCGTGCAGGAAGCCTCCCAGGAAGCTGAGGTACTGCCTCGGCAGGGGCTCGTTCAGGCCCATGCTCTCGCGCCAGGCGTGCATCTGGGCCTTCGTGGCGTGCTCGCCCAGCACGACGGGCGCCGGGTCCGGCGAGAAGACGTGCATGAGGAGAAAGACGACCACGGAGAGTCCCAGCAGCACGGGAATCGCCTGCAGCAGCCGCTTCACGACGTATCGGAACACGTTCTTCTCCTCCTTTCGCTTGTATGCGCTTTCGCTTGCGTGCAAGGGGCGGGCCGGCGCCCGCGCCAAGGCGGTCCGCCGGCCCCGCGTACACGGTCGCTATGCGGACTTGGTGCAGTTCCTCAGGAACGTGACCGCCGTCGGGTGGAAGACGTAGCCCTTCACGCCCTTCTTGTGGCACAGGATGTTGATGGAGTGGGACACCGGGATCCACACCTGGTTGTCAGCCGCCATCTTCTCGCACTCGTGGTACACGTCGTCGCGCGCGGTGCCGTTCGGCGTCTCAAGGCCCTTCGCGATGAGCTTCTTGTACTCGTCGTTGCTCCAGCGTGCCACGTTCATGGTCGGGTCGTCGGCGGCAAGCAGGTTCATGAAGTTGTCCGGGTCGCCGTTGTCGCCGTTCCAGCCGTAGAAGCACACGTCGTAGTTGCCGGCCTGGACCGTCGTCTTGTACGAGGTCCAGTCGTACTGGTCGATGGTCATCTTCACGCCCACCTTGCTCAGGTAGCCCTGGAACGCCTCGGCCAGCGCGGTGCCGCCCTTGCCGTTGTACGGGCGCGGGTTGGAGTACGTGATGCACTTGACCTCGGTGATACCGAGGTCTGCGAGCTCCTTCTTCGCGGCGTCGGGGTCGTAGGCGGTCTGCTTCACGTCATCGTCGTACGGGGCCATCCACAGCGGCATGATGGAGTTCGCATACGTCGCGTACTTCTTGTACAGGCTCTTTACGACCTCCTCGACGTCGATGGCCTTCGCAAACGCCTTGCGCGCCTCCGGCGTCTTGAACTTCTCGGACTGCGTGTTGAACGCCATGTAGTTGATGTTCATGCCGTCAAACTTGTCCACGACGTCGCCGTTCTTGGCCACCTGGTCAACGTCGGCCTCGTCCACGCCGTCGATGATGTCCGCCTCGCCGTTCGCAAGCGCGGTCACGCGCGTAGAGGACTCCGCGATGAAGCGGAACACGATGTTCTTGGCCTTGCCCGCGTGCTCCTTGTCCCAGTAGCCGTCAAAGCGCTTCAGCTTGATGTCGGAGTTCTTGGTCCAGCTCACGAAGCTGTAGGGGCCGGTGCCCACGGGGTGCTCGTTCGCCTTGCCCTTCTCGATGGCCTTCGGGCTCACGATGGGTGATGCCATGCACATGGCCAGGTTGGCGAGAAAAGCGCTGCTCACGGCTCGCAGCTTTATGACCACGGTGTAGTCATCGGGCGTCTCGATGCTCTCGATGCCGGTGCCGTCGGCCTTCGAGCCAAAGGTGAAGGCGGCGTACGGCATGTCGTCGGTGCGATCGGGCTCCAGCTTGGAACTTGATGCCCTTGCGCAGCTTGAACGTGTAGGTCAGGCCGTCGTCGGAAACGTCGTAGGACTTGGCCAGGCCGGGCTCGACCTCACAGTTCTTGTCCTTGTACTTCAGGAGGTTCTCGTACACCTGCACCATGACCTTCGCGGACTCGCCGTCGTCGATGTAGGCGGGGTCAAGGCCACGCGGGTCGGCACCCTGCGCAAAGGTGATGGTGAAGTCGCCGGAGCCGCTGCCCGAGCCCGCCTCGCTCGCGCGCTTCGACCCACATCCAACCATGCTCGCAAACGCGCTCGACGCGGTGGCCGCGGCCATCGCCTTCACGAACATCCTGCGCGACATTTCTGCCTTAGCTGTCATGGGTACATCCTTCCCCTTGCGGCGCCGGGGGCGCCTCGGCCACGGGCGGACTCAACCCGCCCTTGAAGTCCAGTCTTCCACACACATGTGACAACCCTGTTTCCAATCTGAATATTCAACGCCGATTGTCCGTCTGTAAGCAAATTTGAAACATTACATATCCTTATGCCTCATTATTTCATCCGCTACACGGTCCGCAAGGCCGTGCGCCGCCCGCTCCGCCACATCAAAATGCGAAGAGCCTGTAACAAGGCGGTCCATCCCGCGCGCCAGCGGCTGCGCCGCGCGTACCATGCAACGACCCGCCCAAGACGCGGATTCGGTCCGCCGCAAGGCGGCCCACGACCAGGCCAGCAGCCAGATTCACAACCAGACACGCAGCCAGAGGGAGGTGCGCATGAGGAGAGAGGTCCTTTCGGCCGCGTGGCCGGTCATGGTGTCGTACGTCGCCGTCGGACTGCCGTGCGGCGTGCTCGCCGCGAAGGCCGGCATGGGGCCGCTCCAGAACTTCGTGCTCGCCCTCACGTTCCTTTCCGGAGGCGGGCAGTTCATGATGAGCAACCTGTGGCTCGCCGGCGTCCCTTTGGGCTCGATCGTGGCGTCCGTCGCCGCGGTGTCCACTCGCTTCGCGCTCTACTCCGCGTCGCTCGCCCCCTACCTGGAGCGCTTCGGGCGACGCAGCGCGCTCGCCATCTCATGCGGCTACACGGAGGAGGCGTACGGCATCACGCTGGACAAGCTCGCCAGCGGGGCCGCGTGGTCCGCGGGGGACGCCCTCGCGCTCAACCTCTGCGTGCAGCTCACGTGGGCCGCGTCGTGCGCGGCCGGCGCGGCGCTCGGTGCAATCGTGAACGTCCCCACCGCCATCGCGGGCTTCGGTGTGTTCCGTCAAGTAGATTTGAGCCGGCGGCGTCACTTTTTTCTGAGCCACTCCGTCACGATTCCTGAGCCACCCCCTTACCTCCCATGAGCGCGTTC
>CACWMM010000003.1:0-55756 GCA_902761955.1 uncultured Olsenella sp. | reverse complement strand
GCGACCGTGCTTGCGTTCGAGACCGCAAACGAGTGCGCGACCTCCCCCATCAGCGCCACGTCGTTCTCCGAGTCGCCAAAGAACGCGACCTCGTCGCGGGTGATGCCCAGGCGCTCCAGCAGCGGCACGAGCGCGGTCGCCTTGTTCCACCCACGCGGCAGCACGTCGAAGAACTGCGGAGACGGCCGCACGAAGTCAAACTCCGGAAAGCGCTCCCTAAGCTCGTTGCGGATGGCCCCCATGGGCTCGGCGCTCTCGCCCATGTACGCAAACCCCGCCGTCACGATCTTCGCGTCGGGCACGCGGCCAAGCCGCCGTCCCTCGGACGTCGTGAGCCCCGTGCGCCGCGCGTATGCCTCCACCTCGCGCTCCGTCGTGCCGGAAAGGATGACGTCCGCGGTCGGACGGCCGCACTTCTCGCCCGTCGGCACGTACACAATGAGCGCAAAGTCCGGGTTGTCCAGGCAGTACGCCTCCAGCCTCTTCAGCGCGGCTAGGTCGAGCGGGCGCTCAAGCACAAGCTCCCCGTCCACGTACACCTGCTTGCCGTTTGCGAGGATGCCCGTGGCGAAGCAGCTTCCGTCGCCGCCGAAGAATGGGTACAGGTCGACGGCCTCTCGCCCGGTCGCGGGGCCAAACTGGATGCCCGCGTCACGCAGCTCGTGAATCGCACTTACCGACCGCTCGGACACGCGGTCGCGCCCAAACGGCTTCAGGGTCCCGTCCATGTCGCAAAGCACAAGCTTGATCATGCCAATCCATTCCACGCGTTGTCGCCGCATCCGCCGGCGCATCAAGGGCCGTGGCCAGACCGAACGCCCGTCCCCGGCAAGTCGATGGTAGCAACGCGCGCGCCGCGCGACGCAAGTTCACGCGGATAGCATCTGCGGCGAGTGCGAAATGCGCGTTTGACCCACGGCTCTCAAGTGCTACTTTCAAAGGCAGTACACGTGCTATCGGGAGGGCGGCACCCATGCGTGACACAGACGCTCACACGGCAGACGCGCGGCAGGACGCAGACGTCCAGGCGCTGCTCGAGGCCGCACGTGCGGCCATTTGCGCACAGCCTCCGCGCGTGCGAGAAGCGCTTGCCGCCGTCCGCGCGCTCGCGTCTTTCGCAGAGGCCGTCTCCGCGACGGAGGCCGTCGACCTGCTGGAGCGCGCGTCGGCGTTTGGCCAGGTCGACGTGGTCGACGCCGTGTGGGACGCGTTCGACGGCGACTTCGCCTACACCGGCTGGGCGCTCGCGCTCGCCCTGCGCTGCGCCTGCGAGGACGCCGCGTGCGACCTTCTCTCCCGCGGCGTCGACCTCCTGGGAGACTTCCGCAAGCCGCGCAAGCTGTGCGCGCTCATGCCGCACGAGGGAACGTTCACGCGCTTCGACCTCACGCGCGAAAGCCCGACGCTCTTCCTCAACAACATGGACCACACCGTCTCGACGGAGGTGTTCGAGCCGTTCACCGGCGTGGAGCAGCTCGCGGGCAGGCCGTACGCGCGCAAGACCAGCGTGGCGGACGCATGCGCGTGCGTCTATAGCATCGCGCGGGACGGCCTGTTCGACGCGACGGTGTTCGACGACCTGTTCCGCGCCGCCGTCGTCAGGGCATGGCACGCACTGCGCCACCCCACGAGCCGCGACCCCCAGACGGCCGAGGCCTGCTTCGACCTCGGGCGCCGCATGCTCGCCCTCCACCGCACGCGCGGCATGGGCGACGCGAACGTCGAGCTCGTGCTCGGCAACCTCGTCGTGCCGCGCGCGGACCGCGCCGTCGTCGGGTTCGTCTGCAAGAACGCGCCGGACGTCTTCCTCGGCCGCATGATGGCCCTCGACTGGCTGCGCGCGGACGTCGACCTCCTGTGCGCCATGGTCCCGCAGCTTGGCCCCGGCACGCCCGCGCAGAACGCTGAGCTCCTGCGCATCATGGCGGCCGCCGGCCACATGCAAGAGCTCCAGACCGTGGCCGCCTGGCCCCACGCGCTCGACCCGGCAAGCGCCGACGCCGCAATCCAGGCCGCGTCCGCCGCCGGCCACGCGGAGGCCGCGACGTGGCTCCTCGCCCGCAAGCAGGGGGTAGCCGCGCACGCCGCCACGGGCGAGAAGGACGCGCGCCCCACATCCGCAGCTCTCATCAATTCCTCAACTTTCTCTTCGTCGCAGCGTGCCAGCGCCCCAGTGACGCCCGCCACCCAGGTCGCGACCGATGCCACAGGCGACCACCGCGCCGAGCGCGAGGACCTCGCCCGCCGCGTCGTCGACCTCGCACGCGGCCTCATCGTCGCGGAAAACCCGTTTCTCGCCTCGTCGTTTGCCCTGCTCGACCTCGTCCCGGCGCACATGGACGCCGCATTTGCCACAGACGGGCGCGCCGTGAGCTTCGACGTCGACCAGGCGCTCGCCGCGTTCACCGCCACGCGCGAGGCCCCGACCCACGACCTCATGCACGTGCTGGTCCACTGCCTCATGCTCCACCCCTTCGTCGGCGCAACCGTCGACCGCAGCTCCTGGGACCTCGCGGCGGACATCGTGGCCGAGGCCCTCGCGGCGGAGGTCGTCGGCCCGCGCGACGACGACCGGGGCCGTCACATAGAGGCAGCCCTCGACCTCATCGAGTCCACGCTCGGCGCGCGCATCACCACGGAGCGCCTGTACCATGCCCTGCACCGCGGCGCGTTCCAGAACGCGCGCGCGGACTGGCAGCGCCTCTTCCTCGTGGACGACCATGCGTCGTGGTACCCCGCGCAATCCCCGCAGTCCCCCGCTCAGTCAGGCGCGGGCGAGAAGGGCGCGGACAACGCAAGCGATGGTGCCAGCCAGGGTTCAGGCCCAACAGGCCCGCAGGCCAGCGGCTCCACACATGCCGCGGACGGGGACGCCGACCAAGGTACCGAACCGCCAGACGCGCAGCTCGCGGACGCCGACGACCCCAGCGGGCGCACGCCGCAGCCGGCCGGCTCCGACTACCGCGACGGCATGTCGGACGGCGCCGACGGCCCAGACGCCGATGCGCGCGATGCCCGGCAGGCCATGGCTGCCGGCGCAACGGACCTCACGCCCCCACGCGTCCCCCAGGCACCGGGCCAGCAGCCAGAAGACGCCCCGCGTCCCGAGGGCCCCTCCGCACGGGATGCGCGCACTTCTCGCCCAGACTGCCGCAAGGCGGAGGAGGCTTGGCGCCGCGAGGCGAAGTCCATCCGCGTCAACCTGCAGACGCTCTCGCGCAAGAGGGGCTCCAAGCTGGGGCGCTTCGTGGGCGAGCTCGAGGTGAGCACGCACGAGCAGGTCGACTACCGCGACTTCCTGCGGCAGTTTGCCGTGCAGAGCGAGGAGATGCGCCTGTCCGACGACGAGTTCGACTACGTGTTCTACACGTACGGGCTGTCGCTGTACGGCGACATGCCGCTCATCGAGCCGCTGGAGTACCGCGACGAGAAGCGCATCCGCGACTTCGTGATCGTGATCGACACGTCGAGCTCCGTCACGCAGGACGTGGTGCAGCAGTTCGTGAACACCACGTTTGACGTGCTCACGAGCGAATCCAGCTTCTTCCAGAAGGTGAACGTCCACATCATCCAGGCAGATCAGCGCGTCCAGAGCGACACCAAGATCACGTCGCTTGCGGAGCTCGACCGCTGGCGGCGCAACATCAAGCTGCTTGGCTTCGGCGGCACGGACTTCCGCGCCGCGTTCACGTACGTGAGCGACCTCCTGGCCGCCGGCGAGTTCGACGACCTGTCCGGCCTCATCTACTTCACGGACGGCTGGGGCATCTACCCGGACCGCATGCCGCCGTACAAGACCACGTTCGTGTTCTACGACGAGGACCACCGGCCGGAGCTCGTGCCCGCGTGGGCCATGCAGATCACGCTACATCCGGGCGAGTTCGAGTCCATGTCCGTGTACTAGCGCCGCCCGCGACCCGCACCCGCCGCCGCGCCATGCGCTACCATCGACGTAGCCAACCCAAGGGAGCGCGCATGAACATCCAGCAGGCAACCAGGCAGATCGAGGGCGCGGTCCGCGCGTATCTCAGCAAGGACGAGCACGGCATCTACCACATCCCCACGCAGATGCAGCGCCCCATCATCATGATGGGTCCCCCGGGCATCGGCAAGACGGCCATCGTCAGCCAGATCGCGGACCGCCTTGGCGTCAACTTCGTCAGCTACTCCATCACGCACCACACGCGCCAGAGCGCGCTCGGACTGCCGTACATTGCAGAGAGCGAGTACGGCGGACGCACGTACAAGGTCAGCCGCTACACCATGAGCGAGATCATCGCCGCCGCGTACGACGCGGTCGAGAAGAGCGGCATCCCGGAGGGCATCCTCTTCCTGGACGAGGTCAACTGCGCGTCGGAGACCCTCATGCCCGCCATGCTGCAGTTCCTGCAGTACAAGACGTTCGGCCAGCACCGCCTGCCCGCGGGCTGGGCCATCGTCACGGCCGGCAACCCGCCGGAGTACAACCGCGCCGCCCGCGAGTTCGACCCCGCCATGATGGACCGCCTGAAGCGCATCGACGTCGAGCCCGACCTCGACGTGTGGATGGACTACGCCGTCAGCCACGGCGTCCACCCCGCCATCACCACCTACCTCGCGAACAAGCCCAAGAGCTTCTACCGCGTGCGCGCGGGCGTCAACGGCGCGCGCATGGTCACGGCGCGCGGCTGGGAGGACCTCTCGCGCATGATCGTCGCGTACCGCCACGAGGGTCTGGCCGTCGACCAGGACCTCGTGGCCCAGTACCTGCAAGACAGGGAGGTCGCGGAGGACTTCGGCCTCTACCTCGAGCTCTTCAGCAAGTACGAGGACGACTACAAGGTCGACCAGATCCTTGCGGGCGCCGCGGGCGAGAAGATCCTGGCCCGTGCCACCGGCGCGCCCTTCGACGAGCGCATCGCCCTGGTGAACCTCCTTCTGGACGCGCTGCTGCAGCGCGTGCACGACGCCCAGTCGCGCGGCGAGGCGCTCGAGCGGGCCGGTCGCGAGGTGGACGACGCAACGGACGAGCTCCTCGGTCCCCAGACGGCCGCGCAGGCGGCGGCGGAGCGCATCTGCACGAAGGCGGCCCAGGCCGCGGCATACGCACGCGCCAAGGGCACGGCGGACACGTCGCGCCAGCTCGTACTCGCGGAGTGCGCGGAGGCCCTGGACAGCGTGAGGGCGGAGGTCGGGCGCTGGGCCCTGGGCACGGCAGCAGGAGGGTCCGCCACGGCGCTCGACGCCGCGCGCTCCGTGCTCGCCGCGCGGCGCGACGCCCTCGCGTCGGACCTCGCGGAGGCATCGTCCCAGCTCGACCACGCGCTCGACTTCCTGGACGCCGCGTTCGGCGCGGACGCGCAGGAGACCGTCGTGTTCGCGACGCACCTCGCCGTCGACCCGGCGTTCATGGCGTTCGCGTCCGCGCATGCGTCCACCAAGCTCGCGGAGCACGGCCGCGCGCTCATGTTCCACGAGCGCGGGCTCGACCTCCTGAAGCAGGCGGACAGGCTCGAGCACAGCTAGGTGCGGCGGCCGCGCGCGTCATTCCACGCTCTTCAGCGACTCCACCATGTCCACCGCGTCGAGCCGGCGCCGCATCAGCAGAAGGATCGCCAGCGTAAACGCCATGGTCAGCGCAAACGCAAGCGCAAAGCTCAGCGGGTGTATCTCGCGGCCAAACATCACGTAGTCCACCTCGGCCGTCGTGATCACGAAGCCCTCGAGCCACGTGCCCAGCACCATGCCCACGGCGTCGCCCAGAAGCGACAGCAGCACGATCTCGCGGAACACGTACGCGTGCACCTCGCGCCGCGTGAACCCCAGCACCTTGAGGCTCGCAATCTCGCGCACGCGCTCGGACACGTTGATGTTCGTCAGGTTGTACAGCACGATGAACGCAAGCGCCCCCGCGCTCACGATGAGCACCACCACGACCATGTTCACCACGGAGAGCATGTGGCGGTAGGTCTCGATCGTCTCGCTCGAGAACGCCACGGTCGCAACGCCGTCCATGTCGTGCAGCTCGTCCGCCAGGCGCTCCCGCGCAGAGGCGCCGCCGCGCACGTCCGCGAGCACGGTCGAGAAGGACGGGTCCTTCTCCTCCACGCGGCGCCATGCGCCCCGGCCCACGTACACGACGTTGCCCACGTAGTTCTCGACGACGCCGTCCACCGTGAGCTCAACGCCCCTCCCCTTCGCGTTGCCTGCGTCGTCCTGGCCAAACAGCACGATCTTCTCGCCCGCGCGGATGCCGTACAGGCTCGCGAGCTTCTCCGTCACCAGCACGCTGTCGTCGCCAAACGCCACGGCCTTGCCCGTTGTGCGGTCGCGCAGGCTCACGCAGCGCGCAAGGCCCGCGGACGTACGCGGCACCATGACGCTCGCGCGCGTCTTCTCCGTGGCGGAGGTGGAGCCGCCCTTGCCGCGTGCCAGTATCGTGCGGCGCTCCACGCGCTCCACCCGGCGCGCGCCCGCATCCCGAAGGCGCGCCACCACGGCGCCCACGTCCTTCTCGGCGGCGTCCGCGTCCATGCCCACGGTGGTGTCGTAGCGGATGATGGGGCCAAACTGCCGGTCGATGATGTCCCATATGGAGTCGTGCAGGCCAAAGCCCACCAAGAGCAGCGCGGAGCAGCCTGCGATGCCCACCACCGTCATGAGCAGGCGGCGCTTGTAGCGGAACAGGTTCCGGAACGTGACCTTCCACGAGAAGGACAGCCGCCGCCACAGTGGGCCCACGCGCTCCAGGAGGATGCGCCTGCCCGCCTTGGGCGCGCGCGGCAGCATGAGGGCGGCCGGCGTCTCGCACAGGGTGGACGCCACCGCGAGCCATGTGGCCGCAAGCGTCACGCCCACGCCGAGGCCGCCGGACGCGAGCGCGATGCCAGGGCTCACGGGAAGCGGCAGGCCAAGGCTCGGCACCGCGTAGATGATGCCGTACGCGCTTATCACGATGAGCGGCAGCACCTGCGAGAGCACCGCGATGCCAAGGACGGCGCCCGTGCCGGCCGCGAGCAGCGCGTACGCGAGGTACATCGCCGCGATGCGGGCGCGGCCGTAGCCCAGCGCCTTGTGCGTGCCGATCTTCTGACGGTCGTCCTCGATCATGCGCGTCATCGTCGTGAGCGCCACCAGGGCCGCCACCAGGAAGAACATGGCGGGAAACACCGCGGCTATGTGGTCCATGCGCTCCGTGTCCGCCTGGTAGGTGGCCGCGCCCTCGCTCTGCGTGCGGTCGAGCACGTAGACCTCCGGCCCCTGCATGGCGTCCACCTTGGCCTGGGCGGCGTCTGTCTGGCGCTGCGCCTCCTCAAGCTGTGCCTGGGCATCCGCCTTAAGTCCCTGGAAGCGCTCCTCTGCCGCCGCGTTCGCCGCGCGGCGCACGCGCTTTGCCACGGCCTCCACGCGACGCTCGTACGCGGAAGACCCGCTCTCGAGCCCGCGCGCGCCGCCGACGGCAAGGTACGCCTCCGTGTACGGCACGTCCTTCGCAAACGTGGCGTCCGTCACGTACACGTACTGCCCTATGGTGCCGTCGCCTAGGGTCGTCGTGCCAAACGAGCCGGTGTACGGATAGTCCGGCGAGCTCACGGTACCCACCACGGCGAGCGTGCGCTGCGCGAGCACGGAGTCCACGTCGCCTGCGGCGGACGTCACGCGCACGACGTCGCCCACCTTCAGCGGCGCCGTCGTCGCGTCCGCGGAGGCGACGCACTCCCCCGCCTTCCGCGGCCAGCGGCCGCTTGCCAGGCGCGCGCGGTTAAGGTAGTCGGCATCGGCGGAGGTCACGGCAGCGGCCCCGCTCGCGCGGCTCGCGCGCGCCGCATCGGCGTCCACGGACGAGACGCGCACGGCCACGTTCTTGCCGGCCGCCTCGGCCATCACGTCCACCGTGCGCGCCGGCATGGCGGCCTCGACACCGTCCACCTTGCGCAGGCGCGCCACGGCAGCGTCATCGAGCCCCTGCGAGGAGATCACCCGCAGGTCCCACAGGGCACAGCCGTCGTACCAGCGGTCCGCGGCGATGCGCATGTCCGGCCCGCACATCTGCAGGCCCGCGTAGAAGCCGCAGCCCAGGGCCACGATGCCCAATATCGCCAGGAAGCGCCCGAGCGAGCCGCGCACGCTGCGGGCGACCTCCGTCATGTACGCCGAGCGTCCCATGTGCGCTTACCACTCCACCGTCTGGGCGTCCGCGGGGTGCGGATTGGTCTCGACGGAGGCGGCACGCCCTTCTCGCACGCGAATGACGCGGTCCGCTATCTGCGTGAATGCCAGGTTGTGCGTCACGATGACCACGGTGTGGCCCGTGTCGCGGCACGTGTCCTGCAGAAGTCCCAGAATCTGCTTGCCGGTGCGGTAGTCGAGGGCTCCGGTGGGCTCGTCGCACAGCAGCAGCTTTGGGTTCTTCGCGAGGGCGCGCGCGATGGCGACGCGCTGCTGCTCGCCGCCGGAAAGCTGCGCGGGGAAGCTGTCCCTGCGGTCCGCGAGGCCCACCTGCGCAAGCACGTCCGCCGCCGGGAGCGGGTCGCGGCAGATCTGGCTCGCCAGCTCCACGTTCTCCAGCGCGGTGAGGTTCTGGACCAGGTTGTAGAACTGGAACACAAAGCCCACGTCGTGGCGGCGGTACTGCGTCAGCTCGCGCTCGCCCATCGCGCTCACGAGCCGGCCGTCCAGGCGGATGGTGCCGGACGTGCAGGAGTCCATGCCGCCCAGCAGGTTGAGCACCGTGGTCTTGCCGGCGCCGGACGGCCCGACGATGACGGCAAGCTCCCCGCGCTCGATCGCGAAGTCCATGCCGTCAAGCGCGCGGACCTCGACCTCGCCGGTGCGATAGATCTTGCGGACGTCCTCGAACTCCACGAATGACATGCGAAGCACCCCTGCTCACCATTCTGTCACGGCGAGAAGGGCGATTCAAACCGCCTGCGGCAGGCGGGCGGGCAGCGCCTAGCGGCGGGCCCGGCGTCCGTCCGTGCGACCGGCCCCGGAGGCCTTGCGGGCCTTCCGGGCGTCGCGGCGCTGCGAGAGCCCCATGTAGAACAGGGCGACGCCCACGAGCAGGCCCACGGAGAGCACCATCATGCCCGCGATCGAGGGGAAGGTGTCGGAAAGGTACACCACGAAGCTCGCCGCGACGACGGCCACGCCCGCAAGCAGCGGTACGGCGGCGTGTCCCTTCGCGGGCTCGACGGGCGCCTCCGCGCCAAGCTCCGCACGAGGTCCGCCGTCCGAGCCGCCCCCGCGCAGGAACGCGGGCTCTTCTCCCCACTCCGCGGCCTGCGCCACGTCGTCCAGAAGCGTCGCGACGCCGCCCTCGTGCACGCCCGCGACCACGGTGCGCGCGCACGAGCGAGCCGCCTGCGAAGAGTCGCGGGTGGTGACGGAGTACGGCAGCGCCGAGAGGAGCTCCGCGTCCGCGCTCGCGCCGCCCAGCACCAGCACCTCGCTCGGCGCGACGCCAAGCCGGCGCATGAGCGCGCGGGCGCCCTCCGCGCGCGATGCGGCGCCGGGAAGCGGCATCCCGCCCGCAACGAGGCGCGTACCGTCCTGGAGCACGGCGTCCTGCAGGCACGACTCGTCGCCGCGAAGCAGCACGAGCGCCTGGGCGCGGTCGCGCGCCGTCATGGGCGCAAGCAGGATCCCGGCGTGCACAACCTTGTGCAGGTGCTCGAGCACGGCCTGGTCAAGCGGCCTGCCGTCGCGGGTCCCCAGGGCACGGTCCATGTCCACGAGTACGAGTCTGATCAAGCCGAAGTCCTTCCCTTCGCAAGCGCGGCGATGCCGCCCAACGTCGCTTGTTATGCCCCATGCGTAAGACATCTTCCACCAAAAGCCGCCCGCGGACGTCCATCTGCAGAAAAGCGGCATCTACGTGGCGATGGCGTGAACGCGCGCCGCCACGGTGCCGCGGATGCCGACGGCTCCGGCGCGCCTACTCCGCATCCTCGATCGCCGCGACGGTATCGATGGGGATCTTCTCGCCCACCACGCACAGGAGGCCGTCCGCCTCAAGCACGCGGCTGACGCAGCCCACGGTCTTGACGTAGCGGCCGTCCACGTAGTGCGTCACGGCCACAAGCTGGCCGGGCTCCAGCTCGCGGATCTGGCGCGACAGCCGCTCGCGCTGCTCGCCGGAAAGGTCGACCCGCGGCACGTTCAGCAGCTCCTCCTCGCGCTCGCGCAGCATCTGGCGGTAGCCCGGCAGCGGGTCGAACGGTATGAAGATCTTCGCGCGCTCGCTCATGGGCATGTGCGGGCGACGCACCACGTGCCCGCCCGGGGCGGGTGCCTTGCTAGCCACTGCGGTGACCCCCTATCTGCCCGTTGCGCTCGCGCTGGGTGGCCTCGGGCAGAAGGTCCATGCCCTTCAGCAGCGCGTTCTTGCCAAACTTGCGCTTTACCTCGCTTATGGCCTGCTGGCGTCGGCGCTCGCGCTCCAGCTGGGCGCCGTCCTGAAACAGCCCCATCTGCTCGCCCGTGCCCTCCGGCGTCACGCCCGAAAGCGTCATCGTCAGGCGGTGTATGGGCCGCCCGCGGTCCGCCACCTGCTCAAACAGCGCGGTCGCGGCGCGCATCACCTCCGCGCGCGAGCTCGTGGGCACGGCAAGGCGGGCGCTTCCGCCCTCGGCGAACTCGCCCCAGCGCACGCGCGCGCCGTGCTCCCCCGCGCGACTGTCAGCCCCCTGGGCGGCCGCCTGCCGGCGGAGCTCGTCCTTCTCGCCCGCGGAGAGGCGATACCCTATGGCGATGCTCACGCCCCGCGCCACCAGGCCCTTCTCCACCAGCTGCAGCGCAAGGTCGTCCGCCATCTCCTTCGCAACCAGAAGGCCGCCCGCGAAGTCCTTGTCCTGGCCCAGCACCTGCCCGGAAGACAGCGACTTGTCCTTGGAGCGGTACGCCTTGATGTCCGCGATGGTCACGGGCTCGCGGCCCCACGCGTGGTCTATCAGGATCTCCGCGTCCACGCCAAACGCGCGGTACAGCGGCTCCTGCGGATGCACGGCGAGCTGGCCCATGGTGTGGATGCCAAGCTCGGCCAGGCGGCGCGCCGTGCCGGGGCCCACGCGCCAGAAGTCCGTTATGGGGCGGTGCGTCCACAGCGTGTCGCGATACGCCTGCTCGTCCAGCACGCCAAAGAAGTCCGGGCTGTGCTTCGCCGTGATGTCGAGCGCCACCTTCGCCAGGTACATGTTCGTGCCCAGGCCGCACGTCGCGGGGATGCCCGTCGTGCGCACCACGTCCTCGCGGATGCGCTCGCCCAGCTCGCGCGCGGAGCATCCGTACAGGTCCAGGTAGCCGGTCACGTCCAGGAACGCCTCGTCGATGGAGTACACGTGCATGTCCTCCGGCGCCACGTAGCGCAGGTAGACGGAGTAGATGTCCGCCGAGCGCTCCATGTACAGGTGCATGCGCGGCGGCGCCACGATGAAGTCCAGCCCCTCCGGCACCTCGAACAGCCGGCAGCGGTTGCGCACGCCCTTCGCCTTGAGCGAGGGCGAAACGGCCAGGCATATGGTCTTCTTCGTGCGCGACGCGTCCGCCACCACCAGGTCCGTCGTCATGGGGTCGAGCCCGCGCTCCACGCACTCGACGGAGGCGTAGAAGCTCTTGAGGTCGATCACCAGGTACTGGCGCGGGCGAGAAGGACACGGCGCCGCGGCCGCAAAGGCGTCGTGCGCAGCCACGCTAGCCCTGGTAGACGATCTTGCGCTTCACGTCCTCGACGGCGTCGTCGCCGAGGAAGTGGCGCACGAGCTCGAGGCCCAGCTCCACGGCCGTGCCCAGGCCCTTGCTCGTCATGAGGTTGCCGTCCGTGACGACGGCGCCCTGTTGCACCTTCGCCCCGTGCTCGGCAAGCACGTGCTGGAAGTTGGGGTTGCTCGTGGCGGCCCTGCCCTCAAGCAGGCCCAGCTCCGCCAGGATGGACGGCGCCGCGCAGATGGCGGCGATCATGCGTCCGGACGTGGCGAACGCGCGCACCGCATCGCACAGCGGCTCGCACGCGCGCAGGTTCTTCGTGCCGGGCATGCCGCCGGGAAGCACCAGCATGTCGTACGCGTCGAAGTCGAAGTCGTCGTCCGCGATCGTGCGGTCGCACACCACCGTGACCTCGTGGCTGGACGTGACGGCGAGGTTGTCCGTTATGGACACCTTGTCGCACGGGACGCCCGCCCGAAACAGAAGATCCGTGAGCACGAGCGCCTCGCACTCCTCGAGGCCGTTTGCGAAGAAGACCGCCACGCGCTTCTCGGTCTGTGCCTTGAACATGCCTACCTCCAAATCCCGGGCCCAGGTGCGGACCCCGCGGCACGACGGCCGCCTCGACTGACGCATACGAGCATACCGCAAGCGCCGGACGCACATGCGCCCGGCGCCCGCGCTACGTCGCCACTCCGGCGGCGCTACTCGCTCCGAAGCGACTCCACCGGGTCGTTACGGCTCGCCTTCGTGGACGGGATGAGCCCGCCCAAAAACGTGAGCAGCACGCTGATGCCTATGAGCGCAAGCGCGCTTGTCCACGGGAGCATCATGATGTCGGGAATGCCCTTCCACGCGAGCACCGCGTGGTTCACGGGAACCTGCACGATGAGCACCACCGCGATGGCGAGCACGCCCGCGATGAGGCCCTCGATCACGGTCTCCGCGTTGAAGACGTTCGCGACGTTCAGCTTCGAGGCGCCCATGGCGCGCAGGACGCCAATCTCCTTCTTGCGCTCCAACACCGATATGTACGTGATGATGCCGATCATGATGGAGCTCACCACGAGCGAGATGGACACGAACGCGATGAGCACCATCGAGATCATGTTCACGATGTCCGTGACGGAGCTCATGAGCGAGCCCGCGACGTCGGAGTACTGGATCTTCTGGCCGTCCTGCCCCTTGGCGGCCTTCGCGTCGTTGTACTCGTCTATCACCTTGGGCAGCGACTCCTTGGCCGCGAAGTCCTTCGGGTAGATGCTGATGGACTCCGGACTCGACGCCTCCGCGAAGCCGAGCTTCTGCATGTTCGAGTCGTACGTAAGCTTGCCCGCGCTCGCGTAGTTGTTCAAAAGCGAGCGCAGGTCGTCCGCCGTCATGTTCAGGTGGATGGCGCTCGCGAACGCCTGTGGGTCGACGGAGAACCCGTTCTGCAGTGCGCCGGAAAGCGCGGCCATCCTGCCGGCGACCTGCTGCGAAATGGCGGCGGAGAGCTGCGTGCCCAGGCTTTGGGTCGCGGCGCTCACCTGCTGGGACATCTGGCTCGCAAGCTGCGTCGCCATGACCTGCGCCGCCTGCTGCACCAGGACGTCCACCTGGCCTTTGACGTAGTCGCTTACGTAGCCCATGTACTGCTGGTACAGCGCGCTCGCGCTTGCGAACGCGTCGTCTCCGAGATCCGCCTTCAGCTGCGCGAGCACGGCCTGGGCCTCCGGCGTCTGGGAGTACGCGTCCCACGAGGAGTCCGCCCCCTCGGCCACGCCCTGCCGCCAGGTGAGGTAGCCCGTGACGAGCGCGGTCGAGGCCTTGTCAACCGCCTGGTTCTGCTCGTCGGTCAGCGTGAGCCCGTTCTTCTCGGCATATGCCGAGAAGGGCTCGATTCCCCTCAGGATGCCCTGCACGGTGTCCGCGCTCAGCACGTTGTCGAGGGCGGACGTGTCGAGGGTCATGGCCGAGGGGTCGAAGCCCGCCTGGTCGAGCGAGATGCCCGAGAGGTCGAGCGCCGAGGAGTCGAGGCCGCCGGCCGCGGCGGTGACGGCGGAGGTGTCGATGGTGAACGCGCGCTTGAGCGCGTCCTGGTCCACGGTGAACATCTTGCGCATGTCGAAGCTCTCCTGCGACTGCCGCAGCTCCTCAAACGCCTTGCCCGTGAACACGTCCACGTCGCGCCTGGCCTGCTGCTCGCGCACGATCTGCGAGCTGGCGGCGCGGCGCATGAGCTCCTGCGTGAGCGCCGGCGTGTACGCGACGCCCTCCTTCACGAGGCCGGACTGCGCGTCGCCCTTTGGCCTGATGACGCCCACGATCCTCAGCTTGATGCCGCTTTGCACCTGCTGCCTCATGTACGCCTCGTCCTCGGACATGTCCGTCCACGTGCCCTGGGCGTCGTTTCTCTGGTAGAGGTTCGCGGACGGCACCACGGAAAACGTCATGCCCAGCGCGTCGTCGTACGTGAAGTCGCGGCGGTCCTTGCGCGAGACCTCCACCTTCTGGCCGCCGAGAGCCGCGTCCGTCATCCTCTGCATGCTCTGGGGGTCGTAGAAGCCTATGCCGTACAGCGTGTAGTCGCTCACCTCGCCCTTGCGGTTCAGCACGAGCACGGCCTCGTCCGCCGCCTTCGGCCACGTGCCCCTCACGAGGCTCATGTTGCTGCGAAGGAGGCGCTCGTCACTCACGAGCTGCGTGAACGTGCCGGAGGAGGAGCTTTTGCCCGTGAGCGCCGATCCCATGACGCCGCCCTGCAGCGTGCTCGCGACGCTGGAGGGGTTCAGCCGCGTGACGCCCTTCGACGTGTCGGCCATGTATATCTGCGGCGTCACGTCGTAGTCGTACTCCACGGCGTTCGCGTAGCGCCCCACCTTCTTGCGGTGCGCGTCCAGGTACGTCTTGAACGAGCCGAGGTCGTTGCTCTTGACCTGCGCGAACATGTCCGTGACGATGGCGCGCTGCGGTATGTCGTCGCTGCCCTTGGCCCGCTTTGCGCCGGACGCCTTGCCCGAAGACGCGCCAAGCGCGGAGCCCCCCGAGCCATAGCCCATGAGCTTCGAGAAGTCGAAGCTGCTCTTCGTGATGGTGAGCGGGTAGCTGCTGAGCGCGCCCTCCTCCGTCCGCGCGATGTAGTGGTTCACGCCGTTGGAGAGCGCTAGGATCGCCGCGATGCCGATGATGCCGATCGACCCGGCGAACGCGGTCATGAACGTGCGGCCCTTCTTCGTCATGAGGTTGTTGAACGAAAGCGAGAGCGCCGTGAGGAAGCCCATCGACGCCCGGCCGCCCTTGTCCTTCTCGCCCGTGCGCCCTGCGGGAAGCGGCGCCTGCGCGGCGTCGCCCGCGGGCGAGAAGGACGCGGACTCGGGCTCGTCGGCCAAGATCGGGTCGCTGTCGTCCACGATGCGGCCGTCGCGCACGCGGACGATGCGCGTGGCGTAGCTCTCCGCGAGCTCCGGGTTGTGCGTGACCATGACCACCAGGCGGTCGCGCGCGACGTCACGCAGGATGTTCATCACCTGGATGCCGGTGTCGGTGTCGAGGGCGCCCGTCGGCTCGTCCGCGAGCACGATGTCCGGGTCGTTCACGAGAGCGCGCGCGATGGCGACGCGCTGCATCTGCCCGCCGGAGAGCTGCGCCGGGCGCTTGCGCACGTGGTCGGCAAGGCCGACGGCCGCCAGCGCCTCCGTCGCGCGGCGCCGGCGCTCCGCGCGGCCGACGCCCGCGAGCGTGAGCGCGAGCTCCACGTTGGAGAGCACGGTCTGGTGCGGGATGAGGTTGTAGCTCTGGAAGACGAAGCCGACGCGGTGGTTGCGGTACGTGTCCCAGTCCTTGGACGAGTAGTCCTTCGTCGAGACGCCGTTGATCACGATCTCGCCGGAGTCCGCGTGGTCGAGGCCGCCCAGGATGTTGAGCATGGTCGTCTTGCCGGAGCCCGAGGGCCCCAGGATCGCGACGAACTCGCTGTCGCGAAACGTCACGGACACGTCGTCCAGGGCGACCTGCGTGAAGTCGTCCGTCTTGTAGGCCTTGCGGATGTTCTTGAGTTGGA
This sequence comes from uncultured Olsenella sp., assembly GCA_902761955.1. Taxonomy (GTDB): domain Bacteria; phylum Actinomycetota; class Coriobacteriia; order Coriobacteriales; family Atopobiaceae; genus Parafannyhessea. The sequence continues at coordinate 40,032 of CACWMM010000003.1, read as the reverse complement.
GCATGCGGTTCCCTTCAGGAAGTTGTCAGGGGCTAGGATACCCGCGCCCGCCCCGACGCTCCCGCACGGCAGCGGCGCCCCGCAAGGCTCCACCCGGCGCACACAGCCCCAAGGGGATGGGGCCGCGCGCGGGACGCGGCTACACGCGCTCCGCCATGTCGAGCACGAGGCGCTCCGTCCCCTCCCAGCCAATGCACGCGTCCGTGATCGACTTGCCGTACACGCCGCCGCCGACGGGCTGGTTGCCGTCCACCAGGTACGACTCCACCATGAAGCCGCGGAAGATGCCCGCGATGTCGGGCGAGCGGCGCACGGAGTCCAGCACCTCGTTCACGATGCGCGGCTGCTCCTGCGGGCGCTTGCCGGAGTTGTCGTGGTTGCAGTCGATCACGACGGCCGGGTTCTGGTAGCGGCCGTGCGTGTAGGCGATGGCGAGACGCTCCAGGTACTCGTAGTGGTAGTTGGGGTAGTTGATGCCGTCGAGCCCCACGTAGCCGCGCAGCAGCGCGTGCGCGAGGGGGTTGCCCGTCGTGTGGACCTCCCAGTTGCGGAAGATGAAGTCCTGGGGCGCCTGCGCCGCGTAGATGGAGTTCAGCATGACGGAGGTGGAGCCGCCCGTGGGGTTCTTCATGCCCACCGGCACGGGGATGCCGCCGGCCACCAGGCGGTGCTCCTGGTTCTCGACGGAGCGCGCGCCCACGGCGACGTAGCTCAGGACGTCCACCAGGTACTGGTAGTTTGAGGGATAGAGCATCTCGTCCGCCGTGAACATGCCCGTCTCCTCCACCACGCGCAGGTGCATGCGGCGGATGGCCCTCACGCCCTCCAGGAGGTCCGGCGCGCCCTCCGGGTCGGGGTTGTGCAGCAGCCCCTTGTAGCCCGTGCCGTTCGTGCGCGGCTTGTTCGTGTACACGCGCGGGATCATCAGGATCTTGTCCGCGACGCGCTCCTGCAGCGCCGCGAGGCGCGTGACGTAGTCGAGCACGGAATCCTCGCGGTCGGCCGAGCACGGCCCTATTATGAGCAGCACCCGCTTGTCCTCGCCTTGGATGACGGCGGCTACCTGGGCGTCGAACGCCTCCTTGCGCCTGGCCATCTCCAGCGAGAGCGGCATGGCCTCGCGGATCTCCATGGGGATGGGAAGGCGGCGCTTGAACTCCATAGACATGTTCTTCTCCTCCTGGGAGCGTTGGCTTTGTGTGACGCGCGGCGACGGCGCGGCGCGGTCTGCGCATTTTCGCACGGGATGCTTTCGTGCGCTTGTCGGCAAGGTTAACATTTGGAGCCTTTTTCCGCGCGCGGGCTGGGCGGGCCCATGACGGGTACCATACAAGGGTCATGCCACACACGACCCGATGGAGGCACACATGCCCTGCACCACCCTGCTCATCGGCAAAAAGGCGAGCTACGACGGCTCGACCATAATCGCACGCAACGAGGACTCCCCCGGCGGCGTGTTCACCCCGAAGAAGTTCGTCATCATCCGGCCAGAGGACCAGCCGCGCCACTACCGCTCCGTGCTGAGCCACGTCGAGATCGAGCTTCCCGACGACCCCATGCGCTACACCTCCGTCCCCGACGCCACCCCGAAGGACGGCATCTGGGCCGAGGCCGGCGTGAACACGGCAAACGTCGCCATGAGCGCGACTGAGACCCTCACCTCGAACGAGCGCGTCCTTGGCGCGGACCCGCTGGTCGAGCTCGTGAAGGAGAAGGGCAAGCCCGGCGAGGACGGCTACGAGCCGGAGGTCGCCGGCGGCATCGGCGAGGAGGACATGGTCACCATCGTCCTGCCCTACGCCCACTCCGCGCGCGAGGGCGTTGAGCTCCTGGGCTCCTACCTGGAGCGCTACGGCACCTATGAGATGAACGGCATCGCGTTTTCCGACGTGGACGAGATCTGGTGGATGGAGACCGTCGGCGGCCACCACTGGATCGCGAAGCGCGTGCCGGACGACTGCTACGTCACCATGCCCAACCAGCTCGGCATCGACGACTTCGACCTCACGGACGCGCTGGGCGAGAAGGTCGACCACATGTGCTCCGCGGACCTCGCGGAGTGGATGGACGCCAACCACCTGGACCTCTCGCTCGACGTGGTCGAGCTCGTGGACGGCGACGAGGACGAGGAGGCGGACGACCTCTGGCCCGACGCGAACCACCGCTTCTTCAACCCGCGCGACGCCTTCGGCAGCCACAGCGACTCAGATCACGTGTACAACACGCCGCGCGCCTGGGCCATGCACCGCTTCCTTAACCCGGGCCTTGGCTGGGACGACCCCAACGCGGGCTGGAACCCGGAGGACGACGACATCCCCTGGTGCATGACGCCGCAGCGCAAGCTCACGATCGAGGACGTGAAGTACGCGCTGTCCCTGCACTACCAGGGCACGCCGTACGACCCGTACGGCGATCGCGGCGACGCGTCCACGCGCGGCGCCTACCGTCCCATCGGCATCAACCGCAACGGCCAGCTCGCCGTCATCCAGATCCGCCCGTACGCGCCGGAGTCCTGCCGTGCAATCCAGTGGATGGCCTACGGCAGCAACGCGTTCAACGCGGTCGTGCCGTTCTTCGCGAACGTGGACGCCACGCCCGAGTACCTGGCAAACACGACCCCGCACGTCACGACGGAGAGCTTCTACTGGGCAAACCGCATCATCGCGGCCATGGCAGACGCGCACTTCAACAGCTGCTCGCGCCACATCGAGCACTACAACGAGGCCGTCACGTCCAAGGGCCACGCCCTCGTCGCGAAGTACGACCGCAAGGTCGAAGGCGACGGCGGCATGTCCCTCTCCTACCAAGAGGCGACGCCCGTCCTCGAGGAGGCGAACGCCAGGATCGCGGACATGCTGCGCGAGCAGACGGACAAGACCCTGGACGACGTCCTTCTCACCGCGAGCCTCGGCATGAGAAACGCGTTCGCCCTGAGCGACCACTAGCGTCGCCGGCGCCTTCTTGCAAGGCGCCCAGGCATACCACCAGGCGCCGACCGCTGCCCCCAGGCGCGGTCGGCGCCCTCGACCATTCGGGAGCATCGTGAGCAACACCACGCAGACACAAGGCACCGCCGGCGCGCCGGACGAGCGAGAGCTCGCCTACCGGGCGCTCGTGCGCGCCACGCGCGGCCTCGGCCTTCCCCAGGAGTTCGCCTACGTCATGTCCGGCGAGCTCAAGTCCGCCAAGGCCATGCGCCAGATGACGACGTACCTCATGAGCGCGCGCCCCGGCAGCGTCGAGGAGGTCGTCGACGAGATGCTCGCCATCGTCCAGAACAGGAACACCTGGATCGAGCACCAGATGAGGGAGCAGAGCAACGCCCGCATCACCGCATGGTATAACCGACAGGACCGGCCGAGCGAGGACTTCGACGATCCGGAGGACATCCTGTGACGCCGCCCCGCGACGCCACCGCGCAACCAAGGGAGAAGAACATGGCATCTCAAGACGCCGCAACGCTCGGAAGGACGCCGCGCCAGTACAGCACGGGCGAGGAGATCGCGAACGCCGTGAGTCACGGCGTCGGCACCCTCCTCTCGATAGCGGCGCTCGTGCTTCTCGTCGTCCACGCGGCCATGTCGGGGGCAGGCGCCGCCCACGTGGTGCCAGCCGTCCTCATGGGCGCCTCGCTCGTGCTGGAGTTCCTGTTCTCCACCCTCTACCACGCGCTTCGCCCCCGGGCGGCAAAGGCCGTGTTCAGGGTCTTGGACCACAGTGCCATCTACCTGCTCATCGCCGGCAGCTACGCGCCGTTCGCGTTCATCACCCTCTCCGACGAGGGCGGCATTGCGCTCGGCATCACCGTCTGGGTCATAGCCGCGATAGGCATCGTGGCGGAGTGCTTCCTGCGCGAGCGCCAGCCCAAGTGGGTCTCGGCCCTCGTGTACCTCGCCATGGGATGGCTCGTCATCTTCCACGTGGCGGACATCGCGCGCCTACTTCCGCCCGCCGGGTTCGGCCTCCTGCTCGCGGGAGGCCTCTGCTACACCGTCGGCTGCGTGTTCTACGTGATCAAGAGGGTGCCGTACTTCCACTTCGTGTGGCACCTCTTCGTGCTCGCGGGCGCCATCTGCATCACGCTCTCCGCGCTGCTGTTCGTCGTGTAGCGGCTCCGCCAGGGACATCCATTTTTCCGCCTGCAAAGACGCAAAGTCGGGGCCGGCAACAAGTCGCTACTTGTTGCCGGCCCCGCCTGTTTCGCCAGATTCTCGCGCCCGGCTTATGCCAGCTTGATGCCCATGAGCCAGCCCCAGCGCGGGGTGACCGTCGTGCCGTAGTAGGCGATCCACTCGTTCACGTTGATGGTCCTGATGTAGCCCACGTTGTCCATCATCACGCCACCGCCCACGTAGATGCCTATGTGGCCGTAGATCCTGCCCGCGGACGTGTGAGCGTGCGACGACACGGCCACGATCATGCCGGGCTTCAGGTCGCCGCGGTTCGAGCTCGTGCACCACGAGTTGTACATGTCGCACGCGTTGCCGCTCGCGTATCCGTAGCCTGCGTTGCTGAACACCTGCGACACCCACATGGCGCACAGGCCCAGTCCCGGCGAGGGCGTCGTGTGGCACGCGTTCACCACGGCCTGCTGAGATCCCGTCGTCGCGCCGCCGCCAGAGATCGTCCCCGTCACGTTCGCGGCGCCCGCGCCGGAGCCCGCGGAGTTCCTCGCGGCCGCAGCGGCAGCCGCGGCCTTCGCGGCGGCCGCCTGCTCCGCCTTCTCCTTCGCCATGGCGGCCAGCTCGGAGTCGCGCTGGTCCATCAGCTTCTTCTCCTGGTCGGAAAGCCCGGCGAGCACGCTCTGCGTCTCCGCCTGCTTCGACTCCATCTCCTTCAGCTGCTTCTGCTGGGTGGCAGAGAGGCTCTCTAGCTGCGCCTTCTGCTCCCGCAGCGTGTCGCGCTGGCTCACGAGCTCCGCCTTCAGGTCCTTGACCTCCTGGATCATCCTGCTGTCGGACTCGCTGATCTTGTCCATGTAGTACACGTTGGACTCGAGCTCCTCGAAGGACGCGGACGAGAAGAGCACGTCCAGAAAGCCGGTCGACCCCGCCTGGTAGCTCTCGGAAACGCGCTTTGCCAGGCGCTCCTTCTTCTCGGAGAGCTCGTCCTCCTTCTCGCTGATGTCCTTCTCGACGTCGGTGATCTTCCCCTGTGTCTGCTCGATCTGGTCGAGTGTGTCGGACTGCTTCTTCGAGAGCTTCTCGTACTCGGCGGCGATGTCGTCGAGCTCGCTCTGCACCTTCGCCACCTGCTTCTTCGTTTCCTCAATCTGCGCGTTCGTCGAGTCGACGTCCTTCTGGTCCACGGCAAGGGCGACGCGGGGCAGCACGGTGGCAAGACCGGCACCCGCAAATATCCTCAGCGCGTCCCTGCGAGAGATGTTGTTGAGTTCCAAGGGGTCCCCTGTTCGTTTGTTCTGCATTCGGGCTCTAAACCCACACGTGAGATAGGATACTACCCTCCCCCGTCCGCACGCTCGCCCCTTTCCGCAAGTTTCACATCAGCCCAAAGCGCCGGCCAGCCTTCTCACATGCATAAATATCCCCTCTCAGATGCAGCGGACGCCGCTCAGAACACCCGATTCCCGCCGCTCGGAGGCTCGACAACCCAGTTCGTAGAAACCTTCTTGTAACTTTATTGAAATATTTCGCTTACAAATATAGACTGCCGGCCGGTGCCCGACGAAGCGCCGGCATTACCGTCGAGGCGCCCCAGCACCCGTCCCCACGCAACGCCGCGGCAGCCGGCCGCCTGCGGAAGAAGGGAGTCGTCTCGCCATGAGCGACCAGAACCTCAGCCAGGAGGCCGCACCAGACCCCAACCTACCAAACGCCCCCACGGGCGTGGAGGGCAAGGCCCGGGGCAAGAGGAAGCACCAGATGATCTCCTCGTATACCATCCTCCTCATCATCACCGTCGTCATCGGCATCGCCACCATGCTCATCGCGCGCGTCACGTCCAAGGTCACGGCGGTCAAGGTGTCGGACATCATCTCCAGTCCGGTCAAGGGCGTGCTCGACGGCATCGAGATCTCGCTCTTCCTCCTCATCTTCGGCGGCTGCATGGGCATCGTGAACAAGGTGGGCGCCATCGAGACCGGCATCCGCGCGCTCGTCAGGCGCCTCGAGGGCCGCGAGCTCGTCCTCGTCCCCGTCATCATGGCCATCTTCGCCGTCCTCGGCTCCGCGTACGGCTTCTGCGAGGAGACCATCCCGTTCTACGCCCTGCTCGGCTCCGTCATGTACCTCGCCGGATACGACACCATGGTCTCGTCGGCCACCGTGCTCTTCGGCGCAGGCGTGGGCTGCCTCGGCTCCACCGTCAACCCGTTCGCCAACGGCGTCGCCATCGCGAGCCTCCACGACAAGGGAATCGAGTGCAACCAGGTCACGATCATAGCCCTCGGCGCGCTCCTCTGCGTGATGGCCTACTGTGTCTCCCTGTTCTTCATCCTGCGCTACGCCCGTCGCATCCAGCGCGACAAGGGATCGTCCATCCTCTCGCTCCAGGAGCGCGAGGCCTGCGACGAGGCCTTCGGCGGAAAGGACAGCTCCCAGGTCCTCACGAGGGAGAACTCCACCCTCACCGGCACCCAGAAGGTCACGCTCGTCCTCTTCGCCCTCACGTTCGTCGTGATGATCGCCGGCTTCGTCCCCTGGGGCGACTTCGGCGTCAGCGTGTTCGATGCCGGCGCGTCCTCGCACGAAGAGACCCAGCAGCTCGACGCAAGCGCCGTAAAGAGCGACTGGAACGATACGAGCGCGGACAAGTACGGCACCATGACCTCCATCTCCAAGGGCACCAAGGCCACGACCACCTCGACCGTCGAGGACTCCCAGAGCTGGACGGGCTGGCTCACCGGCGCCTCCATCGGCGACTGGTACTTCAACGAGGCCAGCACCTGGTTCTTCGTGATGGCCATCATCATCGCCCTCGTCGCGCGCCTCTCGGAGGCGGACACCGTCGACGCGTTCATCGGCGGCGCGGGAGATATGGTCGGCGTGGCGCTCGTCGTCGGCCTCTCGCGCGCCATCGAGCTCCTCATGAACATGTCCGGACTTGACCAGCTCATCCTCACGTCGGCGTCCCACAGCCTGCAAGGGCTTTCCGCCATGGTCTTCACGCCGCTCTGCTACCTCGTCTACCTCGGGCTCTCCATCATCATTACCTCTACGTCCGCGCTTGCGTCCGTTTCCATGCCCATCATGGGGCCGCTCGCCCAGGTCCTGCACTTCTCGCCCGACGTCGTCGTTATGATCTTCGTCGCGGCGAACGGCCTTGCGAACCTGTTCTCGCCCACGGCCATCTTTCTGCCCGGCCTCATGCTCGCGCACGTGGGCTACGGCACGTACCTGCGCTGGGCGTGGAAGCCCATCGTCGTGATCGGCGTGCTCTCCGTCGCGATTCTCACGGCCGCGATGATGATCCTGTAGCGCTAGGCCACGCCCAACAGCACGCGGGCACCGCGCTCGCCAAGCAGCAGCGCCACCCAGCACGAAGCCGCCAACGCCGGGCCCCATGGAAACGCGTCCCTCCGCGCCCCGTGGGGCCCGGCCTGCGCGTTCGTCCGACGAATTCGACGGGCGCGGTGCGTCCACGCGAGGCCAAACACCAACCCCAGCACGCTCGCAAGCGCGAGCATGAGCACCATCTGCGCGGGCCCCAGGTACAGGGCCGTCACCGCCACGAGCTTCACGTCCCCGCCGCCGACGCAACCCGGTCCCAACGCACGGGCCGCGGCAAGCGAGAAGAGCATGGCAGCCACCAGCACGCCTGCCGCGCAAAGCATCCGCGCCATGATCCAAAGCGCCGCCTCGGCAGGTCCAGCCCCGCCGGCAACGTCCTCCCACGCCAGGCACACAAGCCGTGTGGCAACGGCCACGGCTAGCACGCTGTTCGGAATCCTCATCTGCACCAGGTCGAACGCGGAAAGTGCCACGAGGCAGCCGCACAGCACCATCGTCCCCACCACCTCCGGTACGGCGGCGCCTCGCGTCGCGGTCCCCATGCCGGGCACCCCGCCGCCCACAAGCGCCCACGCCTGCGCCCCCAGCGCAAACGCCCCCGCGAGCGCCATGGCCACGCGCGCCGCACGCGACGGCCGCCGGCCCCCCGCATCCGCGCCGCACCTCTGCGCACCCCACGCGGCGCGTAGCGCCCACGTCCCCACAAGCGCGCCGGCCGCCGCTCCCGCAAGCGCCCACGCCGCACACGCACCAAGTCCCAAGCGCACCTTTGGCCTCCCTCCCCCGGGTGTCCCGATTCTACGCGCCCTCGCGCGCCATGCGATGCACGCAAAACGGTTAAATCCCTGCTACACACACCCGCGCGAAAGACAAGCGCGATACAATCGCAAAAACCGCGTCGCAGCCGCAGCTAGACGCAAGAAACAGGGGGATGGGAATGGATCCAGAACAGCCGACGGCACAGCAGCAAGACCTCGCACGCAAGCTCGACGACCTCCGCACGTACCTGCGCGAGCTCGGCAGCGTCGCCGTCGCCTACTCCGGCGGGGTCGACTCGACGCTCCTCGCGACGGTCGCGCACGACGTGCTCGGCGACCGCATGCTCGCCCTCACGGCGCACATCCGCGGCATGGGCCAGTCAGACTTCCTCGAGGCGCAAGAGCTCTGCCAAACGCGGTCCATCCCCCACGTGGCCATAGACTTCGACGAGCTCAAGGTCCCGGGCTTCGCGGACAACCATCCCGACCGCTGCTACACGTGCAAGCACGCGCTCTTCTCGGAGCTAAAGCTCGTCGCGGCGGCGCACGACCTGCGCTTCGTGGCGGAGGGCTCCAACGAGGACGACCTCGGCGACTACCGGCCGGGCCTGCGCGCCCTCGGCGAGCTCGGCATCAAGAGCCCGCTGCGCCACGCCCACCTCACCAAGGCGGAGACCCGCGAGCTCTCGCGCCAGATGGGCCTCCCCACCTGGGACAAGCCCAGCGCGGCGTGCCTGTCCTCCCGTTTCGCGTACGGCGAGAAGATCACCGCCCAGAAGCTCACGCGCACGGCCAAGGCGGAGGCGTTTCTCCACTCCCTGGGCTTTGGCCAGCTCCGCGTGCGCGTGCACGGCGCGGACGGACAGCTCGCGCGCATCGAGGTGCCCGCGGCGGACATCGCGCGCCTGTGCGCGGACCCCGTGCGCACCCAGGTCGCGACGCGCCTGCGCGAGCTGGGCTTCCTGTACGTCAGCTGCGACCTCGCGGGGTTCCGCTCCGGCTCCATGAACGAGGCCCTCGGCGCGCCGGACGCCACAGCGCCAAGGGCCTAGCGGCAGCAGCCCAGCCCACCAGATGCAAAGCCAATGCTGCGGCGGTGGGCTTCGCAACCAAGCCCGTACCTACGCCTCGCGCAGCCACAGCAGGCGCGCCTGACCCGCGGCCAACCTTCCCGTCGGGAAGTCGATTGCGGCGACGGTGCCCTTGCCGAACGGCACGTCCTCGCCGCACAGGCGCCCCACCATGTTCCGCATGAACGGCACGTGCCCCACGGCCACCACCGTGCCACCGTCCACGCACGAAAGCTCGCTCAGGAAGCCGTCCTCGTCCTGCTCGTACAGGCTTTCGTGCACCACGATGTCCATGGGGTCCACGCCGAGCGCGTCCGCAACCACCTCGGCCGTGCGCTCCGCGCGTGCCGCCGGGCTCGACCACAGCTCCAGCTCGCCCACCGGCTCGAGCGTCGCGAACATGTGCGGGTAGGCTTCCTCCAGCGCGGCCACGCCGTCCGGCGTCAGCTCGCGGGCAAGGTCGCCCTCGGGCCCCTTCGGCTCCGCCTTGCCATGCCTTACCAGCACCAACAGGTCGACCATGGTTCCCTCCCGCTCTCGCCGCGCCGGGTGCCCCGGCGCCGCCACGCTTTGCCGCGGCGGCTACTTGTTCTCTATCTTCCCCACGTTCTTGATGAGGATTGACACGAATCCCTCCGAGTCCGTCGTGAACTCGATGTAGTTCGAGTCCGCGGCGTACTGCGAGGGGAACGTGATCTCTATGCCGGTGTCGGTCTTTATCTTGTGGTTCTTCGCCAGGCGGTTCGCGACGCCGCGCTTGACGGGCACCTCCTCCGGCAGCTCCTTCTCGCGTGTCACGCGCTCGTAGCGCTCCTGGAGCTCCGGCTCGTCCTCGAACACGCGCCGGCCCACCTCCTCGGGGGCAAACGCCTCGTCCACCTCCGCGCTCGACTGCACCACGGCCTTCGCGTGGGCCACGGCCTCCGTCACGTTCACGCCGGCCTCCTCGGCCACGTCCGCCACGATCTTCTCGACCGCCTCCACCACCTCGCGGCTCGAGGCCTGCACGGAGCACTGCAGCAGCCCCTCGGGAATGATCTGGCGCTCCTGCGTGCCCACGGTGCGCACCTTGTCGTGAAAGTCGATGGAGAGGTCGCCCAGGTCAACCAGCACGTAGCTGTCCACCTTCTGCGTAGGGCTCGGCAGCGTGGAGTCCTGCCGCAGGATCTGGTTCTGCGGCGCGCCCGTCGCGTCCGCGCCCAGGTCGTGGATGAACGCCTGCTTCCTGGGCAGTAGCACCGCCGCAAAGTAGCGCCGGCTCAGGTCCTCCACGTCCGCCTGCTCGACCGCCTCGGCAAACGCCTGCGCCACCTCGCCGTCGCCGGCCGCTTCCGCCCGGACCTTCATGTCCTGCGTGTCCGTGAAGTCGCACACCAGAAGGTCGCACTCCTCCAGGTCGTCGCAGCGCCTGAGCCCCTCCCACAGGTACTGCGCCACCTGCTGGGAGATCTCCGTGAAGCCGATCTGCCCCTGCGCATAGCCGCGCAGCGCGTCCGCAAACCCGCTCTCCGCGGAAAACTCGCCGTGCCTGTTCTCCGCGCTGGAGCTGATCTTGCGCATGTGGCGCTGCACGTACGACTTCACGGCGCGCGCGTCCAGGTCAAGCTCGCGCTGCGAGAAGGACGTGCTGCCCGACTCGAAGTCGAAGGCGTGCAGGATGGCGTGGGCTATGTGCATCATGTTCTATCACCGTCTGGGTAGTGTCTTGGCCTGCCGCTTCGCGCGGCCTGTGTGCCGAGACAGCATACCACCGCGGGCGAGAAGAGCGCGGCGACGGCGTTCGCGGCCCGTGGCTACAGGCGCCTGCCGTACAGGTAGATCACGCCCGCGTTCGGGTCCCCGTACACGCCGCGCTTCTCCTGGATGAGCTTCAGGCCCGCGCGCTCCGAGAACTGGCAGTCGGAGTTCTTCGTGAGCATCGTGAAGAACCCGCGGGCGCCGTGCTCGCAGAAGCGCATGACCGCCTCCTCCAGCATGGCCGAGCCAATGCCCTGGTTGCGCGCGGCGGGGTCCACGACGCAGAGGTTCAGCTCCGCGTCCGCGTTGCTGTATCCGCGGGAAATGAACACGTCTGCCGTGGTGTACATGCGCAGGCGGCTGAACAGCAGCTCCTCCACGGACGGGCCGCCGATCTTCGCTCGCTTGCGCGCGGGCACCATGAGCTCCTTGAAGCGCTGCTCCCAGTGCTCGTTCACGATGATGGCGCCGTCCTTCGCAAAGCCTCCGAAGCAGGCCCCTACGACCTTGATGCCCTGCTGTGCCACGAACGAGAACTGCGAGCGCCTCAGCGAGCCCGCCGTCAGCACCCTTCCGAACGTTATGCGGTCGTACACGCCCTCGACGTCGGACGCCCACGTGCGAGCGCAGACCTTTGCGACCGCGTCGAAGTCCGCCTCGGTAAACGGCCGATAGGTGATTTCGGGCCTCTCGTTCGTATCGATGTCCATAGCCTCGCAGCTTCTCTCATGTCATCTATTGCATGGAAAATTCGTCCTGCAGAGTGAAACCGAACTTCCCTACCATAATGACGCATAATGATCTCAAGCGGTACGACTAACTGCCCGAGCGGTACGAGCTTTTCCGCAGGCAGAACGCCCCACAAGGGTCGAAAGGTTACCATCATCGGGCAGTTCTATCAATGTTCTAATGGTTGCCCATGCGGTGAGCAGATAGCTGAATCCATGCGCCCACCCACAGGTGGGCTGGGGCACGGGTGCCATCCGCACGCAAAAAGGAGGACGGCCTTTCGGCCGTCCTCCCGAGGGGTAACTACTCTTGCTGGTACTTTGGACTCCCCCCCTGGCTCGGGCACGCCCCGTCGGGCAATGCCTTCGTACTAGGGAACGTGCGGTGACTCGCAACGCCTCATCGGGTGGCGTTCTGGTCACTTTCGCGAACGGCCGGTTCTGCCGTCTGTCTCTGTTAGGACTTTGCGAATCCGATCCGCTGACGTTGGCCGATGCTGCCGGCCGCTAGGCTAAGACGGGACGCGCGATGCCGTTCGCGAAGGACCCGGTAAAACACTCTTCACTGTTCACTGGCATCACCTCCCCGTCCGGCCGCCGATAGGTTTCCGCGCGGCTTTTTCTTTTCACTGCAAGTATTACCCAACCTCGAGCAAATGTACACAGATAGATGGTCATTTGCGTGAGCGGCACAACTTCGCCCGCAAACGGCACGGATGCACGCCCACGCGGGCGCCGGCGTCCGCAAGCGTCCGACGCGACCCCTTGCAACGTCACCCGTCCGCCCATGGTGTAGGCTAATGGCGACCGCATCACACTCGGCGCACCAGGCGCACCCCAAGACGAAGGACGCACCCATGCAGACGGGCTTTGACAACCAGAAGTACATCGACACGCAGGCGGCGCGCATCCGCGAGCGCATCGCGCAGTTCGGCGGCAAGCTCTACCTGGAGTTCGGCGGCAAGCTGTTCGACGACTACCACGCGAGCCGTGTCCTCCCGGGCTTCGAGCCAGACTCGAAGGCGCGCATGCTCGGGCAGCTGGCAGACGATGCGGAGGTCGTGTTCGCCCTGAACGCGAACGACATCGAGCAGGGCAAGCGCCGCAGCGACATCGGCATCAGCTACGGCGACGACGTCCTGCGCCTGATGGACGTGTTCCGCGGCATGGGCCTCGCCATCGGCGGCGTGGTGATCACGCGCTTCTCGGGGCAGCCGAAGGCCGAGGCCTACCAGGCGCGCCTTGAGCAGATGGGCGTCGCGGTGTACCGCCACTACTCCATCGCGGGCTACCCCACGAACGTGAACCTCATCGTGTCCGGCGACGGCTTTGGCAAGAACGAGTACGTCAAGACCACGAAGCCCCTCGTTGTCGTCACGGCCCCCGGCCCCGGCTCCGGCAAGCTCGCCGTGTGCCTCTCGCAGCTGTACAACGAGCATGAGCGCGGCGTCGACGCCGGCTATGCCAAGTTCGAGACGTTCCCCGTGTGGAACCTGCCCCTGAAGCACCCCGTTAACGTGGCATACGAGGCCGCGACCGCAGACCTGGACGACAGCAACATCATCGACCCGTACCACCTGGACGCCTACGGCAAGGTGACCGTGAACTACAACCGCGACGTCGAGACCTTCCCCGTGCTCAAGGCAATCATGGAGAAGATCATGGGCAAGAGCCCGTACCTCTCCCCCACGGACATGGGCGTCAACATGGTCGGCAACTGCATCTGCGACGACGACGTGTGCCAGGAGGCGGCGCGAAACGAGATCGTGCGCCGCTACTTCTGGGAGGCAGAGCGCCTTGAGCGCACGGGGCAGGGCGAGGCGGAGCTCGCACGCATCGCCCTTCTCATGAAAGAGGTCGGCGTGGACGAGAACTACAACCCCGCGCATGCGGCGGCGCTCTTGAAGGAGGAGGTCACCGGGCTCCCCGCCGGCGCGATGGTGCTGCCCGACGGGTCTGTCATCACCGGCAAGACGTCCCGGCTCCTGGGCGCGGCGTCCTCGCTTCTGCTGAACGCGCTCAAGCGCGTGGCCGGCGTGCCGGACGAGGTCTCCGTGGTCTCGGACGAGGCCCTGGCACCCATCGGTCGCCTGAAGACCGAGCACCTGCTCAGCCGCAACCACCGCCTGCACTCGGACGAGACGCTCATAGCGCTTTCCATCAGCTCTGCAACGAACCCGCTGGCAGAGCAGGTGATTGCGGCCACGAGCGCGCTTAGGGGCTGCACGGCGTACTTCTCGGTCATCATCTCGCGCACCGACGAGGCCGTCTACAAGAAGCTTGGCATCAACGTGTGCTGCGAGCCCAAGTTCGAGCGCGGCACCTACTACCACGGCTAGGTGCCCTGCACCACGACGACGCAGGTGCGACGCGGCAGTCATACCGCCCGCCCTCAGACGAGAAGAGCCCGGGTCCCACGCGCAACGGCACGCGGGACCCGGGCCTCTCTTTGGCCCAGGGCTCGGGCGAGCCCGGCCCTGGCCCCAGGCTAGACTCGGGCGAGGCTAGTCCTCGCTCTTCTCGCCTGCGGCGTCCTTCGCCTTGCGGCTGCGCACCACGAGGTACGCGACGCCCGCGACGACGAGCACCCCCACGACGACGACCGCGGGGCTCGCGCCCTGACGTGCGCCGGACGCGGCGAAGACTCCGTCAAGCTGCTTGGAGTAGACGGCCGCCGTGAGGTAGCGGTAGTCGTCCTGCTGGTGCGCCTTGTTGGTGAGCGTGTTCGCGAAGAGCGCGACGTTGCGCCCGTCCCTCTGGTAGTCGACGGCCTGGATCTTGCCCTGGTACTCCTTTATGTAGTCGCTGGGCATGAAGCCTTCAACCAGGGGCTCGTCCGTGGTCTTGATCAAGACCTTCGAGCCCTTGGGCGCCTTCGTGATGTAGCCGCCTCCGTAGCCGTACATGAGGTAGTCGCCCTCGTTTTTGTACGTGGCGGTGATGATGTCGTCCTTCGGGAACTCGACGGTGCCAAGGGCGTCGTAGCCCAGCCAGTCGCCGTCGCTCGGCGTGAACGAGATGTTGCCCGCGAGCTTGTAGTCCTTCACGAACTGCAGCGCGTCGGCCGTGTAGGCAACGTACGGCGTGCCGGACTTGACCTTCGCGGCCACGGCCTTCGCGTTCACCGGGTACTGGCTGCCCACGATGATGGTCGCCTCGTCCAGGTCGTCCGTGAGCTCGAAGCCCATCTGCTTCGCGAGCGCGAAGTCGTCCCAGTTTCCGTTGGTGTTCGCGCGGTTCTCGTAGTCGGCCATGCCGACCTTGTTGCCCGCCGCGTCCTTCTGGAACTTCTCGTACGCCTTTGGCACGTATGCCTTGATCGTGCCGCTGATGCGCTTTGCCTTGGGCGCGGACTTCACCTTCGTCACGTCCAGCACGTAGTCCTCCGCGGCGTCGTCGAGGTCCTTCGCGGCGACCACGTAGTCGCCCTCGTCCTTGCCCTCGCTCACGAGCCCGACGGACTTGCCGTCCTCCAGCAGGTCGTTCACGGCCCTCACGGCGTCGAGGCCGTTGTTGTCGATCACGGCGTACTCGCCCTTGCCCTCGACGTCGCTCTTCTGCGCAGGGGCCTTCCTCACGTCCTTCAGCGCGTCTGCCTCAAACGCCCCGGCGGTGCGGACGGTGTCCATGGCAAACCCACGGAACTCCGAGAAGTTCGTGACGGGCTCGCTGTAGAGCGAGTACTGGGTCCAGTCGTCGATCACGAGGTTGGGATACAGGGCGCAGTTGGCCATGTTTCGCTTTGCCTGGTGCATGTCAACCACCATGGTGCCGGTCGGATACGTCTTGTCGCCCACCTTCACGTCCTTGGTGGTCTCCTTCACCTCGACGCCGTTGTGGATGAGGAAGTCGACGGTCTTTGCCGCCGCGGAGCGGTTGTTCTGCTGGTCCGCGTCCATCGGGATGACGTAGTACTCCGGGAAGAAGTTGCCGTTCGTCTTGCCGTTCACGTCCTTGGAGTCACGGGGACGGAACGTGTCGGCCTCCGCGCCCTTCTCGTCCTTCTGGCTCACGTAGTACGGGCGGATGTTGTCCGCGTCTATGTTCTGGACGCCGCGGCGGAAGCGCTCGAGCTGGTTGTTGAACATGCGGTCCTTGTTCTGGACGACGAAGTCGGCGTTGCCAATGAAGCCGTAGCGCAGCGCGTCCACGGCGTCGGCCGTGCCGTACGGCGCCTCGACCGTATACGCGTTCGTGCCGTGCATCATGGCGTACTGCGGCGTGTAGCTGGTGGACATGTCGTCGAACGGCGCCTCCCAGAAGCGCGTGCCGTCGTCCTGCAGCTTGAGGTAGTCGCGCATGGGCATCTGCACGGAGTTGATGGTGGGGTTGTTGGCGATGGAGGCGCCCATGAACGCCTCGCCCTGCGCGAGCGCCGTGTCGATGAACAGGTCGTACTCGTTGTTGGGGTCGTGCGTGGGCGAGCAGGGCTCCACCTGGTACTGCTGGTAGTAGCCGTGCACCTCGTGAAGGGATATCGGGTCCCACTGCGTGATGAGGCCGCTCATGGCCTGGGTCTCGGGCTGGGTCTGGTACGTGTTGTCGCGGTTGAGGTCGAAGCCGGTGCCGTTGGTGCGGACGTTCACGGCGCGGGCGTCCACGTTCTCGCTCGGGACGAGGATGTAGAACACGTCGTCCAGAGACTTGGACGGGTCGAACGTCTGCGTTTCGGAGTCGTAGTACTTCTCGAACTCCTCCTCGCTCAGGTCGGACGAGGCGTTGTCCGTGTCGGCCCCGTCGTAGTTGGTGCCGTGCCCCTTGCCGCCGTCGCCACGGACGTAGCCGATGCCCGTGACGTCGTCCTTCACGAGGTCGCTCCACACGGTGCGGTCGTGGTCCATCTCGGTCTTCAGCTCCGCCTTGCCCTCGCCGGTGAGGCCGGTGGCACGCCGGTACTCGATGGGCTTGTTCGCCGCGAGGTCGCGGGCAAACTCCATCACGGCGTCGGAGGCAACGCTCTCGTCGGCGTGCACGTTGCTGTAAACGACGGGCACCTTGTACTTGAGCTTTCCCGCCGCAAGGTCTGCCTGCACGGATGCCGGGTCCTTCTCCATGCGCTTCTTGAGGGCCTGGTAGTCGTCGAGGTCGGACTTCTGCTTCGCCACAAACAGCGCGCGCATGGGACGGCCCTGCGCGGACGTGCCAAACGTGCGGACCTCGGCGTAGAGGCCGTTTGCCTTGGCCTGCCTTGCGAGCTCCGGAAGCTGGGCGTCGATGTCCTCCTGCGTGGCGAACGCGTCGTATGGCCTGAGGTCGACCTTCGTGGACGCAACCTTCGTGCCATCCACGTCGCACGCGAGGCTGTACGTGCCCACGTAGTCGTACAGCGACGAGCGGACGAACTCGCGCGAGCGGACGTCGATGCCGTCGATTCCCTCGTAGAGCTCGCGGTTCTTGAACGACGCCACGACAGACGGCGTGCCGTCGACCTCCTTTGCGGAAAGCTCCACGTCATAGAAGAAGTCGCGCGACTTGCGGATTCTCTCGTCCGCGGTGTTGCCGTTTCCGCCCTCCGCGGCGCCATCCTGGGTCGCGACGGTCTTCCAGTCGCCCAACTTGCCGCCAAGCCATTGCTTGGGGTAGGTCTTCTTGCTGAACTGGCCCTTCGCGCGGCTCAGCGTAAGCGTGACCTTGCCGTCCTTGATGAGCGACTCGAGCTCGCTTACGCTCTTGCCCTCGACCGGAGCGATAAGCCTGAACTCGCGTCCCTCGATCATGGAGATCATCGGCGTGGAGCTGCCGTCGTACGCGGCGTCCGTGCGCTCGAGCTTCGCCTTGCCCGTGGACTGGCCGGCAGACTGCGACTGCGCGGACGTCGACGCCATCGCCGTCGTGGGGGCCACGACCTGACCCAGACTCACGGTGAGCATGAGGCCAGCGACGATTGCGCCGCCCGCCTTGCGAATGGAAACCATGCTTCCTCCCTCTTGGATTGCGCCCATGCGAGAAGAACAGCCTACGTATGCAGCGCTTCTCGCCGCTAATGACGCAATACAGGGTACTTTGCCATCAAAACTTATGTTTCTGTTTTGTTTCGTTTCTAGGTAGACGTTGGTGTTTGCTCGGCATGTGGAGGTCTTAAAGCGTTGCTTATATTTGTATAACATGCATGGTTTAACCCATAATCGCACTATTGGGAGACGCCGCCGGCCACATGCCGCGCAGAAATTGTTTCCCGCTTGCGAAACTATACGCACCCGTGGCAAAAGACTTGCGCACGGGGGACGCGCAAGTCACACAATGGTACTGTAACGTTATATACAAGTGCCACCAAGACGGCACGGAGGAGGCCATTGGGATGAGCAAGGCGGCCACGTACGGCGCGTCCGAGGACGGAAGGACCATCTACAGGAACGCATGGCTCAAGCGCAGCTTCTATGTTGACGGCGCGCAACAACGAACGTGCACGATGTACCGCTCGCGCTTTGTGCTGGGCGTGGCAGCGGGCGCACTCGCGTGGGTCCTCACGAAGAGCTACGTCGCCCTGGTGGCCATACCGTCCGCAATCATCCTGGTGATGAGCTACCTCTTCTACTACCGCTTCCTGACAAGCCTTGAGCTCGCGCCCGACGACGGGGCCTCGCTTCCCCGCAGACGCATGAGCCTTGTGCAAGGCCTGGTGTACGGCCTCGGCGGCATCGCCTGCAGCTGCCTTATGGTCGCGAACGCTCAGGCACAGGGTTTTGCGAGCACCACCCTCATGGTGAACTACGTCGCGTCCGCGGCGGTGGCACTCTTTGGCGTCTGGCAACTGCTGAGGGGCCTCATCGAGCGCGGATAGCGCTTCCCCCAGACGGAACCTGACACGGCAGACAATCTACATAGACTTGCGCCACGAATCCGGCGCGGCGAGCAGGAAAGGGGACGGAATGGAGAAGGACCTCGAGAACGTAACGATGATGACCTACGTGCGAGAGACGCCCGGGCAGGTCGAGAAGAACGTCAACCGCAGGAAGGAGCTCGTTGCGCCGCTCGTGAACGAGTTCTTACGGGGAGGCTACAGCTCCGTGCTCGTGATCGCCTGCGGATCGAGCGCGAACGCGAGCCGGTGCGCCGCGCCGTTCATGCGGAAGTACCTGGGGATCCCGGTTGTCGTCACGACGCCCGGAGCGTTTCTGACTTCCGACTTCCTTCCCGGGGACGACACGCTCTGCTTCGTGGTGTCGCAGTCCGGTTGTTCCACCAACTCGCTCGCCGCGCTCGACAGGCTGCGCTCCGCAGGCAGAAGGGCTGTCGGCATCACGGGCAACCTTGACTCCGACTTCCGGGACCACGCGGATCTTGTGGTGGACTACGGCGTGGGCATCGAGTACGTGGGCTACGTCACGAAGGGCGTGACGACGCTCGCCCTGTTCCTCACGCTCTTCTCGCTCGAGGCGTCGCACGACACGGGGCGGCTCTCCGACGAGGGGTATGACCACGTTGTTGGCGAGCTCGAGCTCGTTCCCGAACGCCACAGGACGGTCCAGGCGAAGACGGAGGAGTTCTACTCCGCACACTTGAAGGACATGCTCTCCATCGAGACGAACTACGTCATTGGCTTTGACCAGGCGTACGGCATCGCCTGCGAGGGAGCCTTGAAGTTTGGCGAGACCATGAAGGTGCCCTCGTTCGCCTTCGAGGCGGAGGAGTTCAACCACGGCCCGAACCTGCAGCTAAACCCCAGTCGCACCGTCTTTGTGGTGGACGACATGAACCTTGGCTCGAGGCGCGCGCACGAGCTGTACGACGCCTGCCGGTGCATCACGGACCATGCGTACCTGATAACGTGCGACGACGCGTACGAGAAGGACGACCATGCGTTCGTGGCAAACGTGGGCAAGGTTTCAGAACCGACGCTCTCCCCGCTCTACCTGCTGCCGTTCTTCCAGATAATCGCCCATCACGCGACTGACGCCCTCGGAAGGTGGGATGACTTCCCGCTGATGAGGGACTACAAGCACTGCGCGCCAAGCAAGACCGAAAAGATCAAGGACGTCATGCCGCTGCTGTAGTGCGGAAGATAGATTCATGGCAAAGGCCTGCGGGTGGTCCTCTATGGGACGTCGCCTGCAGGCCTTTGCATCTGTCTCCTGGCGCGTGCGACTAGATTCCGTCTGAGAAGTCGTCGTCCTCCTCGGCGGGCTGCGCAAGCTCGAACTCCACGACGGATGACCTCATGGAGTCCTTCGCGAGCTGGGCGAGCTCGTCGAGGCCAGACACGGCGTCGCGCTGCGTCGCGCACTCGACAAGACCGCCCAGGTTCACGCCCGCAACAACGCGCACGTCGCCCAGGGGGATTCCGAGCGTCGCCGCCGTCTTGAACGGCGTGCCACCCACGAGGTCACAGAGGACGAGCACCCCGTCGACGTCCTCTCGCGAGCGTAGCGATTCCAGCGCCGCGGCCATGTCCTTCTCGAGCTCCTCCGTGCCGGAGAGCGATGTGAAGTCCAGCGCGGCGTAGGCGTCCTGGGGACCGGCGATGAGCTCGAGCGCGGACGTGATTCCCGAGGCGAAGTTGCCGTGACCCGTGACGATGATTCCGACCATATGACCCTCCCATGCGGGGCAGCCGCCTTAGGGCTGGCCCCGAACCGTGGGCGGGACCCCGCGCACGAGGTCCCGCCACATCAGACGTTACATGTGACCTGCAGTTTCGTCACAGCCGCTACATCCAGTTGAGCAGCGACATCAAGAGGCCGAACAGGATGACGCAGCCGATGACGGCAATGGTGTTGACGTGCTTCTTTTTGAAGAGCCAGTAGATGAGGAACACGACGGCGAGGGGCAGGACGTTGGGAAGGAGTTGGTCAAACACCGATTGCACCGTGGTGGAGCCGACGCCGAACACGAGCTTCTTCTGGAACGCTATGGAGACGTAGCTGGGTATGAGCGCGCCGATGACCGTGGTGCCAAGGATGCCAGCGGCGCCGGTGAGATACCTCGTGGCCGTGCCGACCTTCTCGACCGCCTTCGATCCGAGGCTGTAGCCGAGGCGCGCGAACCAGATACGCGAGAAGCCGACGATGAGGTATATGCCGATGAAGACGAGCGGGCCTAGGATGGAGCCGGACTTGGCGAGCGAGCAGGCGATGCCGGCCGTGATGGGCAGCACGGTAAACCAGAAGATGGAGTCACCGATGCCGGCCATGGGGCCGAAGAGGCCGTTGCGGACGCCCTGGATGAGCTTGCGGTCCGTGCCCTTCTCCTCCATCGCGAGGACCATGCCCTGGAGCAGCGTCGCCATGTGCGGCTCGGTGTTCATGAACTCCATGTTATAGGTCATGAACTCCTTCAGGTCCTCATCGGAGTCGCCGTAGATCTTCTTGAAGCCCGGAATCATGTTCATGGTCCAGCCGGGCGCCTGCATGCGCTCGAAAGAGAACGCAATCTGCTCGGTGAGCGAGTTGATGCCAAGTCTCGTGATGTCGGACTTGCTGAGCTTCTGAAGGGGTTCGCCCTTCTTGTTGGTGGGATTAGATGCCATCAGAGTCGCCTCCGTCGTCGATTGCCTCGGCCTTTTGCTCGTCAAAGCGCTTCTGGTACATATAGTCGATCGCGGCAAGAGACGTACCGATAATGGCGACGGGCAGCACGTTGGGCATCTTGAGGAACGTGGCCATCACGAAGCCGATGAAGAGGTACGGATAGGTCTCGGGCTTCAGCGTGGTGAGCAGCAGCATGGCAAGGCCGACGGCGGGAAGGATGCCTCCCGCAACCTCAAGGCCGTGCGTGACCCAGGTTGGGAACGAGTTCACAAACGCCTGGATGGGCGCCTGCAGCGCGTAGGAGCACAGGAAGATGACGAACCCGCAGAACACTGCCTCGAAGATGGTGACGCCCCAGATGAGGCCGTTGAAGTGCTTCACGTCCGCCTCGGCCGCGTACTTGTCGAGCTTGTGGGGAACGAAGGAGTAGACCGTCTTGAAGAGGATGCCGATGCCCTGCGCGAGGAGTGCGAAGGGGTACGAGAGCCCGAGCGCCGTCTCGGCACTCTGGCCCGTCGTGTAGGCGAGCACGACGGTCATGATGCCGGCGAACAGCGGGTCGGGAGGAACGGTCCCACCGACGTTCGTCATGCCGAGGTATGCGAGCTCGGTGACGGCGCCACAGGTGACGCCCAGCTCCACGTTGCCCAGGATGATGCCGGTGAAGAACGCGGCGACCATGGGCCTGAACCAGTAGAACGCCTCGGTCTGCTGATCGAATTGGCATATGGTGCCAACTATGAACAGCAGAAGGCCTTGTACAAGGGTAAGTTGCATGCCTCCTCCCTATGTCAAGCTCTTCCCCCTAAGGAGAAGAACGCCAACAAGCGATGGATGCTCGTACGAGCTATGAGGTTGTATGGGCCGGACGCCCACGCAAGACTAGAGACCGAGGTCCTCGACCTTGCGTCCCGTGGGCAAGAGCTGAATGTAGACCTTGGTGCCGTGGTCCTGTATGGCCTTGAGGTCGGCAAGGTCCTGGTCGTCCACATAGACGTGCTGGTCGTGGAAGACGCGCTTGTCCGCCGAGGCATGCATGTTGCCGATGTTGACCTCTTTTATGGGGACGCCGCCCTCCACGAGCTTGCGCATGTCCGCCGGGGTCTTCGCGACGATGAAGATGTGCTGGCGGGCGCTTGCCTTGCCTATCACGTCGATCGTCTTCTGGATGGTGAAGAACCTGATGCCAACGCGCGCGGAGTCCGCCGTGAGCTTCATGAGGGACTGCTGCATGGGGTCTGCTGCGGCGTCGTCGTTCGCGACGACGATGAGGTTGCAGTTGGGAATGGACCCTACCCACGCCGCGCCGACCTGCCCGTGCACGAGCCTGTTGTCAATCCTTGCAAAGACGATGTCTGGTGTAGCCAACGAATGTCGCCTGCCTCCCGTTGGGGCGCTGGCGTCCGGCCGGCGTCGCTTCTTCAATGGTGAAATCGAAACCATAGTTCTTATACGCCCGACAATATCGGGAAAAGCGGATACAAACGCGAATGATGCGTTTTTCTCTGCAAACGTTATAGTGGTCTTAGGGGATTGCGAAAACGATTTCCACGTGTTAAGCACAGATTGCGAGCGGGCAACCTTTGATTGCATACATGCAATCAAATAGATGTGCGAACTTCGTCTTGCCGGTAGCGCAAGATGTCGAAGCCGAGGCGACGCTGGCCTCGCCGGGCATGCGCCCGTCGACGGGAGGAGGCC
Organism: uncultured Olsenella sp.; assembly: GCA_902761955.1. GTDB lineage: Bacteria > Actinomycetota > Coriobacteriia > Coriobacteriales > Atopobiaceae > Parafannyhessea. The sequence goes on along the minus strand of CACWMM010000003.1, from coordinate 17,102 downwards.
CGGCAATGGAAAGGAGAGGTCCCTTGGGTGATGATACGCAGGACACAGAGCCCATGGCTCACTCGAGCGGGGACTCGACAGTGACCAGGAGACTCTTTGTGGCAGCACTGCCAGACGAGGGCGTGCGAGACGAGCTCGTGGCCGTGCAAAACATGACGCTCCCCCATCTTGACCATGCTCGACCAACATCACGCGGGAACCTCCACCTGACCCTCGCCTTCCTCGGCGAGCTCGACCGCGAGCGCGAGGCGCGAACGCTCGAGGCGATGCGACGGGCAGCCGAGAACGTAAGGACGGAAGAGTTCGCCGTCGAGCTAGGGCCCGTGGGATGCTTCCAGAAGCGTCGCGGGTCGATTCTGTGGCAGGGCTTTCGCGAGGATGGCGCGGAAGGACGGGAGCACGAGGGGTCGCGGGACGGAATGCGACGGCTCGCGGAACTGAGGGCGACCCTTGGCATGCGGCTGCTGGAAAGCGGCGCGATTCCAGAGCCGCTTCCCCCATTCTCCCCGCACATGACCCTGGCGCGCGGCTGCCGCCTGCGCAAGGAGGAGCGCGAGGCCGGAATGGACGCGTTTCTCGCCCAGATGAACGAGCAGCTTGCGGCACGTAACCTGGCAGCGGGGCGGTTGGGGGCCGCAAAGATGCGCATCGATGCGATGTCGCTTATGTGGAGTCACCATCCGGACGGCGGCGCGCTCGTGTACACGGAGGTCGCGCGCGTGAGCCTGTGACGCGGAACTAGGGACGAACGTGGGCCGCGAGCCAGGCGCACGCCATGGGGGCGGCCGTCAGGAACCAGCTTGCGTAGCGCGAGGGGTGCGCCTGAAGGTCTGCCAGTGCCTCCTCCGCATCGACCCAGGCAGTCGCCGCGACCTCGCTGGGGTCGGGCGCCAGGGGACCGTCGTACGGCGTCACGAAGACGTGGTCGTACTCGAACTCCGTAAGCCCGTTGCCAAAGGAGCTTCGGTACACGAACGAGCCAACCTCGACGTACTCGAGGCTGGTCGCCTTGCTCGCAGGCACTCCCAGCTCCTGCGTGAGCCTGCGCGGGACGGCGTCCGCAAGCGCCTCCCCCACCCGCGGGTGCGAGCAGACCGAATTGGCCAGAAGGCCTCCGGAATGGTATTTGCCCTGTGCGCGGCGCTGCAGCAGAAGCCGGAGCGTGCCACCGCTTTCGCGATACAGAAAGAGCGAGAACGCCCTGTGCAGGCGCGCCTGCTGGTGACACGCGAGCTTTCCCATGCTGCCCTGGGGCCGATCCAGAAGATCGACCAGAATCAGCTGGTCTTCCCGGGGCTGGGCCAGCATGTCTGTCAGGCTTGCCATGAGCTGCAACTCCCTACAAATCAGTTAGCAAAGATTTCTATCTTCTTGTACGCCGACGGAGCAATGCATCATGATGGTCCACGTCCAACAACAGGATGAGATGACCCTCCTCGAACTTAAACGCTATTCTCACGTCCATGTTCACGCTGCACTCAAACTCACGTGAAGCGCGTATATGCTTGACGCGCAAGGAAGGGTGCCACGGGTCAATAGCAAGCTGCCGAATCTTGTTTTCGACCTGTGCCTGCTCCTTCTTTCCAAGCTTCGCATACGCCTTCTTAAACGAAGGCGCAAGCACGAGCTTATATGGCATCAGCCGGCCCGATGCAAATCTGCAATCGCATCATCCACATCTTCAAAAACTGGAAGGTCTCCGCTGGACAGCCCCTCCTCTGCCTCACTGGCAAGACGCTCCAGTTCCTCAATCTTCTTCTTGGGATAGATCACTACCGGGACAAAGCGAATCTCCCCATCCTCGATGTAGACATCGAAAGTGTCGCCAGAGACAAGCCCGAGCTGATTGACTAACTTCTTAGGTATCGTAACCTGACCTTTGTCCTTAAGCGTCGCGAGCATCCCGGCCTCCAAGAGTATGAATTTCTCACTTTCCGACATTCTATACTATGGGAAACCGGGATGCGCCTTCACCTCCGGCGAACGGTCTACCCCCTACGCGAAGCCCAACAGGGCGCCGACCACGTGCACCAAAAGCGCCACGAGGTAGGCGATGCCGCACTGGAACGCGACGATGCCCAGCGCCCAGCGGCCGCCCAGCTCGTGCCTGATGGCCGCGATGGCCGCGACGCACGGGGTGTACAGCAGGCAGAACACCAGAAGCGACACGACGGAAAGCGGCGTGAGCGCGGCCAGAAGCTGCGCGGTGGAGCCAAACAGGACGGACAGCGTCGCGACCACGATCTCCTTTGCCATGAAGCCCGCGATGAGTGCCGTGGTGACGCGCCAGTCGGCAAAGCCCAGGGGCGAGAAGATCGGGGCGATCCAGGTTGCAATGGCCGCCAGGATAGACTCGTGTGCGTCCTTGGCGACCGTTAGTGCCGGCGTGAAGTACTGCAGGAACCACACGACGACGGCTGCCGCGAACACCACGGTGAACGCACGGTGCAGGAAGTCCTTGGTCTTCTCCCACATGAGCATGAGAACGGACTTCGCGCTGGGCAGACGGTAGTTGGGAAGCTCCATCACAAACGGAACGGCCTCGGCCTTGTCGATGGTCTTGTGCGTTATGAGCGCCACGAGCACGCCGACGACGATGCCCGTGAGGTACAGGCAGAGCATCACGAGGCCGCCCTTGCCCGGGAAGAACGCCGCGCTGAAGTAGCCGTAGATTGTGAGCTTGGTGGTGCAGCTCATGAACGGCGTGAGTGCGATGGTGAGCTTGCGGTCGCGCTCGGACGGCAGCGTGCGGGCGGACATGACGGCGGGCACCGTGCAGCCAAATCCCACGAGCATGGGCACGATGGAGCGACCGGACAGGCCGATCTTGCGCAGCAGCTTGTCCATGAAGAACGCGACGCGGGCCATGTAGCCCGTGTCCTCCAGAAGCGAGAGGAAGAAGAACATGGTCACGATGATCGGCGCGATGGGCAGCACCGTGCCGATGGCGTTGAAGATGCCGCCGATCACGAGGGAGTGCAGCACCGGGTTCACGCCGGCGGCCGTGAGGCCCGCGTCCGCCGCTGCCGTGAGCGCGTCGACGCCCGCTGCGACGAGGTTCTGCAGCGCGAGGCCGACGACGTTGAACGTGAGGAAGAACACGGCGCCCATGATGAGCACGAACATGGGGATGGCCGTGTACTTTCCGGTCAGCACGCGGTCGATCTTGCGGCTTCGCTCCAGCTCGCGCGAGGCATGCGGCTTCACGACCGCGGCGGACACGATCTTCTCGATAAACGAGAAGCGCATGTCCGCGATGGCGGCGGCGCGGTCCAGGCCGCGCTCCTCCTCCATCTGGTGCACGATGTGCTCCACGGCGTCGAGCTCGTTCTTGTCCAGCGCAAGGGCCTCCCTCACGTGGGCGTCGCCCTCCACCAGCTTCGACGCCGCAAAGCGCACGGGGATGTTCGCGCGGACGGCGTGGTCCTCTATCAGGTGCATGATCGCGTGCAGGCAGCGGTGCACGGCGCCGCCGTGGTCGCCGGGGTCGCAGAAGTCCTGCCGGCCGGGAAGCTCCTGGTAGCGCGCCACGTGGATCGCGTGGCGCACGAGCTCGTCCACGCCCTCGCCCTTGACGGCGGATATGGGCACCACGGGAATGCCCAGCATGTCCTCCATCAGGTTCACGTCGATCGTGCCGCCGTTGCCCTGGACCTCGTCCATCATGTTGAGCGCGAGCACCATGGGCTTGTCCAGCTCCATCAGCTGCATCGTCAGGTACAGGTTGCGCTCGATGTTCGTGGCGTCCACGATGTTGATGATGGCGTTTGGCTGCTCCTCCAGTATGTACTGGCGGCTCACGAGCTCCTCCGGGCTGTACGGGGAGAGCGAGTAGATGCCCGGCAGGTCCGTCACGTCCGTGTCGGGGTGCCCCTTGATGGCACCGCTCTTGCGGTCCACCGTGACGCCGGGGAAGTTGCCCACATGCTGGTTCGAGCCCGTGAGCTGGTTGAAGAGCGTGGTCTTGCCGCAGTTCTGGTTGCCCGCGAGCGCGAAGCGAAGCACTTCTCCCTCAGGCACCGGATGCGAGTGGTCGCTCGTGCGCACGTCCACCTTGTCGGGCAGGCCGTCCTCGCCAAGGCCCGGATGCCCGATGCTCTTGTGTCGCCCGCTCGTGACGCCGGCAGGCACGGGGCACGCCCCCGTCGTGACGCGAATCTTGCGCGCGTCCGCGATGCGCAGCGTGAGCTGGTAGCCGTGGATGCTGAACTCCATGGGGTCGCCCATGGGCGCGTACTTCTCGAGCGTGATCTGCGCGCCGGGGATGACGCCCATGTCCAAGAAGTGCTGGCGGAGCGCGCCCTCCCCTCCCACGACGGATATGGTGACGGTCTGGCCGATCTCCACAGAGGCGAGCGTGCCCTCCTCGCGCAGGGCCCCGTCCCCTCCGCGCGCGGCCGCAGGTCCGCCGTCTGACATGCCGATGCCTGACATGATGTGCCTTTCGATAGTTAACTTAATCTTACAAAGCATACATCATCTGGCGGGAGCCAACGCGTGTGCGCCCATGTCGCACATTTGCGGTCGCGGATAGGTGCGCAGGCGAGAAAAACGGACCTCCTCAGCCGCATGTGTCAAGTACAATCGTGCGAGGTGACGGGCCCAATCCGCCAATGGCAAATTTGAACTCCTCGCCCACAGCTCCTCCACCCAACTTCACAATAGAAACAAAAAAGCAACCTTCGGAGGGGTGGAGCCATGACGCAGCTAGCACGAAAGGTCGTAATCATCGGAGCTGGAAACGTGGGAAGCCACGTGGCCATGAGCCTCATGGTCGGCCAGTACGCAGACGAGATCGTGTTCCTGGACATCAACGAGGCCACTGCGAACGCGCAGGTGGAAGACCTGAAGGACATGCTCACGGCCACCAGGCGCCACGTGCACATCCGCGTGGGCACCTACGACGACTGCGCGGACGCAAGCTTCATCGTGATGACAGCCGGCCGCAGCCGCCGCCCCGGAGAGACACGCCTCCAGATGCTCTCCAGCACGTTCTCGATCCTGGGCAGCATAGTCGAGCCCATCGCGAAGTCCGGCTTCTCCGGCTTCCTCATCTGCGTGTCCAACCCCGCGGACGTCGTGGCGGAGTACTTCTACCGCAAGCTCGACCTCCCGCGCGCCAGGGTGTTCAGCACCGGAACGTCGCTCGACACCGTCCGCCTCAGGCGCCACATCGCGAGCATCGTGGACGTCGACCGCGACCAGGTCGAGGCGTTCTGCATGGGCGAGCACGGCGACTCCTCGTTCATCCCGCGCACGCACGTCTCCATCGGCGGCATCGGCATCGAGGAGTACCTTCGCAGCCACCCGCAGCTCGCGGACAAGCTCGACTACGCCACGCTCACGGACACCGTCCACACCTCCGGCGGGCGCATCGTCGCCGGCAAGGGCTCCACGGAGTTCGGCATCGGCTCCGTCGTCGCCGTGCTCATCGCATCCATCCTCCACAACGAGCGCCTCGTGACGCCGCTCTCCGTCCACCTCGAGGGCGAGTACGGCGAGAAGGACGTGTCCGTTGGCGTGCCGTGCATCCTCGGGCGCAACGGCATCCAAGAGATCCTCCCGCTCGAGCTCTCGCAGGACGAGAAGGGCGCCATGCACTCCTCCTGCAACGTCATCCGCGAGGCGTTTGCAAGCATCGAGTAGCCCTGGCCCGCGCCCCCGCCCGCCACTACCTGACAGAAGTCGAACCTGTCAGATAGTGGCGGGTTTTTATATGACCAGATCCACCACTATCTGACAGAAGCCAAATCTGTCGGATAGTGGTGGATTTTGGCGCGAGAAAGCCCCCTCGGCATGCGAAACTCGCCCCACTACCTGACAGAAGCCGAACCTGTCAGGTAGTGGGGCACTTTGCCGTGTGCGAACCCACCACCATCTGACAGAAGTCGAACCTGTCAGATAGTGGGGCGGCCCGTCATGTGCACGCAGCGCTTTTCTGCCCACCGCGCGCACGAAAGCGCCCCATCGTCTAGAATTCTGCCATCTACCTGCAGAGCAGAGGCCCCCGGCCGCGCCTGCCCTCACCACACCCAAACACGCGAGGAGTCGCCTTGACCCAACCCACGTCCGCAAAGCACGCGCGCAAGACAGAGCCCGCAGCCAGCGCGACCACCAAGCCAGCCAAGCGCCGCAGGAAGACAATCCCCCTCCTCGCGCTCGGCGTCGCAGCGGCCTTGGTCGCAGGCCAGGTCGCGGGTGCAAGCTACTACGGTTCGCACTTCGTGCCCGGCACCACCGTAAACGGCGCGGACGTGTCCAACATGACGGAGGAGCAGCTCGCGCAGCAGGTCGCGGCGAAAGCCGCATCCTGGAAGACGACCGTCGCCGGCCAGGGCCTCACCCTCTCCATCGGCGCCGATGACATCGACCTGGACGTAAGCCCCGCCAACTACGCCCGCCACGCGAAGTCCCAGACCGACGCCGCCTCGTGGGCGCTCGACCTCGCGCACCCCAGGCACCTCACGGTGTCCAAGACCGTCAGCTACAACAAGGAGAAGCTCGACGCCCTGGTCGACGCCGCCGTCCAGGCGCACAACCAGAACGCGACGCCGCCCAAGAACGCCTGGTGCACCCTTAACAAGAAGACGTCCACGTTCGAGGTCACGCAAGAGGCCCTCGGCACGGCGCTGGACGCAAGCGTCGTAAAAGCGCAGGTCGAGAAAGACGTCGTGCGCCTCGGCTCCAAGGTCTCCCTCAACCGCGACGCGCTCCTTCGCCCGCAGCTCACGAGCAGGGACGCCGGCCTTCGGAAGGCCGTTGACACGGCGAACGCGTACGCCGACCACGCCGTCACGCTCACGAAGGACGGCAAATCCCTCGCGAGGCTCGACAAGAAGACGGTCGCCACCTGGGTGCGCGTGGGCGACGACCTTTCTGTCAGCCTCGACCAGGGCGCCATCGCCCAGTGGGCGCACGACTCCCTCGCAAAGAAGGTCGCGAAGTCCGACGAGGAGCACGACTACGCCATCGACGCCGCCTCGCTCGCGGCGTCCGTCGCAGACACCGTCCAGGGCGAGAAGGACGGCTCCCTCGAGGTTCCCCTCACCGTCACCGCCACCCGTCCGGCGCAGACGCCCGGCCACGAGGGTCGCGGCCGCCACATAGACCTGAACCTCTCCACCCAGTACGCGCGCTTCTACGACAAGGACGGCTCGGTCATCTGGCGCTCGTACTTCGTGAGCGGCAACACGTCCGAGGGGCGCGGCACCCCCATGGGAACGTTCAAGATCAACGCGAAGCGCACGAACGAGACGCTCATCGGCGCGGACGAGGACGGCGACGGCGAGCCCGACTACAAGAGCCACGTCACGTACTGGATGCCGTTCGTCGGCAACGCCGTCGGTCTGCACGATGCCAACTGGCGCTCCGCGTTCGGCGGCTCCATCTACTCCTACGCGGGAAGCCACGGCTGCGTGAACCTTCCCCCGCAGGCGGCGCGCGAGCTCTACGACCTCGTCAGGGTCGGCGACACCGTCTACGTCCACTCGTAACGCGCTCGCAGCGCGCCCGCGCGTCCACACGCCCCTAGCCACGTGCGGTGCGCGCCGCGGGCCCCCAGCCACGTGCGACGCGCACCGCCGCTTCCTTACAGCTCGGCCTGCGTCAGCACCCTGAAGCCGGCCTCCTCCAGCTTGAACACGGCCTTCGACGCCTCCGCCGGCACGCGGATCTTCAGGATGTCCACGGCGCGGTCGCCGGACGTGCTGAAGCAGTAGCCGTACTCCACGGGGATGTCCAGGTCGTCCAGCACGCCCAAAAGCTCCGCCAGGCCGCCGGGCCTGTTGGGCACCTCGATGGCGGCCACCTTCGTGACCATGGCACGATAGCCCTTCTCGTCCAGATAGTCGCGGGCACGCTGCGCGTCGTCGCACACGATGCGCACGACGCCGTACTCAGGCGTATCGGCTATGGTGAGGGCCAACATGTCGATGCCCGCGGCCGCTATGTCGCGGCAGAGCTTCGCGAGCCTGCCCTCGGAGTTCTCCAGGAAGACGGTCAGCTGGTCGATCATTTCAGGTTCTCCCCCCTCAGGTCCACGATGCGCTTTGCCTTGCCCTCGGAGCGCGATATCGACATGGGCTCCACAAGGCGCACGCGGATGCCAACGGACAGCGCCGTCTTGAGCGCGCCCTGGATCTGGCGCTGCAGCTCCTCGATGGCGCCGGTCGAGTCAATGTCGAAGTCCGGGTTCGCCTCGACCTTCAGGGTCGCGACGTCCAGGTAGTTCTTCGTGGTGAGCTCGATCTGGTACCACGAGGATACCTGCTCGAACGTCTTCATCACGTTCTCTATCTGGCTGGGGAACACGTTTACGCCGCGAATGATGAGCATGTCGTCCGTGCGGCCCTGCAGGCGGTCGATGCGGCGGTGCGTGCAGCCGCACGGGCACGCGCCCGGCAGGATGCGCGTGATGTCGCGCGTGCGGTAGCGCACGACGGGGCTCGCCTCGCGGTCGAGCGTCGTCACCACCAGCTCGCCCCACTCGCCGTCGGGCAGCACCTCGCCGGTCGCGGAGTCGATGACCTCGCAGAAGAAGTGGTCCTCCGCGATGTGGAGGCCGTTCTGCTCAAGGCACTCCACGGCAAGGCCGGGGCCGCCGGTCTCCGTCAGGCCGTAGATGTCGAGCACCTTGTAGTCCAGCTTGCGCTCAAGCTCGCGGCGGAAGTTGTCGCTGAACGCCTCCGCGCCGTGGATGCCCACCTTCAGGCTGAACTCCTTGGAGGGGTCGATTCCCATGGCAAGCGCCGTGTCCGCGATGTGCATGGCGTAGCTGGGCGTGCACTCCAGCACCGTGGAGCCCATCTCGCGCAGCACGCGAATCTGGCGCTCCGTGTTGCCGGCGCTTATGGGAATGACGGTCGCGCCGGAGTGAAGAGATCCGTAATGTGCGCCCAGGCCGCCCGTGAACAGGCCGTAGCCGTAGCAGATCTGGCACACGTCGTCCGGCCCCAGCCCCGCAAAGCGAAACGCGCGAGAAAAGCAGTCCGCCCAGGCCCTGAGGTCAGCCTCGGTGTACGCCGCCATGGTGGCGACGCCCGTCGTGCCGGAGGACATGTGGATCTCCTTCACGTCGCCCCTGGGCACGCCAACCATGTCGTACGGGTAGTTGTCGCGCAGGTCCTGCTTCGTCACGAACGGCGCGCGCCCGATGTCATCCAGGTCGCGGATGGCATACGGGTCGAAGCCCGCCTCGTCAAAGCTCTTGTGGTAGAAGGGAATGTCCTCGTAGCAGTGGATCGCGGTCTTCCGGATGCCCTCCACCTGAGCCGACGCGATCCCATCGCGCGACATCGTGAGGACGTCTTCCTGTGTGCTCATGAACAACCCCTTGCGGCGCTCTGCGCCATCGATGCCAAGCCAACAGGAACATAGTATCTGCAACCGGTTTCCATGCCGTTACCAATGTGCGGATGCGCAAATCGCCCCGCGGGCGGCAGGCGCGCGGGGCGAGAAGATCGTTCGGTTCTGGTTGTGCGGCAGGCGGGGCGCAAGCACCTCTCGCCCGGCGCGTGTCCTTTGGCTAGGCGAGGACGAGGCCAATCACGTACGCGCAGCAGCCGCCGAGCAGGATCGTCGCGGGCAGCGTCACGAACCACGCGCCGATGATCTTGCGTGCGACGCCCCAGCGCACGGAGCTGCGACGGCGGGCGGAGCCGGCGCCCATGATGGACGTGGTGATGACCTGCGTCGTGGAGACGGGGGCGCCGAGCGCGGTCATGGTCTCGATCGCGATGGCGGAGGACGTCTCGGCCACGAAGCCGATGACGGGGTTCAGCTTCGTCACGCCGTCGCCCACGGTGCGCATGATGCGGCCGCCGCCGATGGAGGTGCCAAGGGCCATGGTGCACGCGCACATGATCTTGACCCACACGGGGATGCCGGCCGCGGGGTTCGCGAGCCCGGCCGTCACGAGCGCCAGGGTGATGATGCCCATGGTCTTCTGCGCGTCGTTGTTGCCGTGGCTGTACGCCATGAACGCGGCAGAGAGGATCTGCATCCTGTGGAACAGCCAGTTGGCCTTCATGGGGTGCCAGTTGGCAAACAGCTCGAACATGAGCTTCATGATCACGTAGCCCAGGGCCATGCCGATGAGCGGGGACGTGAACAGCGGGATGACGACCTTGTCGAGCACGCCCTCCCACTTGACGTGGCGCACGGAGCGCGTGAACACGATCGTCGCGCCGATGAGGCTGCCGATGAGCGCGTGCGAGGACGAGCTGGGGATGGAGCGCCACCAGGTGAAGAGGTCCCACAGGATGGCGCCCAGAAGCGCCGCGAGGATCACGTAGAGCTCGAGCTTGATGTCCACGATGCCCGCCGCGATGGTCATGGCGACCTTCTCGCTCATGAACGCGCCGATGAAGTTCATGGTGGCGGACATGAGGATGGCGACGCGCAGGGGAAGCGCCTTGGTGTACACCGTCGTCGCGATGGCGTTCGCGGTGTCGTGGAAGCCGTTGATGAACTCGAAGACCAAGGCGGCCCCGAGTACGCAGACGAGAAGGGCGCTAACCATTTTTCACGATGACATTCTGGATCTCGTTGGCCACGTTCTTGCAGGCGTCCAGCGTGTTCTCCATCTTGTCCAGCAGGCTCTTCCACTTGAGGATGTCCACGGTGTGGAGGTCGGAGCGGAAGATGGCCGCAAGACCGTCGCGGTAGACGACGTCTCCCCTGTCCTCGGCGTCGTTGGCGGCCTTCGTCTCCTTCAGGAGGGACTCGTCCTTCTTGAAGTCCGGGAACTTCGCGAACGCGTGGTCGAGGTCGAGGGTCGCCTCGAGGATGAGCTTCGCCATCTCGATGGCCTCGGGGCGCATCTCGTCGATGTCGTAGAGCTTGAAGCGGGCGGAGACGTTCTCGAGCCCGTCGACGATGTCGTCCATCTTGAGCGCGAGCGCGCTGATGTCCTCTCGGTCGAACGGGGTGATGAACGAGGAGTTCAGGGTGGTGATGATCTTGTTGACCATCTCGTCTCCCCTGGTCTCGAACTCCTTGATCTCCGGAATGCGGTACGAGAGCTTATCGTAGTTCTCGACAATCTCCAGGAAGAGCTCAGAGGCCTCGGAGGTCATCTTGCTGAACTCCTGGAACATGAGGAAGAACGCGTCTTCCTTGCGACTTACACGACTCATGCTGTCAGTAGCCTTTCACGACGCCACGCGGCAGCGCTACGAGTACTCGCTCCAACGGGCGAAACCAGATTGCAAGCTGCATGTTAGCAGAACGTAACGAAAGACAGCTGCCACTGACCTAAAAATGCCGCGTGGGCACGTCGCGCGCATGTCTTGCAGCTGCCCTGCACGGGACGCGTGTGGTGGGCGGTTGCGTGGGCCGCTCAGCGCACCCTCGCGTCACCTGGCTCCGCACACTGCTCCTGAGCTGCGGTTTTCCTCATATGCGCAGGAACGTGCGGCATTCCCGCGGGCGGCGCGGGGAGCTCGTCCGCCCACGTCCGCACGCACGCGTCCGCGCACTTCTCGCCCGCGTCGCTCATCACGAAACCGCCATGATGCGGCTGCGGAAGCGTCCTGGTGCGGCGGATGGCGTGCCACAGGGACGGCAGGTACAGCACGCAGAGGACCGCGTACAGCACGATGGAGCTCATGGCCTCCTCGCGGCCGGACGACACGTAGTTGGTGCTGAGACCCTCGCCGAAGAGCGCGTACGGTATGACCATGATCGAGAAGTCGTCCAGCGCGTGGAACAGGATGGCGCCCGTGAGGTTGTCGTTTTCCACGACGGCGGCGGAGAGCACGGCGCCGTAGATGCCGGTCTGCGCCACCTTGAGCACGGCCTGGGCAAGCTCGAGCGGGCTTGCGTAGTTAAGCCCCGCCCAGTCGATGTGGAGCACCCCAAAGTAGACGGACGAGACGGCGATGCACGCCCACAGCGCGCCGCGGCTGCGCCCGAAGCGCGAGAGCAGGCCGCCAAGCAGCACACCGCGCACGTAGCATTCCTCGTAGATGCCTATGCACAGGCAGAACACCACGTAGTACGCCACGTTTTGCGCCCAATGGGGCGAGAGGCGCTCGGTGCCCGACGCGTAGCCCGCCACCTGGGTGCAGGTAAGCGCAAGGCTGACGGCGAGTATGGGCCACGCGAGCCGCCAGACGTTCTGGAAGGACGCGCGCGACGGGACGAGCATACGCCGGCCGCCCAAAAGGCAGACGGCCACGGCCATGTACAGGGCGGACGAGACCTCGAGCGAGAGGTTCTCATCGAGGTGCAGCCGAGATATAAGCAGGTAGACGAGCCCCTGGAACACGGGCGCAAACGCGGCGACCACGAGGGCCGCTGCGAGCCTACTGCGCCGGCGCCGGCCGCGGGCCGCCACGCTACGCCCTCCCGGCCGAGCCGAGCTCGGCGAGTATGGCCTGGACCCGCGCGCGTGCGCGCCTCACGTCCTCGCGGGCGTCCTCGATGCGGGACTGCACGAAGAGGTCCGTAATTGAGTTGTCGAACACGATGTCGAACAACTCGAGCATGTCGCTTCGCCTGAGGTCCACCCCCGTGACGCCCGAGCAGTCGCGCAGCTCGCGGGCGAACGCCTCGAGGTCGCGCTGCGCGCGCCCCACCGCCTCCGAGGCACCGTCCAGGCGGGAGCGCTTCACGAGGCTCGTGAGGATGCCGCCGCCCAGGATGTCGAGCAGGCCCCAGTTGCGCGCGCTGTCAAGCTGGTCCGCCGCCTCGTCCAGGCTCTGGAGAGCGCGCGTGCCCGCGGCGCGGGCGCTCTCGAGCCTTGTGTCCGATGTCATGGTGCACCTCCGAATGTGGGGCAAGGGCGGGGCGGCGCTTCTCGCCCGGGCGCCCCGCAGACAACTGTCAAGGTGAAGCCTACCCGTAATGCGGCGCAAAGACACCTGCGAGGCTACCGTTTGTGAACGAGTGCGCAATCTGGCGAGCGGCGCGGCCGCGACGTGCCAAAATCTAGGGTGGCTGGGGCTGTGGGCACCCTTTGCGCGGCACCGCCGACAAATGGTAGTTGGGAACACGCCCCAAACGGGCCGCATCCCAACCAGGCTAAGGGGGAAATCCATGCTGAGGATCGGACTGCTCACGAGCGGCGGCGACTGCCAGGCGCTGAACGCGACCATGCGCGCCATCGTGAAGACCGTGTACAACAACACGAAGGAGGGCGTGGAGGTCTACGGCTTCAAGGACGGCTACCAGGGGCTCATCTACGGTCGCTACCGCAAGATGGACTGGGGCGACTTCAGCGGCATCCTCACGATGGGCGGCACCATCCTGGGCACGAGCCGCACGCCGTTCAAGCGCATCGACACGCCGGAGGCGGACGGGGTCGAGAAGGTCCCCGCGATGAAGAAGAACTACAAGGCCCTCAAGCTGGACTGCCTGTTCGTGCTGGGCGGCAACGGCTCCACGAAGACGGCGAACCGCCTGCGCGAGGAGGGGCTGAACGTCATCTGCCTGCCGAAGACGATCGACAACGACACGTTTGGCACGGACATCACGTTTGGCTTCACGAGCGCCATCGACGTGGCGACACGCTGCATCGACGACATCCACACGACGGCAAGCTCGCACGGGCGCGTGTTCGTGATCGAGATCATGGGCCACAAGGTGGGCTGGATTCCCCTGTACGCCGGCGTCGCGGGGGGCGCGGACGTCATCCTCATCCCCGAGATCCCCTACAAGATGGACAACGTGGTCAAGGCAATCGAGAAGCGCGAGAAGAACGGCGGCCGGTTCTCGATCATCGTGTGCGCCGAGGGGGCCATCTCGCAGGAGGAGGCCGCCATGCGCAAGAAGGACTACAAGGCGAAGGTCGCGAAGCGCGTGAAGCCGTCCGTCGCGTACGACATCGCGGAGGAGGTCGCGGGCCGCACCGGCAAGGAGGTGCGCGTGGCCGTTCCCGGACACACCCAGCGCGGCGGCCAGCCGGACGCCCAGGACCGCATCTTCGCGACGCAGTGCGGCGTCGAGGCGGCGCGCGGCTTCCTGGAGGGGAAGTTTGGCTACATGATCGCCCAGGTGGGCGGCAAGATGTGCCGCGTGCCGCTTGAGGACGTCGCCGGAAAGCTGAAGTACGTCGACCCCGAGAGCGACCTCGTGCGCGAGGCGCGCATGCTCGGCATCAGCTTCGGCGACGAGTAGCGAAGGACCCGGCGCGCGACGCGCTTAGGACACGCAACCTGCAGGACCCCTTGCGCATTGCCTTGCCCAGGCGCGCGAGGGGTCCCCTCTTGTGGCGGCGCGGCACGTTGCGGCCCAATTTGTTGCGCAACAAATTGGGCGATGCGCGACTCACAATCTTGGGATAGCCATAGGCGGCCTCGGCACCGAGGCCAAATGAAGCTGCCCCAAGGAAGTGACTCTACTTGTACTTTGCATCCGGAAGATCCGCCAAGATCGCGGTGGTCATTGGCCTCGCGCTCGTGGGAACGCCCGTCGCGGCATACGCGACAGAGCCAACGGCAACACAGCCGACATCCTCAACCACTGCCGCCACGACATCGGCGCAGGCGGAGGCCCAGCAATCCAACGCGCAGACGGAAACTGTGATCGGCAGTGCCGACGAGGAGCAGGCCACGGCGCAGGAAGGCGCCGCTCCGACCGCCCCGACTGCTGTCAACAATGCGACCATTACCAGCGACCTGACGCCTGGCGTAGCGTCCGACGCCTCTGGCAGCACCACGGTCGACGGCACAGCCTCGGCCAGCCAGGCCGGCACGGAGTCGACGACGGCTGACCCCTCCCCTGCCGACGACGCCGCGACATCAAGCGACACGTCGCAATCGGAGGCGTCACCCAGCGTCACCACGGACGTCGACGTGTACGGCAAGGGCCACCAGACCGCATCAGACGGCCAGGTGGCGGGAAGCGCCGGCGCGGGCGAGAAGATCGACTCCCTCACGCTTCACGTCGCCTCCCCCGACGGGACGTCCTATTCAGATGCGGACGTGGAGTACCGCGCGCACGTGGAGGGAACCGGCTGGGACGCACGCTGGACCTCCGGCGGCAACGCCGTCGGCACCGCAGGCTCCGGCAAGCGCATCGAGGCGCTCCAGATCAGGCTCCGCGAGGGGTCGGACCTCGCGAAGGACTGGCAGCTGTGGGCGCGCGCGTACGTGCAGAACCATGGCTGGCTCGCCTGGACGAGCACCGGCCTGGTGGGCTCCACGGGCCAGGGGTTGCGCCTCGAGGCGCTCGAGCTGCGCCTGTTGCGGATTGGCGCACCGGACCCCACCGACGCCTCCTACGACGACTTCGCCTCCACCAACGGCGAGTCCTTTATAGACGGCACGCAGGCGCGGGTCCAGGCGCACGTGCAGGACATCGGCTGGCAGGGCTGGGTCACGAGCGCGGGCTATGCCGGGACCACGGGCAGGGGAAAGCGCATCGAGGCCGTCGAGGTCCGCCTGACGGGAGAGCTCGCGAAGCTGTACGACGTGTGGTACCGGGCGCACGTACAGACCATAGGCTGGATGGCCTGGACGAAGGACGGCGCCTCCGCAGGCACCACAGGCGCAAGCGGGCGCATGGAGGCCATCCAGGTGCTGCTGGTGCGCAAGGGAGGGTCTGCCCCGAGCGCAGACGGCCAGGCGACGGAGATATCGTTCTTCTCGACGCCCGACGTGATTTACACGGCGCACTCGAAGGACGTAGGCTGGCAGGGCGCCAGAAAGGACGGCGCGACCGCAGGCACCACGGGCCAGTCCCGGCGCCTGGAGGCCATGACCATCAAGCTGACGGGCGGAGAGGACGCGCTTTCCGGCGGCATCAGCTACCGCGCGCACGTGCAGGGCACCGGCTGGCAGGGCTGGGTGTCCGACGGCTCGATCGCCGGCACCACGGGACAGGCCAGGAGGCTCGAGGCGTTCCAGGTGAAGCTGACGGGCGCGATCGCCAAGTTCTTCGACGTCGTGTACCAGGCGCACGTGCAGAACGTGGGCTGGCAGTCGTGGGTCTCGAACGGCCAGGTAGCGGGCACCGTGGGGCGTGCGCTCGCAGCCGAGGCCTTCAAGGTGAAGCTCGTCCTGAAGGGCGCGTCGTCCGTCGTGGCGTCCGGGCTTGACTACTGCTGGCTGAAGTCCTCCCCGTACTGGTCCGGCCAGGTGAAGGTGCTCCTGATGAACAAGCACTACAGCAAGGGGCGCTACGACGCGAGCCACGGAGGCCAGCACGTCATTAGGCAGATCGTCATCCACCACAACGAGGGCAACCTGACGACGGAGGGCTGCTGGCACACATGGCAGACGCGCGAGGCCTCCGCGCACTACCAGGTGGAGTCCAGCGGCACGGTTGGCCAGCTGGTCTACGACAGCGACACCGCCTGGCAGGCGGGCAACTGGGTGAAGAACCTCGACAGCATCGGCATCGAGCACGCAGACGCCCCCGGCTCCACGGCCGCCCACCGCTACCTGACCGAGGCGGCCATCAACGCCGGCTCGAAGCTGGTGGCGCTGCTGTGCCTGCAATACAACCTCGGCATCCCGGAGTGGGGCGTCAACGTGATCGGCCACAACGAGGTCACGAGCACCGACTGCCCCGCGTCCTTGGGCAAGGGCGGGTCGCAGCACAACGAGTACATCTCGAAGGCGCGGTCCTGGTACGAGAAAATCCACGCCGCCATGTTTGGCAACTAGACGTTTGGCGAGGAGCCCTCGCGAGGCCGTCACCTTGGGTGGCGGCCTCCTTTCTTGTGCGGGGTCCGCGCGGAACAGGGGGGCGCATGAGGGACCCCGCAAGTTGGGACCCCGCAAGTTGAGGACTTTGTAAACCATTGCGCACGACGGGCCCGTATTGGGTAACATAGCCGGCAGACTACTGCGGGCGAACCCGCCACACCCCGTTGGAAGGAGAGGGACATGACGTGTACGTGCAGTGGCACCACGAGCGGCCGCGACGCCGCATGTCGCCACGATGCCCTTCTCGCCCGGCGCGCCTAGCGCACGACTTCCAACGCAAGGAGCACAAGCATGTGCGAGCTGTTTGCCCTCAACGCGGAGGGCCCCGTCAACACCAACGCCTACCTGCGCGAGTTCTTCTCGCACAGCGTGAACCACCCCCATGGCTGGGGCATATCCTGGCGCGACGGCGACCCGTTTGACGACGCGTCCGTCACCCTCGTGCGCGAG
>CACWMM010000002.1:0-56673 GCA_902761955.1 uncultured Olsenella sp. | reverse complement strand
GGATGGGACGAGAGGGAGGTGCTCAAGAGACAGAGCTAGCTCCGGCGACTGGGACGGGACCCTGGCTGACGAAAGTGCGAAAGACTATTGACGGAACCCCCGTCCCCTAGGTTTTGAGTGAGCCTTGGCAATCTCCGAAAAGCATGCCGCCAGAATCGATCCGACAGCCCTCAACGGCATGGATGCGAATCGGAACGAAATGCCTGTGGAATGCAGATGAGAAGTTATCAAGGTTTGGCGATTGGAGCAACCATGGGATTTATCGATGACATGCGTCACGAGTCCTCGTACTCGACCGCGTCAGGCCAGAGCTACCACTACGTCGTATTGCAGGTAACACTTAAAGAGAAACTCTTCGGCACCGGCTCGGGTAACCTCACGGAACTAGAGGACGTCATCAACGCTCAGGCGGCAAAGGGCTACCGCCTCCATACCATATCCACCGCCAGCGGTGGCAGCAAGGGCTTCGGTGGCGGCGACCGCATACAGGCGACCATGGTGTTCGAGAAGATCGAGTAACCGCTCTTGCACAAAAGTCCGGGGAAGCGGGCGCTACCCCACTCCCCCGAACGCCACCACATTGTCCTAGGCAGAGGATTTGCCGCAGACCTAATCTGACTCCGCCGGCGCCAGCTGCTGCACGGTCGCCTTGTACTGGTCGATCATCTGCTGCTTCATCTGGTCGTTGTAACCCGGGACCTGCTTTCCGTACACGTCCAGATAAGCGCCGTACACGTCCATGGCCTTGTCGCTGTAGACCTTGTAGAGCTTCTTGTAGTTCTTCTCGTAGGTCTTGTAGGAGTCCCCGTTCTTCTCCCTCAGCTCGGCCATCTTCTTGCTGCCGTCCGTCATGATCTTCGCGAGCGTTCCCACCTGATCGTTTGCGACCTCGGCCAGCTTCTTGACGTCGGTGTTGCCCTCGGCCTGCTTCTTGAACTCCTCCACCGCCTTCGGTGCGGCCTCCTCGATCTGCTTCGAGTACTCTTCGTAGATCGAGCCGTAGGTCTCGGTCGCCTTCTTCTGGACGGCCGTCGCCGCAGAGGACGATACGTCTCCCTTTGTGCCAGACCCAGCGGATCCGCACCCCGTAAGCAGGGCGGTCGAGAAGAGCGCGGCGCTCACCGCCGCGACCGCAAAACTGGACTTCGAGCCAAACTTCATGTCGATCACCCCTCTGTGTTCGAGACCGCTCCTTGTTCGCAGGATAACGCTCCGCGACGACGTGCCCGCGACTTGTTCGCAAACGGCGCGTCGGTTCGATAATCGTGCTTTCGGCCGACCCAAGACGCAACCGCATCGCCACATCTGCCGAACTTGACGCGAACACGTGTACCCATCTGTGCTAGAATCTTCCACACTATCTAGAACATTCGTTCGCGATTGGATTCTGGCCATGGACACCCTCACGAAGCTCGGCATACTGGCGGAGGCGGCACGATTCGATGCCGCGTGCACGTCTTCGGGGGTCACGCGGGGACCCAAGGATGGAAAGGTGGGGCTGGTAAGTGGCGCCGGCCTCTGTCACACGTTCTCGCGCGACGGACGCTGCATCACGCTCCTGAAGGTACTCATGAGCAACGCGTGCAGCTACGACTGCGCGTACTGTGTCAATCGCTGCGGCGCGTCCTGCAGGCGCGCGACGTTCGAACCGCGCGAACTGGCGGAGCTCACGGTCGACTTCTATAAGCGTAACTACATCGAGGGCCTCTTCCTCAGCTCTGGCGTCTTAGGAACGCCGGACGCAACCACGGAGCGGATGATCGAGTGCCTCCGCGTCCTTAGGGAGGATCTTCTCTTCAACGGCTACGTCCACGCAAAGGTCATTCCCGGCACATCACCCGAGCTTCTGGACAGGCTGGGACATCTCGCAGACCGCATGAGTGCCAACCTCGAGCTTCCCAGCTCCAGGTCCCTCGCAGAGCTCTGCCCCAACAAGGATGCCGGAAGCATTACCAAGTCCATGGCGCAGATCACCACTGCCCGCCAAGGCGAGGCAAAGCGACTTCTCGAGTCCGGTCGCGGCGCGGCAAGGGCGGCGCTTGTGCGTCACTCGTCAAACGACGTTGTCCAACGGGCGCCCTCATGCACCAACATGGGACTCCGTCTCAACTCCAACTCGATGACGCTGCGCCCACCCGACCCCGTCGGGTCGGGCAGGAGGAAGTTTGCGCCTGCCGGTCAATCGACACAGCTGATAATCGGCGCATCGCCCGAAAGCGACCACCACATCCTTCAGCTGTCCAAGTCCCTGTACCAGAAGTTCGACCTCAAGAGGATCTTCTTCTCCGCCTACGTGCCCGTCGTCGAAGACGCTCGACTGCCAGACTCGGCCACCCCCGTGCCCCTCAGACGAGAGCATAGGCTCTACCAGGCAGATTGGCTCATGAGATACTACGGGTTCGACGCAGACGAGTTGACGACCCCAGACACGCCATGGCTCGACCTCGATCTTGACCCAAAGCTCGCCTGGGCCCTCACCCATCAGGGACGCTTTCCTGTGGAGGTGAATTCCGCAAGTCTTGAGGAGCTTCTTCGTGTGCCCGGCATCGGACCCATGGGCGCAAGGCGCATCGTCGCGGCCAGGCGACGCAAGCTGCTTAGCTACGACGACCTGAAAGCACTCAACATCACCCTGAAGCGCGCACGTCACTTCATCTGCTGCAATGGGATGCGAGACCCAAAGGCTCCTCTCGACGAGGAACTCATCAGAAAGGAAGTGGCGAGAAGTGCACGCGATAGTAAATACAACAGAACCCGTCGCTCCGCAGAGGGACAGCTCTCGCTCTTCTAGAGTCGAGCAGAGCGTACCGGACGATATCCGCTACGCGGTCGCAGAGATTTCGCAATGCCTATCTAATGGTTACCGGGTCGTCATTCCCTGCGGCCATAGTCTCGAGAGAATTCTTGCAGGGGTCGGGATGGCATATCTCGCCCACGCCCCGGCAAGCATGGTGCGCCTCGCGTATTCAGAGGACATCCAACCCGCCCTGGACGAGCGCGTGGCAATGTCGCCCGGAGCAAGATCTGACTCTTCCCTCGCGCTTTCAAGACGCGTGTACAAGGGCTTCGAACGCCATGTCAGCATGGGCTGTCCCCTCAGGAGGGGCACGCTGTGCCCCACTCACTGCAAGGGCTCCTGCGCCTCGAGGCTCGCCCTCGCAGCCGCTAACGACAACCAAAACGTACCAGAGGCCATCCACAGGTACGTACGACTCGGTTTCAAAGAAGGGCCCCGCATACGGTCGATGCTCTCTGACAAGATCGTCGCAGAGCTTGACAGGCTTGCGCGCTACACCCTTTCGGAATGCGAGCACACGCGGCAGTTCGTCCGCTTCTCCCAACTTTCCGATGGAACGTACTTCTCGGCGTTTCGCCCTAAGGCAGACACGGTCCCCCTCACATGCAACTACTTCGCTGCGCGCATGCGAGGTGACCGCTTCTGCCTGCTCGACCCCACGCATCACGTTATCGCGATGCACGAGGAGGGAGACCGTCGTTGCGCCGTCAACCGCTTGGACGACCGCTTTACGCGCAAGCTGACCGAGCATGCCAGCGACCTCGCAGAGGGAGAGACGTACGTACATGCGATGTGGAAGCGCTTCTACGATTCCGTGGGCCTTGATGGAAGGGATTCCTCACAACGCGGATACGATCTTCGAGCAAGTTGGATGCCCAAGCGCTTCTGGGGAGGGCTTACCGAACTTGATCCCACGCTTGGGTCGGCGATGTAAGCGGGTATGCCGGACCCGCCCAGCGCAGGAAACCGTCCTCGGGGCCATAAGAAGACGGGGCGCCCTTAAGGGCGTCCCGTCACATGGTAGCTACATCCGCTCGCGCGTCGCAGACCGTAGGACTAGTCGAGATCGCTGAAGTCGTTCGCCGCAGGCGCGGGGGCATAAGTCGTTGCCTCTGCGTCCGCCACGGGAGCGGCTGGAATCACGGGAGTCGGTGCAACGACGGAGTCGGTGTGCGTGGTGCCCTTGGAACCGTTCGGGACGCTCAGCGTCTGCTGCGGGAAGACGGAGTCCGCATCGTCCATGAAGTGCTGGAGGAGCTTCTTGTACTCCGCGCGGAAGTCCTCGCGGGACTGCTTCAGACGATCGATCTCGTCGAGCTCGTTCTGCTTCTCGGCAAGGGCCTGGCGAATGACCTCGCGGGCCTTCTGGTCCGCCTCGTTGCGGATGTTCTCCGCGTTGGTGCGGGCATCGGCAACCAGCCTGTCAGCGCTCTGCTGGGCAACGATGAGCACCTGGGAGATCTGACGCTCGGAGGCGGTGAACTCGGACTGCGGCACAGGAACGGGCGCGGGCTCGACGGGAGCGGCCATGGTGGTCTGCTCCTTCAACTGCGCGACCTGCGCCTGGGCGGCGGCGAGCTGCTGCTCGGAAGTGGTCAGACGGCCCTTCAGGTCCGCGATCTTCTGCAGCATGGCGTCGACCTCGGAGGCAACCTGGTCCAGGAAGACGTCGACCTCGTCGGTCTTGTAGCCCTCCTCGTGCTTTCCTGCCTGGGAGAAGGTCATGTTCTCGATGTCTGCTGGGGTGATAGCCATCTTAGTTCCCTTTCAACTGTGTGCATGCTACGTCAGCAGTGCGGATAACCGCCTACCTCAGTATATCCCGACTCTTACAAAACTAAACGTTGGACGAGCTGAAGAACCAATATCGCGATAAAGGGCGACCAGTCCAGACCTGCTAAGGGAGGAATGAAACGCCGGAACAGATTCACGAAGGGGTCAACGAGCGTGGACAGCGCACCATAGACGTCCACCACGAACTTGTTTCCGCTGCTTACGAACCACGAGAGCAACACCTGAACGAATATCAGCATCTCGTAGAAGTTGAGCAGCCTGTAGACTACGTAACCTATCTGCAAGTGCGAACCTCCTCACTAGCCTTTCGCGAGCTCGCGCGTCCGCTCCAGCGCCGCGTCCGCAGCTTCGTAGACTGCGTAGGAGAGCTGGGACTCCATTGCCCTGAGGCCCGCCGCCGTCGTGCCTCCCGGGGAGGTGACCCTCTCCATGTAGACACGCGGGTGCTCCCCGGACTCGAGAAGCTGCGTGCAGACGCCGCGCATGGTCGAAAGGACCATCTCGCGACAGTCGCTTGCGGGAAGGCCGTTCTCGATGCCGGCCCTGGTGAGAAGGTCCACGAAGAGCGCCACGTACGCGGGCCCGCAGCTCACGACCGCACCCTCTGCGTCCAGTTGGTCCTCGCGCATGACCTTTGCCGTGCCAAGTGCACCGAATACCTGAAGTGCGACGTCCACGTCCTCGGCAGTCGCCCTGCCGCCAGGGCACACCGCCGTGGCACCAGACAGCACCTGCACGGGAAGGTTCGGCATGACGCGGACGACCCTCGACATGGGAAGCAGGCCTTCGAGCGTTGCGAGAGGGACTCCCGCCGCGATGGAGATGACCTCCCTGTCCACGAGCTTGTCCGCAATCCCGGAAACGACCGCGGGCAGGACCTGCGGCTTCACGGCGAGCACCACGACGTCGGGATTCGCCGCAAGCATCGTGGCGGCATCGTCGAACGTCTGGATGCCCTTCTCGCCCAAAAGGGCGAGCTTCTCCTGCGAGGGGTCGCATGCCATCACGCGAGAGGGCTCCGCAACCCCAGACACGACCAGGCCGGAGGCGATTGCGCCGCCCATGGATCCGGCGCCGACGACCGCGACCGTTGAGCTGAGCTTACCCAATGTTCCTACCTCTCGATGGTTCCGTCTTGGACGAGCTTGTTGATGTCGGAGTCGGAGAGCTCGATGCCCTGCGGGGTGATCACGAAGACGCGGTCGCCAAGCTCGTCCACCTGTCCGCCGATGCCGCACGACAGACCGAGGCAGAAGTCGAGGATGCGCTTCGCGGTCTCGATGTTGGTGTTCTTGAACACCAGGACGACGGGCTGGTTGGTGCGCACGCGGCGCACGACCATCTGCACGTCGTCGTACGAGACGGGCTTCAGCACGTACGGCGGGAGCTGCCCGGAGGTTGCGGGGCGCGGGATGGGCTTCAGGCCGATGTCCGCGGGCGTGTGGCCGCCCGTGGAGTTGCCGAGGACGCCATCGTGCACGGGCGGGTGCGCCGGCGTCTGCGGGATGGCCTGCGTCTCATCCGAGTAGCTGCCGTAGCCCGACTGAGGGCGCTGGGCGTACTGCGGGTTCGGGCTCTGCGGGCGTGCTGGGCGCTGGTACTCGTCGCGGTAGCCGCTGCCGTACGACGGTGCGGGAGCGGGCGTCGGTCCGCCCGCGCCGTTGCTGCCGACGGGCCTTCCGGAGCGCGTGTAGACGGAGACGCTCTCCGCCTCGGGACGCCTCGTGTTGCCCAGGAGGCCCGCGCCTTGCGACTGCGGCTCCTCGCGCTGGGGCGCGTCATCGTAGTCGTCGTAGTAGTCGTCGTCGTAGTAGTCGTCGTTCGACCCAGTTAGCTTGTCCCTAAGCGTATCGAGGAAACCCATGTCGTCCTCGCCTTCCCGGACCGTGCCCGGCACCGTCCGAAGTCATCTGTCCGTCCGCCGAGACCTCCGGCGAGCGAATCCGTTCCTACCTAAGGTCGTAGTCTGGACTGAAGAGCGTCCTGCCCAGCCTCACGATCGTCGAGCCCTCTTCGATGGCGACCTGGAAGTCGTCGCTCATGCCTGCCGACAGCGTCGCCAGGCTCCTGCCGGAACGCGCGGAAAGCTCGTCGCGGAGCTCGCGCAGCCCGCTGAACGTCCTTCTCGCCGCGTCGGCGTCGTGCGCGGGGGCCATGGTCATGAGCCCCCTCACGCGGATTCCCGGAAGCCCCAGCAGGCCGTCGATCGCCTGCGTCACCTCCGCGGGGGCAAAGCCCGACTTCGACTCCTCCCCCGAGACGTTCACCTCGAGCAGAACGTCGGAAACGATGCCGTGTGCGACGAAGCGCTTCGAGACCGCCTCGGCCAGGTGCACGGAGGAGATGGAGTGGATGAGTCCGACGCGCCCGATGACCTGGTTGATCTTATTGGTCTGGAGGTTGCCGATCATGTCGAAGCGCACGCCGGACATCTCCGGATGCTCGCGCAGCCCCTCGAGCTTGCGCGACAGCTCCTGCGGGCGGTTCTCCGCGAACGCGCGCCATCCGGCCTGCCATGCCAGCGCCACCTCGTCGACGCCGACGGTCTTGGAGACGCCCAGGATCGTCACGTCGTCCGTGGTCCTGCCGGCACGCCTGCACGCGTCGGCGACCCTCTGCAGAATCTGCTCCCTGCGTTCCCTCAGAAAGTCGAGGTACCCTGACCTCTCCTCCTCAGTCACGCGACCACTTCCTCACGCTCGCTCGTTCCAACAGATCAATCGCACAGGCAGGCTATGGCGCCGTGGCGTCCGCACCTGCCGTCCTCCGCCCTGTACGAGAAGAACCTTCCCACGTTGCCCACGGTGGAGAGCCCGCAGTCGAGGATGTTCCCTTCGTCGACGCCCGCGTCCTCGAGAGCGGCCCTAATCGCGCACGCGAGGTCGAGGTGTCGCTCGGACGCCCGCACGGACGGCCCGAACTCCCCCACGAAGCGGTCGAGCAGCTCCTGGGAGACCTCGTAGTCCTCCCCCGTCACGTGAGGCCCGATGTAGGCGCTCACGTCCGCGGCCTCGCAGCCGCACTCCGCCGCAAGCACGCGGGCCGCCTTCGCGGCGATTCTCGCAATGGTCCCGCGCCAGCCGGAGTGCGCGACGGCAAACCCCCCCGGTGCCACAAGGACGACGGGAACGCAGTCCGCGAGGCACAGGAGCACGGGCACGTGCCGCGCGGTACACACGACGGCGTCCGCCCCGGACCTTGCTTCGGCAACGGCCGTCGCGAGGTCCGCCTTGTCGCAGGAGCGCACCACGACCACGTGGTCGCCGTGCACCTGCTTCGGGTTCACGAGGTTCGCGGACCACTTCCCCGCGCCTACGGCCTCCAGCGCGAGCATGCGGTTCTTCTCGACCGCCGCCACGTCGTCCCCGCAGGCGTCACCGAGGTTGAGCGAGGCGTACTGCCCGGTAGAGCAGCCACCGGTCCTCTCGGTGAATGCGAGCGTGACCCCGTGCGGACGGCTCGCGTCCTCCAACAGGGTCACGCCCAGCCTCGTGTGTCGCGTAAGCTCCAATGCGCACGCCCCTCGGTCGCTAGATGCGGCTGTGCTTCAGGAACTCGGGGACGTCGAACTCCTTGTTGATGTCGTTCGACTTCGTTGCGGGAGCCTGACGCGGAGCGGGCGCGGGGGCTGCGGCGGAACGGCTCGCGGAGCCGCGACCGGCACCACGGGAGCCGCCCCTCGAGGACGCGCGGTCGTTCGTGAACGTCGGCAGCGGCGCCTGGACGTTGGAGTCGTTGAAGCCCGTCGCGATGATCGTGACGCGAACCTGGTCGCCGAGGCTCTCGTCCACTACGGTACCGAAGATGATGTTCGCCTCGGGGTCGACGTTCTGCGCGACGAGCTCCGCGGCGTCGTTGATCTCCTGGATGCCGAGGTCCTTGTTGCCGGCGATGGAGAGAAGGACGCGCGTTGCGCCCTCGATGCCCACCTCGAGCAGCGGGCTCGAGATGGCCTCCGCGGCGGCGTCTGCGGCACGGGTGTCGCCGGACGCGACGCCGACGCCCATCATCGCGGTGCCTGCGCCTCTCATGATGGTGCAGACGTCAGCGAAGTCGAGGTTGATGAGGCCCGGGACCGTGATGAGGTCCGTGATGCCCTGCGTGCCCTGGCACAGTACGTCGTCCGCCATGCGGAACGCCTCGAGGAAGGAGGTCTTCTTCTCGGAGAGGTCGAGCAGGCGGTCGTTCGGGATCACGATGAGCGCGTCCACGGCCTCGGACAGCGTCTGGATGCCCTGCTGGGCCTTGTTCGCACGGGGACGTCCCTCGAACGTGAACGGCTTCGTGACGACGCCGACGGTCAGGGCGCCGATGTCGTTCTTCGCGATGTCCGCGACGACCGGGGCCGCGCCGGTGCCGGTGCCGCCGCCCTCGCCTGCCGTGATGAACACCATGTCCGCGCCCGCGAGCGCCTGCTTGATGTCGTCGTGGGAGTCCTCGGCGGCCTCTGCGCCCACCTCGGGGTTCGCGCCTGCACCCAGGCCCCTGGTGATGTCCCCACCGATGTGGACCTTGATGTCCGCATCAGAGATGGCGAGCGCCTGCGCGTCGGTGTTGACCGCGACGAACTCGACGCCGCGGATTCCCTCCTCGATCATGCGGTTCACGGCGTTGGTACCGCCGCCGCCTACGCCAACGACCTTGATGACTGCAAGGTAGTTGCTGGGGATGTCGTTGTCCATCATGGTTCCTCCTCGCTTGGCGACGGTCTTGGGGACGTCGTCCTCTTCCCTGTTGGATGCCGCCCCGTCAATCTCGATGGTGACCTTAGCGGTACCGCCCTTTACGTTCTTGTTCCCGTGCTGCTTCATTTCTGTTCACGTCTCTTGCCCGATGGTGCCTTGAAAATCGGAAAAGATGCCCCGCGACTGACCTGTCAAAACCCTAAACCTAAGGTAGAGCCATATGCCTATCACAAAGCGCGATATATTTGCACAAAGTCGCGCCTTTCGTCAACAAATATGTTTGAGATATGGATTGCCCAGCTAGGAGCCACATTCTGAACAACTCCCATCTGTCAAGTAGTTCTTTAGGGTTTTGCAAAGACCCGCTTGTGGGCACAGGTGGTCGAGGGTTTTGCACACGTCAGGCCTTCTGCTCGCGGTGCTTCGCGCCACCCCGCTATCCGTCCTGGCCGGAAGCGTTCGAGCCCGAGTCCACGTCGCCTGACGCGGCCGACGTAGATGCGTCTGAGGACGAAGCGTCCGACGAACTCTGATCCTGCGCCGCCTGCGCCGCGTCCGTCCCCGTGACGCCCGTGCCCTGCTCCACGTTGTCAGAGTCCACGAGCCGGTAGGCCGGGCGCGTTGGGACGCGCACGTTCACGTACGTGAGCTTGCCCTGGTACTTCTCCAAGATCTGTGCGAGCACGGCCTCCTTGGACGAGATGTTGGTCGGCGAGCCCAAAGACACCTGCACGCCGCTCTTGAGGGTGCACCCGATGCTGTCCACGCTGCCCGCCGAGAAGGACACGATCTGCGAGCTGATCTTCTCGCCAAACTGCTCGCGGTACGACGCGACGCCGTTCAGCACCTCCGAGTTCACGGTCGACCCCGCCACAGGCGTGATGCTCGCCGGGACGTCCGTGATGAGCATGACGCCAGCCTTCTGCGCGGCGGCGAGCGCGAGGTCGTCTATGGAGTCGCTCTCTCCCACCTTGATGGAGGCGGGCTCGATCCACACGTTGCCCTCGCCAAGGTACCAGACAACGTCCCCCGCGCTCATCACCACGAGCGCGCTCACCCTGCGCTCCCTCACGACGATCCTCACGGTGTCCGGGTACTTGCGCTCGTACGTGACGGACCCCACCCATGGGTTCTTCTTGAGGTTGCGGGTGACCTTGTCCTCGTCCAAGTTCAGAAGGGTCGAGCCCTTGGGGACCTTCGCGAGCTTCGCGATGCTCGCGCGGCTGATGTGCTTCGTGGCCGTGGTCTCGACCTTTGTGATGGTGAACGCCGGCGTGTACGAGAGCACCAGGTAGCCAACGAGCGCCACGAGCAGAAGCGCCGCCACGACGATTCCCGCGACGATGCCGCGGCGCACGACCACATCCGACCCGGGGCGGTTCGCCCCTGACTTGCGCTGCGGGACCTCGCCCGCAGGCGGCGTGGACAGCTTCGCCTTTGGGCGAGAAGTGCCGGAGGCCTTGGGCGCCGGCGCCATGCGGGACGACGGCTGGCTGCGCCTGGGCCGTGCTGGACCCGCGGCAGGACGAGACGCCCCCGTGGGGGCGCTACGCTTCGTGGGCTTCCTGCCGTCGGCCATGGCCTCCCCCTACGCGCCGAATCCCAGGCACTTGACCTCCGGAACGAGGTCGATGCCATACTTGTCGAGCACGGTGTCGTGCACGCGGCTCATGACGGCGATCACGTCCGCAGCGCGGGCGCCGCCGTTATTCACGATGAAGTTCGCGTGCATGTCGGACACGCACGCGCCACCGACCGAGTAGCCCTTGAGCCCGCAGGAGTCGATGAGCTGGCCAACGGAGCGCGACCCGGGGTTTCGGAACACGGACCCGCACGACGGCTTGCCAAGCGGCTGGCGGAGCCTCCTGCGGGCCACGAGGGCCTCCATCCTCTCCGCGATGGCAGCCTTCTCTTCGGGAACGAGGGCAAACGTCGCCTCGAGGATGATCTCGCTCGTCGGGATGTTGGTGTAGCGGTAGCCCCACTCGATGTCCGAGCCCGCATAGCGGTGGAGCCCCTCGCCCGGACGCAGCGTCACGACGTCCTTCACGCGCGCGCCGACCCACTCGTGCCGGGTGCCCGCGTCCATCGACACGGCGCCGCCGACGGTGCCGGGGATGCCCACGAGGCACTCGAGCCCGGAGAGCGAGTGCGAGAGCGTCTCGCTCACCAGCCGCGCGATCGTCGCGCCCGCGCCGGCCGTGACCTCGCTCCCGTCGAAGGATATGCGCGAGAACTCGCGGCCGAGCACGATGACGCAGCCGTCGTAGCCGCGGTCAGCGGCCAGGATGTTCGAGCCCTTGCCGAGCACGACCCAGTCCACGCCCTCGCGACCGAGGATCTCGATCGTCTTCAGCAGCGCGGGATACGAGTTCACCTTGACAAAGAGCGCCGCCGGCCCCCCGATGCGGTACGTCGTGTGGTGGGACAGCCTCTCGTCCCTCGTGACGTCCGCGTCGTAGGCACCGGACAGCGCCATGTATGCGTTGAAGATGCTCACCTAGGCCTCTGCATCCTGGTCCTGCTCCGCCTTCGCCTTGATGAAGGAGGGTCCGATGGAGGTGACGTCGCCCGCGCCCTGGGTGATGAGGAGGTCGCCGGGACGGCAGACCTCGACGAGGTGACTCACGACGTCCCTGCGGCTGGGGATGTACGTCACGTCGGAGACGTGGCCCTTCTCGAGCACCTTGTTCGAGACGGTCTTGCCGGTCACGCCCGGGATGGGGGTCTCGCCGGCGGAGAACACGTCCGTCACGATGAGGACGTCCGCGTCGTCGAACGCGGTGCCGAACATGTCGGCCAGCGCCTGGGTGCGCGAGTAGCGGTGCGGCTGGAACACGCAGACGATGCGGTCGAACTGCAGGTCCTTTGCGGCCGCGAGCGTGGCCCTAATCTCCGTGGGGTGGTGGCCGTAGTCGTCCACGACGGTGATGCCGTCCACGTCACCCACATGCGTGAAGCGGCGATGCGCGCCCTTGAAGCCCGAGAGCGCGACGGCCGCGTCCTCGACGTCCATCCCGAGGACGTCCGCGACCGCGATGGCGGCCGTGGCGTTCGCCATGTTGTGGCGGCCGGGGTTTGCCATGATCTCGACCTTCACGACCTTGCCGGACGGGACCCTGACGCCGAAGTGCGAGGCGAGCTTGTGGTGCTCGCCGGGGTCGGGCAGGCAGACGTAGTCGTTCTTCTCGCCGAAGCCGTACGTCACGACCCTGCGGCCCGTGGACTTCGCGAGCTCGACGTAGTGCTCGACGTCGCCGTTTATGATCACGGTGCCGGCGTCTCCCACGAGGTCCATGAACTTGCAGAACGTCTTCTCGATGCTCTCGAGCGTTCCGTAGTGGTCCAGGTGGTCCGCCTCGATGTTCGTGATCACGACGACGTCCGGGTCGAGATAGAGGAACGAGCCGTCGGACTCGTCTGCCTCGCACACGAAGTAGCCGCCCTTGCCGTTGCGGCCGTTCGTGCCGTACTCCTCGACGATGCCGCCGATGAGGAACGACGGGTCCTTGCCGAGGTGGTCGAGCATGGTCGCTACCATGGACGACGTGGTGGTCTTGCCGTGCGTGCCCGCGACGGCGACCGTGGTCGCGTCGATGGAGAGGTACGAGAGCATCTTCGCCCTGGGCCACACGGGGATGCCGAGCTCGCGGGCGCGAATGACCTCGGGGTTGGTCTCGGGGATGGCGGAGGAGGTGACGACGACCTCGGGCGCGACCTCGTCTATGGTGGAGGCGCGGTGCCCCACGTGGACGGAGATGCCCGCCTTCTCGAGCTCGCGGACGTAGCGGGACTCCTTGAGGTCGGAGCCGGTGACCTTGCAGCCGCGCTCGTGCAGGACGAGGGCGATGCCGCTCATGCCGGCGCCGCCGATGCCGATGAAGTGCGCGCTGCTGACGCGCTGGATGTCGTTAGCCATCAGAAACCTCTCTTAGACACGAAGATAGGGCCCATGGCACGTGGGCCTTACCATACTCTAGCGCAATATGGGTTGCCGTGGCGCTACGCCTTGAGCGCCGCGGCACTTTCCACTTGGTCGGCGAGTGCGAGGGCGGCCTTGTCCTGTGCGAGGCCCCGGGCCGCGTCGCGCATGGCCTGGCGGCGGGCAGGGTCGTCGATGAGGCCCAAGAGGTCGCCCTCGAACTCAGGAGCGTCGATCTTCTCGTCCGGAAGGAGCACCGCGGCACCCGCGTCCACGAGGTAGCGGGCGTTCGTGGTCTGGTGGTCCGCCGTCGCAAAGGGATACGGCACGAGCATGCTGGGCACGGCGAGCGCCGCGATCTCTGCCACGGAGGACGCGCCTGCGCGCGAGAGCACGAGGTCCGCGGCCGCAAGGGCCTCGCCCATGCGGTCGATGTAGGGCATGACGCGCCAGCGCGCGGCCTCGTCGGGCGTGAGGGCGAGCTCCTGCACCACGGAGTCGTACTCCCCCTTGCCCGTGGAGTGGATGACGCAGAGGTCCTTGCGCGAGAGGAGCTTGGACTTCAGGGCCGCGACCCCCTGGTTGAGGTGACGCGCGCCGAGGCTGCCGCCGAAGACGAGCAGCATCGTGGCGTCCTTTGGGATGCCGAGGCTACGACGGCCCTCCGCGCGGTCGGCGCGGATGACGCTCTGCCTGACGGGGTTGCCCGTGACGACGATCTGGGTGTCGGGCCCGACCTTGCCCCTGAACGCGTCGATCGCGACGGGAAGCGACACGCATACCGTCTTCACCTTCGCGGCGGACGTCTTGTTGGCAAGCCCCGGCACGGAGTTCTGCTCGTGGATGACGCAGGGGATGCCCTGTGCGTGGCACCAGTTGATGAGGGGGAGCTCGATGTAGGCGCCAAAGCCCACCGCGACGTCCGGGCGAGAAGAGCCGAAGTGGCGGCCGATGGTCTTCTGGGCGGCACGCATGCGCCACAGCGCCGAGACGAGCGTCCAGGGACGCGAGCGGTCGAAGCCCGTGACGTCGATGGGGTTGAACGGGAAGCCCGCCTGCGGGACGAGCGTGGACTCCAGCTTCTTGGGCTGGCCGAAGAACTCCACCTGGTGCCCGCGCGCGGCGAGCTCCTCTGCCAGCGCGAGCGCCGGGTTGATGTGGCCCGCGGTTCCGCCGGCGGCGATCGCCACCCTCAAGCTATTTGCCACGCCTGTCCCTCCTTCTGTCCCGGGTCGGGCCGTCGTAGCCCCTCACCTCGGGACCCTGGTTCCTGGTCCTCAGGCGGTCGCTCGCGCTCGGCCCAAGGTCGATGCGCGTCCTGCCCCGCCTGTCGGAAGTGACTCTAGCACCATTCGCCCTGGCGCGCATCTCTCGCTCGCGCCTGAGCTGCTCCGGGCTCGTGGCCGAGCCCCCGGTGCGCGCGGCTCCGGGCTCGCGGCCGCCGCCGAGCACCGTGAACCTGCCGCGCGCGGGCTCCGCCGACGTCGCCGTGCCGGCAAGCGGCACGCTCGTCCCGCGCGCGCTGCGGGGGGTGGGCTCGCCCACGAACGACTCCTGCCTGGGCGCGGACGTCACGCTCCACTCGCTCCTGCGGTCGTCGTACTCCGTCTGGGGCAGCTTGCTCTGAAGCGACACGGACATGACGACGCCCGCGAGCATGAGGCTGCTCATGATGGACGAACCGCCGTACGAGACGAACGGGATCGGCTTTCCCGAAAGCGGGAACATGCACAGCACGCCACTCACGTTGAGCAGCATCTGCGCGACGATGATGACCGTGCACCCCACGGCGGCGAGCTGGCCCGCAAGGTCCGGCGCGTACCGCGCGATCTTGAAGCCTGCCCATAGCAGCACGACGAACGCCGTGATCATGCCGAGCGTGCCCACGAGCCCAAGCTCCTCGCCCACGACTGCGAAGATGAAGTCGTTGTATGCCATGGGCAGGTAGCTGTACTTCTGCTTCGACATGCCGATTCCCACGCCGAACACGCCGCCGGAGCCAAACGCGTACAGCCCCTGGATGAGCTGGTAGCCCTTGTTGTACGGGTCCGACCACGGGTTGATCATGGTCTGGATGCGGGCACGCGAGTACGGCTGCGCATACGAGACGAAGGCGAGCACCGCAATGCCCAGGACGAGGAGCCCGACGCACATCTTGCCGGACGCGCCGCCAAAGTACAGCATGATGATGAGCGTCACGGCGACGACCGTGACCGTGCCCTTGTCCGGCTGCACGAAGATGAGTCCGAGGGGCGCCAGGACGCCAAAGATGAACATCAGCTGCAATTCGCGCGAGCTGCGCGTCGTTCCCTCGTAGTACTCGGTAAGAAGGTTTGCCGCGACCAGTATGAGCGTGATCTTGGCGAACTCGGACGGCTGCAGGTTCACGGGGCCAATCTGGATCCAGCGCGTCGCACCGTAGGCATCCGACCCCGCGAACGGCGTGAGCACCAGCAGCAGAAGAAGGAGCGTGGCAAGCCACTCCACCACAAGGAGCTTCCGCACCCACAGGTGGTAGTCGAAGCGCGCGATCACGAACGCGAGCACGGTGCCCACCGCGCCAAAGAGCAGCTGGCGCTGCAGGTAGAACGCGGGGTTGTAGTTGGCGTTCGCCGAGGAGAGCGCCGTGATGGACGACGACGAGTAGATCATCGTGAGGCCAAAGAGCGCCAGGAACGCGACCGCGCCCAGAAAGAGCAGGCGCGGAGCCATGAAGCGCGCGGGAACCCCGAAGATGTAGCGATCAGCGAACGCGCCGTGGCCGGCCTCGGCCGTTCTTCTCGCCGTTGTCTGGCCTGCCGACTCTACACGCTGCATACGCTAGCTCTCTCTTTTCTTCCCCAGGTCACTTACCATCTGCTTGAACGCGCGGCCGCGCTCCGCCATGTTGCCGAACTCGTCGAAGGACGAGCACGCGGGCGAGAGGAGCACCACGTCACCCGGCGCGGCCTCGGACACGGCGGCGTCGAACGCCTCGCGCAGGTGAGGCGCGCGGACCACCCTCGTGGTGCCGTCGCCCGCCGCCAGCGCGCCCTCGAGCGCGGAGGCGATGCGCTCCCCCGCCGCGCCGAAGCACACGGCCGCCTTGCAGTCGCGCGCGACGTCCGCGGCAAGCGGCGCGAGGTCCGTGCCCTTGTCGTGGCCGCCAAGCAGGAGCACGACGTGGCCCTTGGGAAACGCCGTGAGCGCCTTCTGCACGGAGTCGGTGTTCGTGGCCTTGGAGTCGTTCACGAAGCGCACGCCCGCGACCTCGCCGCACGGCTCGATGCGGTGCTCGAGGGCGTGGAACGCACGCACGCCGCGTGCGACGTCCTGCGACGAGACGCCGAGCTCGAGCGCAAGCGCTGATGCCGCGAGCACGTTCTGCAGGTTGTGGTCGCCCGCGATGGGGACCTCGGTCGTCGCCATGAGATCGTGCTCCTTGCCGTCCAGGCGCACGACGAGCCTTCCGTCGCGCACGAACGCGGCGCACGGCGCCTGCGGCTGTGCGTGCACGTTCAGGTGGCACACGCGAAGCCCCCGCGCCTCCAGGCGCGAGATGACGGCCTGGCACCACGAGTCCTCCTCGCTCACGATGGCGAGGTCGCCCGCGTCGAGGTTCTGGAAGACCTTCTCCTTTGCCGCGGCGTATGCCTCGATGGAGCCGTGCCACTCCACGTGGTCCGGCGTGACGTTGAGCAGGCACGCGACGCGCGGGTGCAGAAGGCGCGTGCACGCGAGCTGGAAGCTGGAGAGCTCGGCCACGAACCACTCGTCCGGCGTGCGCCCCGCGACCTCGCCGGTGCAGAGGTTGCCGATGTTGCCGACGGCGACGGCGGAGAGCCCGCCCTCGTGCAAAAGCGCCGTTGACAGCGTGGTCGTGGTGGTCTTGCCGTTGGTGCCCGTGATGGCGACCCACTTGTACGGGCTCTCGCGCCATGCGAACTCCGGTTCGCCGATGATCTCGCGGGAGTGCTCGCGCGCGGACGAGAAGAACGTGGAGAACTCGGATATGCCGGGAGACGACACCGTGAGGTCGTAGGTGCCTTCGAGCTCCTCGGTTCCGACGACGACGCGAACGCCAAGCACCTCGAGCTCGCGCGTGGCGTCGCCCTCGCTCGAGCTCGCGCCGCCGTAGAGCGTGACGGAGCCCACGCGCTGCGGAGCCTGCCCGCAGAGGTAGCGCGCCACCTCGCGGCCGGTCTTGCCGAGTCCGAGGACGCACACGTCGCCCAGCCTGTTTTCGATTTCCCGAGCCATGTTGGCCTCCCTAGCGAAGCTGGAAGTAAAGCGCGAACCCAAGGACGGCGAACGCCGCCGAGACGATCCAGAAGCGGATGACGACCTTCGTCTCGCTCCAGCCCTTCTTCTCGAAGTGGTGGTGGATGGGCGCCATGAGGAACACCCTCTTGCCCGTCGCCTTGAAGCTGACGACCTGGATGATGACGCTGAGCGCCTCCACGATGAACAGGCCGCCCATCACGAGCGAGCAGATCTCCGTCTTCGTGAGGACCGCGAGCGACGCGAACGCGGCGCCGAGGGCGAGCGACCCCGTGTCGCCCATGAAGATGGACGCGGGATAGCAGTTGTACCACAAGAATCCAACGAGCGCCCCAGATATGGCCGCGGCGAAGATGGCGAGGTTCCTCTCGCCGTAGCTGAACGCGACCATGCCCATGATGAGCATGACGACGAGCGTGCAGCCGCCGGCGAGGCCGTCGAGGCCGTCCGTGAGGTTCACGGCGTTCGAGAGGCCGGCCATCAGCAGGAACACGAAGAACATGTACAGCCACGGCAGCCTGACGGCCGTGCCGCCCACCATGACCGTCGTCGTGAGGATGCCGAGGTCGAGCGCGGCGCCGCCCGGGAACGCGACGCTGGGCGTCACGCCGCAGAAGTTGACCGCGAGCACGCAGAACGCGACGGAGATCAGGATGAGGCCGATCATCTTCTGCGAGGGGGTGAGGCCGAGCGAGCGCTTGTGCGCGACGCTCTCGATGTCGTCCAGGAGGCCGAGCGAGCCGGTGAGGTAGGTCGCGAGCACCGCGAGCACAAGGTCCATGGTCCAGTGCGCCTGAATCGCGCACGTGATGAGGACCGCCGCCAGGATCACGACGCCGCCCATGGTGGGCGTGCCCTGCTTGACGAGGTGCCTCTGCGGGCCGTCCGCCCTGATCTGCTGGCCGATGCCCTCGTGGCGCATGAGCCTGATGAAGAGCGGCATGAGCACGAGCACGATGGCCGCGGCGATCACGGCCGCGAGGAAGATCTGGTACGTGGGATAGCTCGGGTTTCCAAACATCAGGCCAACACTCCCTTGACGAACTGGTCGAGGCCGGCCGACCTCGAGCCCTTTGCTAGTACGAGGTCATCCGGGCCCAGCACCGCGCCGATGGTCGCGACGGCGGAGTCCACGTCCGGGAAGAGCTCGAGCCTGTCCTCCGAGAAGCCCATGGTGAGCGCTGCCTCGCGCATCTGGCGGGCGTCGTCTGCCCCCACGAGCACCAGCAGGTCGATCGGCTTTGCGGCGGCATACGCGCCGATGTATCCGTGCAGGCGCGCCGACTCGCTGCCGAGCTCGCCCACCTCGCCCAGGACGGCGACCCTCCGCCCGGCGCACTCCATGGAGCACAGCACGTCGAGCGCCGCCGCGATGGAGCTGGGGCTCGCGTTGTACGAGTCGTCGATCATGCTGGGCTTGCCCGCGGTGCGGATGACCTCGAGCCTCATGCCGGTGCGCGGCATGTGCTCCATAGCGTCGGCCGCGGCGCTGCGGTCCACGCCCAGGCGGTCGCAGACGGCCATCGCGAGCAGGAAATCCTGCACGACGGCCTTTCCGGGAACGTCCAGCGTCACGTCCCTCGACCACCCGTCGGCAAAGCCGAGCGAGAAGGACGGGCGTCCCTCCCCGTCAAGGCGAACGTCAGAGGCACGGACGTCGTCCTTCTCGCCCGTGCCCACGTAGACGCACGCGACGCCCGCTGGCGTGGCGTACTCGCGCTCGATGAGCGGCGCGAAGTCGTTGTCGGACGTCATGGCGAGCATGGGGCTCACGCCGGATTGCGGCTCGGAGGTCGGGCGCATGCCGGACAGTATCTCGGCCTTCGCGCGGGCGATGTTCTCGCGCGAGCCCAGAAGCCCGATGTGGCTCGTGCCCACATTCGTGATGAGCGACACCGTGGGGAGCGCCGCGGCGGCAAGGCGCGTGAGCTCGCCCTTGTGGTTCATGCCCATCTCGCACACCAGCACCTCGTCCGCGCTGTCGGCGGAGAGGATGGTGAGGGGAAGCCCGATGAGGTTGTTGAAGTTGCCGGCCGTGGCGTGCACGCGGTAGCGCGTGGCGAGAGACGCCCTCAGCATGTCCTTCGTGGTGGTCTTGCCGACCGACCCCGTGACGCCCACGACGACCCATTGCGGGTTCATGCGTCGCCAGGCTCCGGAGAGGCGCAGCATGAACTCCTCGGGGTCGTCGTCCTTCGCCCTCAGCACGGAGCAGCCGTGCTCGCGCGCAAGGGCAAGCAGCGCCTCGTCGGGCTCGCGCGTCATAACGACTGCCGCGGCCCCCGCCTCCACCGCGGCGGGGGCGAACCTGTTGCCGTCGACCCGCTCGCCGGGGAAGCACACGAAGCACGTGCCGTCGCCCACGGCGCGCGAGTCGGTCTGGACGCCCTCGACGACGCCTCCGGGTACCTCGAGCACCACGTCCGCGCCGGTCGCGCGAACCATGTCGGAAACGGAGATCTTCACCATCGAACCACCTGTCACCTTCCCCGGCGCGGCTAGCCCGCGTCAGGCGTCACGCCCATGTCGGATAGGGCCTCACTCATGATTGTAGAGAAGAGCGGCGCCGCGGAGGACGTGGCCAGATACGGGGTGCCGTTCAGACCCACGTACACGAGGACCTTCGGGTCGCTCGCGTTCGCGAATCCAATGAGCGAGCTCACGTACTTGAACGCGACGTACTTGCCGGAATCGTCCGCCTGTTCGCCCGTGCCGGTCTTGCCCGCCACGTCGTAGCCCTTCACCTGGGCCGCCTGCGCCGTGCCGTCCTTCACGACCGTGCGCATCATGTCCGTGACCTCGTCCGCCGTCTTCTTCGACACGGAGCGGCCCTCGGACTTCCACGCGACCTTCTTGCCGCCCTTGCTCACCAGGAAGTGCGGCGTCACGATCCTGCCGTCGTTCGCGATGGACCCTATGGCCTTCACCATCTGGTCCAGAGGTATCGCGAGGGACTGTCCAAACGACATGGAGCCCAGGCTGGCGCCGTCGTACTGGTTCAGCTGCTTGACGATGCCCTTCACCTCGCCCGGGTAGTCGATGCCGGTCTTCGTGCCGATCTTGAACTTCGCGATGCCGTTCGCAAAGTTCTCCTCGCCTATCACGTCCTGCGCCACGAGTGCCATGCCAGCGTTCGAGGAGCGCCTCAGGATCTCTCTCAGCGACATGTTCATGGTCGCCATGCGGCCGTCATCGTCGCCCACGAGGTCGTCGCCCACCTTGACCTTGCCCGGCACAGAGAACGTCGAGCCCGGCGTCACGAGTCCGTTGTCGATGCCGATGGCGGCGGTCAGCACCTTGAAGATCGAGCCCGGCTCGTAGGAGGACGAGACCGGCTTCAGGTTCAGCGCACCCTCCTTTATCTGGGAGGTGTCCGTGATGTTGAAGAGCGGGGTCGAGCACGCGGCGATGATCTCGCCGGACTTGGGGTCGGTCACCATGACGGAGCCGGAGTCCGCCTTGTAGTCCTTCACGCCCTGGACGATGGTGTCCTCCGCGATCTTCTGGACGTCAATGTCGAGCGAGGTGACGATATCCTTGCCGTTCTTGGCCTTCTTCACGACCTGGGAGTTGCCGCCGGCGATCGGCGTGCCGCCCGAGCCGGTCTCGACCATCATCTTGCCGTCCGTGCCCTCGAGCACGTCGTTGTAGTACAGCTCCAGGCCGCTCAGGCCGTTGCCGTCCGTGCCGACGATGCCAAGCACCTGGCCGCCCGTCGCGCCGTAGGGATAGACGCGCTTCACGTCGTTCAGGTAGTAGATGCCGCTGATCTTCTTCTTGTCGAGCTTCTCCTGCACGCTCTTCGCGACGTCGTCGTCCACCTGTCGCTTGATGTAGGTGAACGAGTTGTCCCCCATCAGCTTGTCGACGTAGTCCGTGTCCTCGCCGCCCAGCTCGTCCGCGAGCACGGACGCGGCCTCCGCGGGGTCGTTCACCTCCTGCGGGTTGCAGTAGATGGTCTTGCAGTCCTCGCTCGTGGCCAGGACGTTGCCGTTTCGGTCGTATATTGTGCCGCGCTTCGCGTGAATGGTTATCTCGTTCGTGCGCTGCGCCGCCGCCCTTGTGGAGAGGTGCTTCGCGTCCACCACCTGGAGGTAGATGAGCCTCCCCACCACAAGGAGCAGTATGAAGCCCAGGACGAGAAAAACTATCCTCACCATCTGGTCGTACGAGCTGTGCTGCGGGGGGCGTCCGCCGCGCACGGGGACGCCGCGGCGCGAACGGGGAGCCTCGTCGTACGAGGCTCCCGTCACGTCATACCGGCCCCTGCGGCCATCTCTATTTCCACTCTGGTATCTCACGGATATGGAGTTTACGCCACGACGGGCGAAAGCTAGCGCACATCCGAGGACTGCGCATCTTTTGCAGATGCCTGCAGCGCGGCGGCGTCGGACGTCGCCTTCGCACCCTTGGCGGAGGCGTCGGCGCCCTTGGCGGACGCGTCCATAGACTCGGTGTCGGTCGAAAGCACCATGCCGTAGTTCTGCGTCGCGATGGCGTTCACGCGGGAGCTGCTGCTGAGCACGGAGCGCTCGATCTTGAGGTCGCTGTTTGCGGACGCGGAGGTCGAGATCTTCTCCTCAAGGGCGTTTGCCTGGGTGAGGTTGGAGACCGTGGCCGCGGTGAGCGCGACGCGGCAGATGCCGATGGCCGCAAACGTCAGGGCGCACGCGACGAACAGCTTGAAGCGGGTCCAGAACTGGGCGGTGACGCCGCTCCTGACGCGGGCGTCCAGGCCGCCGCCGCGCACGACCTCGAACGGCGCGTGGCGCTCTACCTCGCGAGGCCGCTCGTATGCGTTTCCATAGTAGCTGTATGCCTCGGAGCCCATCATGCCCATTTCCGTCCCCTTAGATGACCAAGGCCACCGCTCGCGGTGGCACTTGGCTGTTGTGCGTTGGTGGTTCGTTTAAGCTGCGTTCTGGTGCGAAATGCTTCGTTTGTGGTGCTATGGCAAACGGCCGGGGCCGTATGCGTCAAACTCATGCGCCCTCGCCGGTGGTGTCCAGACGGACGGCCACCCTCATGAGCGCGCTGCGAGCGCGGGGGTTCCGGCTCACCTCCCCCTCGCTTGCGACGAGGGGCTTCTTCGTGCTGACCCTGACTATCGGCACGTGCCCGCACACACACACCGGGAGGTCCGGCGGGCATATGCAGCCCTGCGACATCTCCGTGAAGACGTGCTTCACGATCCTGTCCTCGAGCGAGTGGTACGAGATCACGCAGATCCTCCCGCCCGGGTTCGCCCACCTGATGGCGGCGCGAAGCCCCTGGTCCAGCACGTCGAGCTCGTGGTTCACCTCGATGCGCAGCGCCTGGAACGTCTTGCGGGCAGGGTGTCCCCCGTGGCGGCGCCCCGCGGCGGGGATGCCGGCCTTGATGGCCTCGACCAGCTGGAGCGTCGTCTCGATGGGCTCGCTCTTGCGCCTCTCGACGATCTGGCGGGCGATCCTGGACGCGTACTTCTCGTCCCCATAGATGCGGAAGATCCGGGCGAGGTCGGCTTCGTTGTAGGTGTTGATGACCTCTGCTGCGGTTAGGGTGTTGTTACCCGGATCCATGCGCATGTCAAGCGGGGCGTCCTCGTGGTACGAGAAGCCCCTCTCGGGGATGTCGAGCTGCGGGGAGGAGACTCCGATGTCGAACAGGAAGCAGTCGACGCCGGGCACCTCCGCCTTGACCAGGAGCTCGTCCAGGGAGCCGAAGTTCCCCTTCAGGAAGCGGTGCTCCGCCCCGGGGACCTCGTCCCCAAAGCGCCGCGCCGCGGCCTCGAGCGCCATGTCGTCCTGGTCGATCCCGATGGAAAGACCGCCGGGCTGGATGCGTCTGGCAAGCTCCACCGAGTGTCCGGCCCCTCCCAGGGTGCAGTCGCATACGACCTCGCCCGGCTTGGGGTCGAGCTGGGACAGAACCTCGTCCAGCATGACGGGAATGTGCCGATATTCATGTGTCAAGAGGTCCACCCCCTAGTCGTACATCAGGCTGTCGAGCTCGTCGATGCTCTCGTCGAGCTCCGCGATGGTCTTGTCGTAGTCCTCGGCGTCCCAGATCTCGAAGTGGTCCGTGTTGCCGACGACCGCCACCTCGCGCTTGATGTCGCACGAGGCCAGGGCCTCCGCGCCGAGCTTTCCCAGTGCCAGGCGCCCCGCGGAGTCCAGCTCGAGCGTCATCGTCTTCGCGTTCAGCAGAAAGCGCAGGCGCTCGTCCTTCTTGCTGCGAGGGTTGTAGCCGTTGGGAAAGTAGCTCTCGACCCATGCCTGGTGACCCTCAGGAGTGAAGCCAAGGATCTTGCCCCCGATGGGGATGAGGCAGACCTTCTCCCCAAACTCCTTGCGAAACGGTGCTGGAAGGGTAATGCGCTGCTTGGCATCCAGGTTGTGCTTGTAGGTGCCAGTCAGGTACATTCGCCCTCCCCTCTTGTTCCGCTGGGGCGTCCCCCTCGAAGGCGTGACAAATACTATAGCCCAATTGCCCCACCCCGCAACACTCGTCGACACCTTAAAACACCTGAGGGCAAAAAAGTGGCTTGAACGGCAGAGGGGCGCTCGTCAACCTCCCCCACATGTTGTGAGAACGGTCGTTCTGCAACACAAACGCCGAGGATGCGACTCCCCGGCGTTTTTTGTGGAATGTGATGGAATTGTGTTTTGGTGCCCTGACCTGCACAAACGGGCGAGAAGGACGCGTTTTCCCAGTTGAAGGCGCATTCGGCATTGCCCGATCAGGGTGCTTGCGGCGCCACAAGCTGGTGGGACGTCATCCCACAAGATGTGGTGGCGGGCACGATGGCACGCACTTCTCGCCTTGGTGGGAGACCGTCCCACCGCGCGGGTGCGAGGGAGGCCTGGGTAGGAGGCCGTCCCACCGCGTGGTGCCGCGGGTCCCTACGACCCCATGCGGGCGCGCGGGTGGGCCTCCAGGTAGACCATGCGCACGTGCGTCAGGTCGATGTGGGTGTAGAGCTGCGTCGTCGATATGCTCGCATGTCCCAGGAGCTCCTGCACGGTCCTCAGGTCCATGCCACCCTCCAGCATGTGCGTGGCGTAGGTGTGTCGCAGGGTGTGGGGGTGCAGCCCCTCGATCCCCACGAGCCTGCCGTAGCGCTCCACCATGCGGTGCACGGCCTGACGCGTGATACGGGTGCCGCGCTCGCTCAGGAACACGGCGTCGCCCGCCGCGCCAGAGGCCGCAAGCACGCCGCGCCACTTTCCCAGGTACGTGGCAAGCGCGCGCTTCGCCGTGCCCAGAAGCGGCACGAGGCGCTCCTTCGAGCCCTTGCCCATCACGCGCAGGACCTCCTCGTCCAGCATGACGTCGCGCACGTCGAGCCCGCACAGCTCTGACACACGAAGGCCGCAGCCGTACAGCACCTCCAGCATCGCCTTGTCGCGGTGGAAAGCCGCCTGCGGGCGCGCGTCCAGGCGCCCGCTCTTCAGCACGCGCGGCTTTGGCTCCAGCTCCGGGCGGAACGGCTCGTCCATGAGCGCGAACGCCTGCTCGTGCGTCAGCACCTCGGGCAGGCGGTCCGGTCGCCTCGGCAGCGGCAGGTTCGCGCTCGGATGGTTTCGCGTGATCTGCTCGCCCACCATGAACTTGTGGAAGCCCTTGATGGCCGAGGCCGCCCTCTGGACGGAAGACGCGGCGAGGCCCGCATCGGTCAGCCCAGCCAGGTGGGCCTCGATGTCGGACCTCGTCACGTCCTCGGGGGACGCGATGCCGCGCTCCCCCAGAAATGCTATGTACCTCTTCAGGTCCCTGCCGTACGACTGCACGGTGTTGGCCGAGCTGCCCCGCTCCACGGCGAGGTAGCCCAGGTAGTCGTCAAGCGCGTCGGCAAGGTCCAACGGTTCCTCCCGCTAGTCCACGGAGGACGTCACGTCGTGACGGTCGATCCCCTCGTGGGACGCGATGGAGGCGCGCACGAACTCGCGGAACAGCGGCGCCGGCTTCGTCGGGCGGCTCTTGAACTCCGGGTGGGCCTGGCTCGCGACGAACCACGGGTGAACGGACTCGGGAAGCTCCACCATCTCGACGAGGCGGTCGTCCGGCGACAGGCCAGAAATGACGAGGCCCGCGTCCTGCAGCTGCTGGCGGAAGGCGTTGTTCACCTCGTAGCGGTGGCGGTGGCGCTCGTACACCAGCTCGTCGCCGTACGCCTCGAACGCGAGCGAGTCATGCGCGACCTTGCACGGGTAGGCGCCCAGGCGCATGGTGCCGCCCTTGTCCGTCACGTCCTCCTGGTCTGGCATGAGGGCGATCACGGGGTACGGGGAGTCCGGCGCGAACTCGGCGGAGTTTGCGCCCGGCATGCCGGCGACGTTGCGCGCGAACTCGCTCACGGCAACCTGCAGGCCCAGGCAGATGCCCAGGTACGGAATCTTGTGCTCGCGGGCGTACTGCGCAGCAAGGATCTTGCCCTCCACGCCGCGCTGGCCAAAGCCGCCGGGCACGAGGATGCCGTCGTAGCCGGCCAGCGCCGCGTCGACGTTCTCCTCGGTCAGCTCGCCACCGGCGATGAGGTCGATCTTGAGCTTGTGGCCAAAGTGGACCCCGGAGTGGTGCAGCGCCTCGATGACGGAGAGGTAGGCGTCCGGGAGCTCCGTGTACTTGCCCACCACGCAGATCTTCGTGGTGTCCTCGAGCTTGTTGCACGCGTGCATGCGCGAGGTGAACGTGTCCCACTCGGTCATGTCGCCGTCGCGGACCTCGAGGCCCAGCTTCTCGAGGGCCTTCACGTCGAAGCCCTGCGCGGAGAGGTGGCGCGGCACGTCGTAGATGGACGGGCAGTCGGAGTTCTCGAACACGCAATCCTCGTCCACGTCGCAGAAGTGGGCGATCTTCGCGCGGATGGGCGCCTCGACCTCGTGGTCGGAGCGGCACACGATGAAGTCGGGCTGCAGGCCCAGCGAGCGCATCTCCTTCACGGAGTGCTGCGTCGGCTTCGTCTTCACCTCGTGGGCCGCGGCGATGTACGGCACGAGGCTCACGTGGATCACCAGCGTGTTGCCCGCGCCCTTCTCCTTGCGGAACTCGCGGATGGCCTCGACGAACGGCTGTCCCTCGATGTCGCCGATGGTGCCGCCGAGCTCCGTGATCACGATGTCGGCGCCGGTCTGCTCCTCGATGCGCAGGAAGCGCTCCTTGATGGCGTTCGTGACGTGCGGGATGACCTGCACGGTGCCGCCCAGGAAGTCCCCGGCGCGCTCGCGGCTGATGAGCGACTGGTAGATGGCGCCGGTGGTGAAGTTGGAGCCGCGGGTGAGGTTCTCGTCGATGAAGCGCTCGTAGTGGCCCAGGTCGAGGTCAGTCTCCTTGCCGTCCTCGGTCACGAAGACCTCGCCGTGCTGGAACGGGCTCATCGTGCCCGGGTCGACGTTCAGGTAGGGGTCGGCCTTCTGCATCATGACCTTGTAGCCACGCGCCTTGAGTAGCCTGCCGAGGGACGCGGCCGTGATGCCTTTTCCTAGTGAGGACACGACGCCGCCGGTTACGAAGATGTGCTTGGTCATGCTCAGACCTTCCCGTAAAAGTTTTCCTCTTTACGGGATTTCATCTTACAGCGAGTTCGTTACCGCTGGGGCTACGTTCGTTACAAATTCATGAACCCACGCAACCCCCACGCGCACCGCGGTACCCACGCCGCAAGCCCCGCCCCTTCGGGCACGCCGGGCGAGAAGAGCTACGCCTCCCGGCTGCGGGCCTCCTCGGCTTCCGCGAGCATCTGCCGTGCGTGGTCGAGCGATGCCTCGCTCTGGTCGCCGGAGAGCACGCGCGCGACCTCGCGCACGCGGTCCTGTCCCTCCACCTGCGAAAGCGTCGTCCTCGGAACGTCCGTCCCCACCTTCGTCACCACGTAGTGGGCGTCCGCCATCACGGCGACCTGCGCCAGGTGCGTCACCACGATCACCTGGTGCGTCCGCGCGAGCCTCGCGAGCACCTGGGCCAGCGCCACGGCGGTGGCCCCGCCCACGCCGGCGTCCACCTCGTCGAACACGAGGGTCTCCGTCGAGTCCGCGTTGCCGAGCACCACCTTGCACGCCAGCATCACGCGGGATATCTCGCCGCCTGAGGCGATTTTGCGCAGCGGACGCGCCGTGAGGCCGGCCGCCGGTCGGTACATGAGCTCCACCTTGCTCGGGCCCTGCGACGTCCACTGCGCGCGCGGGAGCCGCTCGCTTGCGACCTCGAGCTCGGCCGTCCCCATCTCCAGGAACGCCATCTGCTCCGTCACGGCCGCGGCCAGCCCGGGCGCGGCCTTCGCGCGCACCCCGTCCAGGGCGTCGGCCGCGGCGGCAAGGTCCTTCTCGGCC
Organism: uncultured Olsenella sp.; assembly: GCA_902761955.1. Classification (GTDB taxonomy): domain Bacteria; phylum Actinomycetota; class Coriobacteriia; order Coriobacteriales; family Atopobiaceae; genus Parafannyhessea. Next base: position 28,905 of record CACWMM010000002.1, on the reverse strand, counting down.
GCGTCGAGCGCCTCCTGGGCGCGCGCGATGCGCTCTCCCCCGTCGCGGGCGGCCTCAACCAGCTCGACCGCCTTCTCGCGGCGCTCGAGCACGTCCTCCATGCGCGGCCCGTACGAGCGCAGCAGCCCCTGCAGCTGCGCCATGCGTGCCTGCAGCCGGTCAAGCACCTCCGGGTCGAAGTCCACGCCGTCCTGGTACTCGCGCAGGCCGGCAGCCACGTCCTCTATGTCGATGAGCGAGCTCTCGAGCGTTTCCGCAAAGCGACCCAGCGCGGGGTCGAACCTCGCGGCGTCGCGCAGGGGCCCCACGATGTCGGACAGCGCGTCCTCCACGCCACCGTCTCCCACGATGCCCTCGCGTGCCTCTCCCGCCGCGCGCAGCAGCGCCTCGGCGTGCTCCGCCTTCGGCAGCGTCTCCTCCAGCTCCTCGTACTCGCCGGCCTTCGGCGCCACCTCGTCTATCTTGCGCAGGACGAAGGCGGCCTCCTCAACGCGGCCGTCCGCGGCGCGGCTCATCTCGCGCACGCGCTCCAGCTCGTCCGCGGCGTCGCGCGCGGCGTGAAGCGCCTGCTGGTAGCGGGCCAATGCGTCCGCAGCGGCGTCTCCCGCCCACGCGTCCAGAAGGTCCACGTGGGTCGCCACCTGCAGCAGCCTCTGGTGCTCGTGCTGGCCGCAGATGTCGATGGTGGCGCCCACGCCGCCCGCAAGCTCGCGCACGGACGCCATCCGGCCGTCCACCTCCACGCGCCCGCGCCCCGTGGACTCCACCCTGCGGCGCACCACGGTCCCGTCGGGGTCCCCGCCGCGCACAAACAGCCGGCCGTCCACCTCGAGGCCGTCTGCGCCCTCGCGTATGGCCCCGGCGTCCGCGCGCTCCCCCATCAGCAGCTTGAGGGAGGACAGCAGCGCCGACTTGCCCGTGCCGGTCTCGCCGGTGAGCACGGTCAGCCCCGCGGCGGGCCTGATGGTCGCTTCCTCGATGAGCGCGACGTTCCTTACGTGAAGCTCGTCGATCATGTGCTAGTCCTTGCCCCTTCCGTAGAACACGCGCGAGACCGACTGGTAGAAGCTCTTCGAGCTGCGGTCCAGCAGGATGAGGTCGCCCGGGCCGCGGCGCACCGTCGCCCTCACGGGGCGCGCGCCCTCGGCCACGATCGGCTGGCCGTCCGCGAAGAACAGCCTCTCCGGGTCGCGCTCGGGGTTGATTTTCAGCTCCACCACGTCGGTGGACGACGTCAGAAACGCGCGCGCCAGAATCGTGTGCGGCGCCACCGGCACGCACACCATGCCCTTGAACTCCGGCGTCACGATAGGTCCGCCCGCGGCGAGCGCGTATCCCGTCGAGCCCGTCGCCGTCGCCACCACGAACCCGTCCCCGCGCAGCGTGTCAACGTGGTGCCCGGAGACCGCCACGTCGAACACGATCATGTCGCCACGCACCCCGTGCGTGAGCGAGAGGTCGTTCAGCGCAAAGCGCCGCTTCGAGAAGATCGTGCCGTCCGGTGCCTTGAAGTCAACCGTTATGTCCAGGGTCGCCCTGTGCGACGCGTGCATGCGGTGCCCGAGCGCGTCGCTCACCGTCTCTATCACGTCGTCGGGGCCGGCGCAGGTCAGAAAGCCCAGGTGCCCGTATGATATGCCCACGAGGGGTATCTCGGAGTAGCCCACGATCTTCGCGGCGCGCAGCAGCGTCCCGTCGCCTCCGAACGAGACGGCCAGCCCCACGCCCGTCGTGTCGACCACCTTGTCGGGATACTTCTTCTTGTCGTGCGCCCACTGGACCTCGACGCCCTGCCCGTCAAGCCACTCCGCAAGCGAGCGTGCGCCCGCCACGGCGTCCTTGCGAGCATAGTTCGGAATCAGAAGGACCTTCACCGGCACCACTTCCCAGCCTTGCGGTCAGACACGTCTAGCAAAAAGTGTAGCACCCGCGGGCAAAACGTCTAACGTCGCCCACATGCGCTAGCGCACGCGGGCGACCGCGCCGTCGCCCACAACGGCTGCGAGGTCCAAATCGCAGGTCAGATGCCCCGTTGCGGTGCGGCCCAGCAGTAGGAACTCCCGGTTTCCCTTATGACCCCTGATGGGGCTCGGACACGCCGAGACGGGCATGAGCCCCTCCTCGCAGAACGCTTGCGCCACGTCGACGAGCGCCCTCAGGTGCACGGCGGGATCGCTCACGATGCCGCCGTCCCCAACCTCGTCGCGCCCCGCCTCGAACTGCGGCTTCACAAGCGTGAGAAACGCCGAGTCCCCCTCGCGCAGCATTTCGACGACGGCGGGGAGCACCGTCCGCACGGACGTGAACGAGACGTCGCACACCGCGAGGTCGATGCTGTGCCGATTGCCGTCGTCCGGCAGGTCCACCATGTTCGTCCGCTCGCGCAGCGTCACGCGCGCGTCCGTGCGCAGACTCCAATCGAACTGGGCGTAGCCCACGTCCACGGCCAGGACGGACGCCGCGCCGCGCTTCAGCAGGCAGTCCGTGAAACCCCCGGTGGAGCAGCCCACGTCCAGGCACGCCATCCCACTTGGGTCGACCCCAAAGGCGTCGAGTGCGCGCTCCAGCTTCAGGCCGCCCCTGCCCACGTAGGGAATCCTCCCCCTCACGTGCAGCTCGATCCCGGGCCTCACCTGCTCGCCCGGAAACTCCATCCTGCGGTCAGATGTGCTGACGTCACCCGCAAGCACCGCACGCATCGCCTCGTCTTTGGACGAGAAGAGCCCCTGCTCCACGAGCTCGGCGTCGAGCCTTCGCCTGCGCACCACCTACGCGCCCTCGCCCTGCGGGCCGTCGGCGCCTTGCGCCTGCGCGCCCCCGTCCTTCTCGCCCCGCTTGGCGTCCTTCCCGTCGGCCTCGGCGCGGAGCTTCGCCTCCTCCTCGGGGGTGAAGTTCGTTCTGTCCACCATGTCGACGGCCTTCGACCCCAAGGCGATGGCCTCGTCGAACAGGTCGAGCGAGCGCTCGAGCGAGGTCTCCTTGTCGCGGACCTGGCTCACGATCTCGTCCAGCCTGTCGGTTATCTGGTCGAACGTCTTGTACGGGGCGGTGTCGGGCTTCGCCATCGCTACTCCTCGCCAAGGCCCTCGTCGTCGGCGCCCACGGCCTCGGCAGCCTCGTCACGCGCCTCGACGCCGGCGCCCTCGCACTCGTCGTCCTCGGCGTCCTCGGCGTCCTCATGCGCGGCGCGCTCCGCCTCGAGCCTCTTCGCCTCGGCCACGACGTCTACGCCCTTGTCCATCTTGGAGGCGACGCGCCCGAGCACGCCATTTATGAACTTCGGCGACTCGTCGGAGCCAAACGCCTTCGCCAGCTCCACGGACTCGTCAATCGTGACGGCGATGGCCACCTCGTCCACCTCGAGCATCTCGTACAGCGCGAGGCGCAGGAGGTTGCGGTCCACAGACGGCATCCTCGAGACGCTCCAGTTGGAGGACGTCGCCGAAATCACGGCGTCCAGCTCGTGGCGCATGTCGTCCGCACCGCGGGCGAGCATCTCGCCAAACGGGTCGAGCGGACCCTGGGAAAGTGCGTAGTCACCCTCGAGCACCTCGTACACGGTGCGGTCTGTCGCCTCCGCCTGGAACAGAAGCTGCAGGGCCTGGGCGCGGGCAAGGGTGCGCCCGCCAAAGTGATGATGCTTGTTCGACACGGTAGTGGTTACTCCTTGGGAAATACGAGGCTGTCGATGCACACGTCCACGGCGCCCACCTCGACGCCGATCTGCTCGCTGATTGCCTCCGCAACGGCATCGCGCACGGCTGCGGCAAGCTTCGTGAACGGGTATCCGTAGAAGACCGCCAAGTGCACGGTCACCCTCAGGTCGCCGTCCACGACCTCGGACTCGACCGCCGCCTCCGGGGCGACGCTGCGGCTGGTGAAGACGGACACGAGGCTCGACGCGATGTCGTTGCCACCCACGCGGGCGACGCCCTCGACCTTCTCGCACGCGGTGGTGACAATGGTCGAGACGACTCCCCTCGAGATGCCGATCCCGGCGACATAGAGCTCAGATTCGCTCATTTCCCATCCTTTCGCAGGTGCCGTGAGTGCCGGCACGATACACGACGTCCTTGCACAAGTATAGCCGCAACGGCCTGGGCGGGCGTGCTTTCGCATGCGGTAAAAAAGGCCCGCGACGCGCCTATGCGCTGCCGCGGGCCAACGATCCGTCTGTGCGGGACTAGACGCGCTGGACGAACTTGCCGTCGCGCGTATCGACCTTGATGCGCTCGCCCTGGTTCAGATACATGGGAACCTGGATGACGGCACCAGTCTCGATGGTGGCGGGCTTGGTGCCGCCCTGAACGGTGTCGCCCTTGAAGCCAGGGTCGGTCTCGGTGATCTCGACCTCGATGAAGGTGGGCGGCTGGACCGCGTACAGTACGTCATTGGCGTACTGCAGCAGGCAGATGTCGTTCTCCTTCAGGAACTTGTCGTTGTCGCCGATGAGCTCGGCGTCGACGGGAATCTGCTCGAAGGTCTCGGTGTCCATGAACCAGTACGCGTTGCCGTCATTGTAGAGGTACTGCATCTCGCGCGTGCGCATGTTCACGCTCTCGAACTTGGCAGACTGCTGGAAGTTCTCCTCGTTCACGCGGCCGGTACGAATGTCACGATACTTGGTGCGCACGTAGGTGTTGCCCTTGCCCGGCTTGACGTGCTGCGCCTCGAGAATGACGCAGTCCTTGCCCTTGATGTTGACGCCCAGACCAACCTTGAGGTCGGTAATGCCCAGAGTTGCCACTGTTGCCTACTTTCTACGAACAAATGCGCCCGCCATGCGGGCACAGGAATCACAACGGTATGCAACTATACCGCACGATTCATCCCAACGCACGCATGGCGTCGCACTCCATAGAGACAACAGCTGCGACCGTGCCGTCGGTTATGGCATCCATGATGCAAGAAGGCCTCACGGCCTCACGCGCAGCCCGCCGAGAAGAGCGGCGCACGCCGTCGCGGCTACCTCCCCCTCTTGAAGACCCCGCCGATAACGGACGGGATGCTCTTTACGCCCATCTTCGCAACCTGGAGGGCATTCGGGGACCTGAGGAGCCTGTCTGCGGGAACGTGCTCTCGCACGGCACGGAGCGTCGCCCTGTTGTCGCGGGTCGAGAACGTGAAGTGCCCGGCTTCCTTCGTGAAGATGGCAAAGCGCACGATGTTCTTCTTGCCGAGCACCTCGGCCGAGACGTAGTCGATCTCCTCCCAGGGTATCTGGACGAAGTCCTCCTTGTTCTTCTCGTTATAGAACTCGAAGGCCTTGTCGCCCACCATCACGTCGCCGTAGGTGGTGAAGCCCTGCAGGAACGTCGCCTTCGAGGAATACTCGACGCTCGTGTTCATAGAGATAGCCATTAGATCAGACCCTTCGTGGTAGGAGGCGCCGCCTCCCCGGGCTATAGAAGAGGCCGCACCCCCGTGTGACCAGCTGTGAACAGCTTAGGGGATGCGGCCCAAAGAGCAAAGCCTGCGTGCGACTGATCGCGAAGGAAACCCTTAGAGCAGGCCGATGACGCGGCCGAGGATGCCGACGGCGAACAGGCACAGGATGATGACGATCGGGGAGACCTTCTTCTTCAGGAGCTTGCAGATGAGCAGGGTCAGGCCGACGGCAGCAAGGCCCGGGATGAGCGAGTCGAGGTTCTGCTGCAGCGTGGTGACCTTGGTCGGGGTGAGAGAAAGCCCCTGGTTGAAGTACTGGTCGAACGCGGACTGAATGCCCTTGTAGCCAGCGGGAAGCTTATCCCAGTGGATGTAGGCCTTGGAGTCGAGCGCGACGTTGGAGACCACCGGCGCGAAGCTGATGGAGACCCAGCGCTGGACAAGCGCGCCGATGATGAACATACCAAGGATGGAAGCGCCCTCGGTGACCCTGCCGAGCAGGCCGCCAGAGAGGTCCTTGGAGATGTCGGTGCCGACCTTGTAGCCGAACTCCTGCGAGTACCACAGGAAGGCGAGGCGGATGACGTTCCATGCGATGAAGAACAGGAGCGGACCGACGATGCTTCCACCGAGCGCAAGGGACGCGCCGAGGGCACCGAGGATCGGGCGAACCGTGAACCAGAACACAGGGTCGCCGACGCCTGCCAGAGGACCCATCATACCGACCTTGACGCCCTGGATGGCCTGGTCTTCGATCGGAGCGCCGTTGGCACGCTCCTCCTCCATTGCGAGGGTGACGCCGATGACGGGAGCCGAGACGTACGGGTGGGTGTTGTAGAACTCCAGGTGACGCTTCAGTGCCGCGATCTGGTCTTCCTTCTTGGGATAGAGCTTCTTGATGGCCGGAATCATTGCGTAGCACCAGCCACCGTTCTGCATACGCTCGTAGTTCCAGGAGCCCTGCAGGTACTGGTGACGGTTGCAGACCGCACGACGGTCGGCGACGGTAAGGTGGACCTCACCCGGCTTCGCCTCAGTGTTCTTGATGTCTTCTGCCATTGTGTTCACTCCCCTTCCTACTCGTAGTCGTCCAGGATGTCACCCAGCGGGTCGCCAGAACCACCCGCGGCGCCGGCGCCCTGCTTTGCGAGCTCCTTGAGGCCGAGGTAGAGGATGGCGAAGCAGCCACCGATGAGACCGAGGGCGATGAGGGTGAGTTCCTTCAGGGTAGCCATGACGAAGCCGAGGACGAAGAACGGCCAGGTCTCCTTGGTTGCCATCATGTTGATGACCATGGCGTAGCCGACTGCGGCGACCATGCCGCCGCCGACCGTCATGCCGCCGGACAGCCATGCGGGCATGGCCTCGAGGACGGAGGTGACCGCCTGGGCGGGGATGAAGCAAAGGGCCGCCGCCGGGATGGCGATACGAGCGCCCTGCATGCAGATGGCGCCGATCTGGAGGCGGTCGATGGCCGCGAAGTCGGCCTTCTCGGCAGCCGCGTCCATCGCGTGGACGATGGGGATGGCGAGCGTACGGCAGATCATGGTCAGGAACAGGCCTGCAACGGACAGGGCCGTTGCGGCGCCGATGGCGGTGTTGATGGCCGCGGTGACGTCGGAGGTGCCGCCGTTGAGGGCGAGCATCAGGATGATACCGGACGCGACGGACGCGAGGGCCGCGTCAGGTGCGACCGCAGCGCCGATGTTTGCCCAGCCAAGGGCCATGAGCTGCAGGCTGCCGCCGAGGATGATGCCCTCGGTGGGATGCCCGCACACGAGGCCGATAAGGGTGCAGGCAACAATCGGCTGGTGGAACTCCCACTCGTCCAGGATGCCTTCCATGCCTGCCAGGAACGCCACGACGATGACAAGCACGATCGAAATAGGATTCATGAACTTCCTCCTTCTTCCTATCGAGGCCGTTAGGCCATGTTCTTCTCTTTGAGAAGAGCCCAGATGTCATCGACCTTGTCGCTCGGAACCTTCTGTACGGTGAAGTGCGTGCCGTTGTCACGGATCTTCTTCAGGCACTCCACGTCGGCCGCGTCACAGGCGATGGCCTGGTTGATGACGGTCTTGCCGGCAGAGCCTGCCATGGAGCCGATGCAGACCTCCGGGAACTTCACGCCCTGCTCCTCGGCCTCGAGCAGGTCCTGCGGGGTCTCGAACAGGACCATGGCCTTGGTCGCGCCAAAGCGGGGGTCCTTGTCGACCTGGACGAGCTTGCTGATGGGGATGACGTGGACGTGAACTCCTGGAGGCGCAGCCTGCGTGATCATGCTCTTACGCAGCTCGTCGTGGGCAACGCCGTCCGAGACCACGAGGATACGGTCCGGCTGGACCTGCTTCGTCCAGGCGGTCGCAACCTGGCCGTGCAGCAGACGGGTGTCGATGCGCACGTAGGCGTACTTGATGTGACCGTCGCCCAGCACGGTTCCCTCGGGAATCGCGCCAGCCGCAACCGGGGCAGCCGCAGCAGCTGCGGGAGCCTCTGTGGCCGGCTGCAGCTCCTCCGGCTTCACCTTGACGCCGTCGCGCGCCTCGATGAAAATCTCCTGCATCACAGCGACTGCGGTGTCGGCGCCCATGCGGGAGCCGTACGCAGAGACGAGCATCGGCAGGTTCAGGCCGGTAATGGCGACCCAATCGTCGTGCCCCTCTTCGCTGATGAGACGGGAGACCTGGTTGAAGGGAGTACCTCCCCACAGGTCGACCAGGAACAAGACGTGCTCCTGATCGTCGAAAGTGGCGATCGCGTCAAGCAGCTTCTGGTGCATGTCGTCAGGGCCCATGTCAGGCGTCAGGACCACGGCCGCGACGTTTTCCTGCGGACCGAAGATCATGCTGCCCGATTCCATGATGCCCTCGGCGAACTTGCCGTGGCTGGCTAGGACAATACTGACCATCCAACTTCCTCCTTTTCGTCCACCCTGCTTCCTACAGAACCGATGCGAACGCGTGCATGGCTTCACGTCTTCCTAACCATTTGCACACGATAGCTCCACATCACGGATAAGTGTACACCTTGTGAACTGAAAACGCTTCCAGAATAGAGAATTCTGCGTCACTTTTTTGCAAAGTATTGTGGAGAAAAGCAAATGCGTTTTGCCTCATCTCAATATGCTCTTCACGACTTTTGATGCCGTTTAAAAACCCGGCTGGCGACGATGTCGCCAGCCGGGCCGTCCGCTCCCCTGAGCGTGAGTGGCTATCCGAGAAGGACGTGTCCTAGCAGTCGATGACCCTCAGATCATGCGAGGAGCGTCCGAACGGCTTGTAGCCGTCCTCCGTGATGACGCCGGTGTCCTCGACGCGGATGCCGAACTTGCCGGGCAGATAGATGCCGGGCTCATCGGTCACGACGGAGCCGAGCGGGCACGGCTTGTCGTAGCCGCGGCTGAAGTTCGGGCGCTCGTGGATCTGCAGGCCGACGCCGTGGCCAAGGCCGTGCTTGAAGTAGTCGCCGTAGCCTGCGTCGCTGATGACCTTCACTGCGAGGTCCTGGATCTCCTTGCCGTGGATGCCGGGCTTGATGGCGGCGGCGCACGTCTCGTTCGCAAGGCGCACGACGTCGTACACCTTCCTCTGCTCCTCGCTCGGCTCGCCAAGGACGACGGTCCTCGTCATGTCCGCATGGTAGTCGTGGTAGCCGGCGCCGTAGTCCATGACGATCATGTCGCCCTTCTGGACCTTGCGCTCCCCCGGCTGCGCATGCGGGTTCGCACCGTTCGGGCCGGACGCGATGATGCTGTCGAACGAGATGGCGTCCGCGCCGTGGGTCAGCATGTACGTCTCGAGCTCGACCCTGATCTGCTGCTCGGTCATACCCGGCTTGATGTACTCGCAGATGTGGTCGTAGGCGTCGTCCGTGATCTCCTGGGCACGACGCAGGAGCGCAAGCTCCTCCTCGTCCTTCACGACGCGAAGCCTCTCGGCGATGTCGTCGTGCATGCGGGGGTTCAGGCAGTCGACGGACGCCTTGTTGCACTCGTTGCGGAACGCGTCGAAGAACGCGAGGTCCATGGAGTCCTCGACGGCGACGACGCGGCTCTTGGTCTCGAGCACGCGCTGGGCTGCCCACCATGCGGGGCTTACGATGTCCATGTCCATCTTCCAGGGCGTGTCCTCGCCCAGGCGCTCGACGAACGTGTTGTAGTAGCGCGAGTCGGTGTGGAGCCACTGCCCGTCGGCCGTGACGAACGCAGTGTGGGCCACCTCGTCGTCGAACGTGCGCTCGGCGCCGGTGAGCCACCTCAGGTCGGGGTTGTTGCGAAGGATTACAGCGTCGTAGCCGCGCTCCGCCATCATCTCTCGAAGACGCGCGACGCGTCCGGCGCATGCCTTGGCATCTGCCATGGGTAAGCCTCTTTCTCTTGTTGGCCCTCAGTCCACGCGCGAGGCTCTTCTCGCCCGCGCGCCCTACCGATGCTACTCCTTAGCGGGGGCATGGGCGTCACACCATGCGGAAATGTTGTCCATCAACACGTCGTCCTCCACGACCGTCATCCTCAGGCGGCCGATGCCGTGGGGCAGGCACAGGTGGAAGCGGTTGGAGCGCGCGAAGCGGTCGCGCTTCATGGCGTCCGCGAGCGCCTTGGGGTCGACGTTGCCCGAGAACTCGCCGAGGTCGAACGTGTCGAGCAGCTCGTCCTGCATGAGGACGTCGTCCACGTCCAGAAGCTCGAGGCTGCATGCAAGGCGCGCGGAGAAGCGCATGCCCTCCGCCAGGAACGTCGATGGGGGAACGTTAGCCCCGGCGACGGCCTCGAGCGCACGCGCGAACGTCTGGCCGTAGGCGAGCGAGTTCCTGATGGAGACCGACGTGGACGAGACGAGGTGGCCCCGGGACTTCAGCGCGTCGATCGCGGCGTCGAGCACGTCCGCGGGGTCTCCCGCCATCACGGCGTCAGCCTTGTTCCACAGCGCCTCGAACGTGTCCTCGTTCTCCGCGACGGCGGAGGCGACCATGAGGGCGCGTCCGAGCCGCGACGTCTCTGCGTCCGCGGCGAGGTTCATGACGCCCGGGTCGCACAGCAGGTACTTCACGTAGGCAGAGACGCCCGCGATGCGCGTGACGCCCGCGACGTCCAGGTCGCGCGGGGTGGTGGCCACCTCGACCATGCCGTCGAGGTCGCGCACGACGCACGCGAGGGGCACGCGGCCGCACCACATGGCCGTCGCGTGCGCGAGCATGGACAGCGTGTCGACGTCGCCGACGCCCAGCACCAGGTCGTCGCAGGTGATGCCCGCGTTCGCGAACCCCTCGAGCGCGCGCGTGACCTCGCCCATCGTGCGGGCCGCCGCGCCCGCCGGCGCCTCCATGCGGACGACCTGGAAGCCGCCGTCGGTCAGCTGGCGGCGGATGCGCTCCTCGAGCTCGGCATCCGTCCCCTCGCCCACGACGTAGGCGCACAGGCGCGGCCTCCCCACGTTGCTCGCGAGGATCTTTCCCATCGTCTCAACGACGTCCGTGCCGTAGCGCACGTCGCACGAGCCGCCCGGGGCGGAAACCCAGTGGCGCGCGACGTCCTCGTATCTATCGGTCATAGTAGGCCCTTCTCCCATAGCAGCTGACCGGCCTCTGACGTCACCTGCTCAAACGACTTGTTCCTGATGTCAATCCTCAGGTCGGCCTCCCGCTCGTACAGGGGGCGGCGCGCGCGGTACAGCCGTCGGGCGCACTCCTCGTCCTTGAAGTCCGGCCTGATCTCCGGGTGCTGGATCTGCCTGAGGGAGTCCTCCACGTCGCCGTCCAAGAAGACGACGGTCCCCATGGCATGCATGAGCTCGCAGCTGCGCGCGCCCTCCACGATGCCGCCACCGCAGCTCACGAGAAGCGACTTCCTCTTGGCGAGCCCCTCGAGCACCTGCGCCTCGAGCTCGCGGAAGCGCACTTCGCCGTCCTCGTGGAAGATCTGGCACACCGTCTTTTTGGCCATGCGCTCGACCATGCGGTCCGTGTCCACAAAGTCCCGGTTGAAGAGCACGCCGAGGTTGCGCGCAAGCGTGGACTTGCCGGCCCCAAGGAAGCCAACGAAGAATATGTGGTCGCAGCCCTCGTGGACCACGTAGCCGTTTTCCGAGTGTTTCATGCAGAGTTCCAACGCGCGAATCGATTTGACACATCGATTCTAGCATCTTGCGCGTGCGCTTCTATGCGGGGTGGGCCTAGTCCTTCGGCCGGAACGGGTCCTCGTGGAGCACGAGCCTCTCCCCCACGCGGAACAGGTGGGTATACCACATGTCACTGCGCGAGAGCGGACGCACGAGTATGGTGCGCACGCCGGCGAGGTTGCCGGCGGCGAGGTCCGTGAACACCTGGTCTCCCACGAGCACCGCCTGCTCGGCCGGGACGCCCATGCGTGCGAGCGCGACCCACACGGAAAACGGCGCCGGCTTCATGGCGTGGTGCACGCAGCCCATGCGCAGGAGCGCGGCAGACGCCTCGACGTCGCGGCCGTGGAAGTTGTTCGATATCATGCAGAGCGCCATGCCGGCATCGCGCGCGCTTCTCGCCCAGGCGCAGATCTTCTGCGGGGGCTCCCACGTGTCGCGCGGGAAGCAGGTGTTGTCGCGGTCGAGCAGGACGCAGCGAATCCCCCACGAGCGCAGAAGCTCGAGGGGGATCTTGTCGACGCTGTCGAACTCGCAGTCTGGCCTGAGGATGGACATGTCTAGCCCGCCTGGTCTGCCTTGGCCTTCTCGATGGCCTTCTGGTGGTCCTCGTAGGTGGTCGAGAACGTGTGGTTGGAGTAGTCGCCCTTCTCGATGATGAGGAAGTACATATAGTCCGTCGTATCGGGCGCGAGCGCCGACTTGATGGAGGCCAGGCTCGGCGTGCAGATGGGCGTGGGCGGAAGCCCCTTGTTGAGGTAGGTGTTGTACGGGCTTTGGGTCTTGAGGTCGTCCGCCGTCACCTCGCCGCCCGTGACGTAGCTCATGGTCGCGTCGCTCTGCAGCGGCATGCCCGCCTTCAGGCGGTTGTAGAACACGCTCGCGACCTTGCCGCGGTCATCCTCGCTTATGGCCTCGCGCTCGATGATGGACGCGAGCTTGATGACGTCGTAGTCGGACATCGTCACGCCGTACCGGCCCTTGATCGTGGCCTCGGCGCTCGCGAAGTCAAGCGACGCCACCTCGGACTGGTACTTGTCGAGCATCGCCTTGATCACGGTGTCCGCGGTCACGTTCTTCTCGCTGCCGAAGTCGTACTTCGTGGGGTACAGGAAGCCCTCGAGGGAGTCGTTTTGCGCGTTGGCGAGAAAAGCGTACCGTGCGGAGTAGTTGGACGCCTTGGCCTGCGCCAGGAAGTCCTCGGTCGAGATGCCGAGCGACTCGCTCACGACCTTTGCGGTCTTCTTCACCGTGAGGCCCTCCGCGACAGTCACGGTGCCCTTGTTTGAGTTGGGACCCGTGACGAGCCTGCTCACGACCTCGGCGACGTCGCCTCCGGTCACGAAGACGTACGTGCCGCTCTTGAGCTTGGAGTCAGCCTCCTGGCGCTTCACCTCGGTCGCGAACGCCTCCTTGTCGGATATCACGCCCGCGTCGTATAGGCTCTGCGCGATGGCAGAACCGCCGGAGCCCTCGGGAATGTTCACGGTGACAGTCTTGCCGGCCTCGATGGTCTTGCGCTCGTGCCCTCCGCCCAGGATGCGCGGCACCACAGCAAAGCCAATCGCCGCCACCACGGCAACCGCGGCCAGCACAAACGGCAGGAACTTCAGCTTGCCGCGCCTGCCCTGCGGCTCCGGCTTCTTGTGGCTGTGTCCGGAGCGGGCGCGCTGCGTCGTGCGCGCCGTCCGCGACGACATGTGGTCCGAGCCGTTCGCGGATTGCATCTGCATGGCCCCGGTGCGCGAGATGGGCTGGCGCCTGCCAGGGGCCGTCGCCTTGCGCGCGGCAGGCCTTCCGCCCTGCGGCCTCTGGCCGCCTCGCCTTGCCTGCTGCGGACGCGCTCCGCGCTCGGCCTGCCCTCCCCTGCGGGGACCTTGCGCCGCGCGGGTGCCGTCGGCGTTCCCACGTGCGAAGTGGGCACCCCTCCTACCGGAGCTTTCGGACATCTGCGCTACCCCCTCTGGGCGTCAAGCCACGTCTGGAGGAAGAGCGACGCCGCGACCATGTCCACACGGCCGCGCATGCTCTTCTCGTTGTATCCCTCTTCCCTCAGAATACGCTTGGCCTCCTGCGACGACAGCCGCTCGTCCTCGAACTCCAGAGGAAGCCCGCAGGCCTCGGCAATCTGCCGCGCCTGCGCCATGACGCGCTCGGCCTGGGGACCGTCCTCGCCGGAAAGCGTCTTCGGCCTGCCGCACACCAGCACGTCAGGCTCGTAGTCCTCCAGCACGTAGCGAAAGCTCCGGGCGCCGCCCAGAACCTCCGCCGCAGGCAGGACCTTCACGGGAACGGCGATGGTGCCGGAGGCATCGCTTGCCGCGATGCCAATCCGGACCTCGCCGATGTCAAGCGCGAGCGCCCTCACAGGCGGCCCTACGCGCCCAGGAGCTTCTTGGCGGCGTCGAGCGCGGCGTCGATGCCGGTCGCGTCCTTGCCGCCCGCCTGCGCCATGTTCGGCCTGCCGCCACCCTTGCCGCCAACGAGGCCAGAGATCTCCTTGACCACGTTTCCGGCCGAGAAGCCCGCGGACACGGCGCCGTCGGTCGCTGCCGCCAGCAGGCCCACCTTGCCATCGGCCTCGGAGGTCAGCACGCAGGCGCAGTCGGAACCGATCTTGTCGCGGACGGTGTCCCAGACGTTCCTGAGCTCCTTGCCGGAGATGCCGTTCAGGTGCGCGACGACGAGCTTGTAGGCACCCATGTCGACCGCAGAACTCACGGCGTCCGCGACCTGGTTGGAAGAGCCGCCCACGAGCGCGGCCTTCAGCTTCTTCTCGGCCTCGGACTTCTCGTCCTTCAGCTGCTCCACGCGCGCCATCACGTCCGCGGGACGGCACTTCAGGGCGGCGGCGACCTCGTCCATCTCGGCCAGGCGCTCGTCCACGAACTCGAGGGCGCCCGCTGAGGTCACGGCCTCGATGCGACGCGCGTTCGAGCCGACGGAGCTCTCGCTCACGATCTTGAAGAAGCCGAGCTCGGCCGTGTTGCGGGCGTGCGTGCCACCGCAGAGCTCGCGCGAGAAGGGCTTGTCCTCGGTCCCGACGGACACCACGCGCACGACGTCTCCGTACTTCTCGCCAAACAGCGCGACGGCGCCGGCGGCCTTTGCCTCGTCGATGCCCATGATGTTGGTGACAACGGGCTTCGCCGCGAAGATCTGGGCGTTGACCTCGCCCTCGATTCGGGCGAGCTCGTCGGTCGTCACGGCCTCGAAGTGCGTGAAGTCGAAGCGCAGCCTGTCGGGAGCAACAAGGGAGCCCGCCTGGTTCACGTGCTCGCCCAGGACCTCCTTCAGCGCGGCGTCCAGAAGGTGCGTCGCGGTGTGGTTGCGGCGGATGAGCTCGCGGCGACCGTGGTCGACGGAGGTGCTCACCGTGACACCCACGCTGACCTCGCCCTCCTCGACCTCGCACTCGTGGGAGGTGAAGCCGCCCTCGCGGTGCTTCGTGTCCTCCACCCTCAGCTCGAGGCCGTCCGCGAAGATCCTGCCCGTGTCGCCGATCTGGCCGCCCATCTCGCCGTAGAACGAGGTGCGGTCGAGCACGACCTCGACCTTCTCGCCCTTCTTGGCAGAGGCGACCTCCTCGCCGTCCCTCACGAGGGCGACAACGGTGCAGCCATCCAGGTCATCATGGTCGTAGCCGTCGAAGATGGTCTCGTCGAGCCTGTCGGAGAGCGCGGCCCACACGTTGTTGGCCTTGCCCCACGCGTCGCGGTTCGCCGTGGCGCGCGCACGCTCCTTCTGAGCGTCCATCGCGCGGTCGAACGCGTCCATGTCCACCTCGTGGCCAGCGCTCTCGGAAATCTCGCGCGTGAGGTCGATGGGGAACCCGTAGGTGTCGTGCAGCTTGAACGCGATCTCGCCGGACAGGACGTCGCCCTCTCCCAGCTTGTCGAGCTCAGCCTGGAGCATGGACTCGCCGGCGTTCAGCGTGGCGCCGAAGCGCTCCTCCTCCGCGGAGATGATGCCGTCGACAAGGGCCTTGTTCTGCACGAGCTCGTTGTAGTGCTCGCCCATGATGCGCTCTACCTCGTGGGCGTATTCGGTCAGGAACGCGCCCTGGATGCCGAGCAGGCGTCCGTGGTAGACGGCACGGCGGAGCAGGCGGCGCAGCACGTAGCCACGGCCCTCGTTCGAGGGCAGGATCCCGTCCGCGATCATGAACGTCACGGCGCGGGAGTGGTCCGCGAGGATGCGGAGGCTCTTGTCGCAGGGGTTCGTGGAGCTCGCGCCGTACTCCTTGCCAGAGAGCTTCTCGCCGAGCTCGATGAGGGAGCTCATGACGTCGCCCTCGTAGTTGGAGCCCTTGTGCTGCATGATGGCGGCCATGCGCTCCAGGCCCATGCCGGTGTCGATGTTGCGGTGCGGGAGGTCCGGCATGGAGCCGTCCTCCTGGCGGTCGTACTGTGTGAAGACGAGGTTCCAGAACTCGAGGTAGCGGTCGCCGTCGTCACCGGGCTTCTCGCCCTCGAACTCCGGGCCCTGGTCGAAGTAGATCTCGGAGCAGGGGCCGCACGGGCCGGTGGGTCCGGCCGCCCAGAAGTTGTCCTCCTCGCCCAGGCGCGAGATGTGGTCGTACTCGACGCCCTGTGCGTGCCACAGCTCGATGGCCTCGTCGTCGTCCTCGAAGACCGTCATGTACAGACGGTCCTTCGGAAGGCCCAGGTGCTCGGGGCTCGTGATGAACTCCCACGCCCACGCGATCGCGTCGGCCTTCGTGTAGCCGCCGAAGCTGAAGTTGCCGAGCATCTCGAAGAACGAGAGGTGGCGCGCGTCACCGATGTTGTCGATGTCGTTGGTGCGCAGGCACTTCTGGCAGGAGGTCGCACCGATCTCCTTCATGGTCTTCGTGCCCTGGTAGTACTCCTTGAACTGGTTCATGCCAGCGTTCGCAAGGAGGAGCGACGGGTCCTCGGGGATGAGGGAGGAGGACGGGTAGAGCTTGCAGCCCTTGTCCTCGAAGAACTTGAGGAAGTCCTCGCGGATTTCCGCGGTAGTCATGTTCTTGTAGTCAGCAGTGCTCATGGTTCTCCTTGTTGACGGCCCCGCGGCATGGCGCGACCTCGTTGGCAGTTTTCCGCTAGCGCATAATACTACGATTCGATGGAGACGTTGCGGACGCCAATCCCCATCTACTTGTGCAAATCCTTATCATGCCCAGACTCGGGGCCGTGCGTCGAGCCGTCCCGACGCCTCTCCCTCGCCCGCTCGACGGCGTCCGAGAGCGCATTCGCAAGGGCGTGTGCGCGCGCCTTTGGCGGCTCATCCGCGACGGGCGCCTCGGTCTGGGCGCCGTCCACCAGCCGCGACCCCATGAAGAACCGGTCGTCGTCCAGGGCGTCGAACGCGGGCTCCACGCCCCCGCGGGCGTCGTGGAACGGCGTCCCCTGGAACAGCGCCCCGTCGTAGGACACGAGCTGCCTGCCGCTTCTGCTCTCGAAGTAGTACACGAACACGCTCTTGATGGCCGCGGTCAAAGGCACGGCAAGAAGCATGCCGAGCACTCCCCCCAGGCTGTTCCCGATGAAGAGGCCGATGAGCGAGAGCGCGGGGTGGATCTTCACGGCAGATCGCATCACCAGGGGCGACACGACGTTGTCCGTCACGTTCTGGATCACGACGGACCCCACGAGAGCCACGAGGGCAAGCATCGGACTCTCGAACAGCGCCAGCAGCACGGCAAACGCGACGGCGACCCACTCGCCGATGACGGGTATGAAGTGCAGCACGCCCACCAGGATCGCGGCGAGTCCCGCATACGGGTGCCCCACGAGCGCAAAGAACACCCACGAGAGCAGCCCGTCGAACACGGACGTGATGACGGTGCCTCGCATGTAGCCACCCATCGAGCGGCTCATGACGGCGAGAAGTACGGAGAGCCCGCGCTCGTGGCGCGGCCCGGCGATCGTGATGAACTCCCGCGCGATGACGGGGTAGTCCTTCGCGAACCAGTATGCGAGGACGAGGCCGAGACATAGTATCGCGAAGCCGTTCACGAACGAGACGGCGCTGCTCATGAGGCCCGTCGAGAGCCTCTCGGCCATTTCGGAGGACGCTTTGATGCCGATGCCCGATATCGAGTTCACGAACTGGTTCACGCTCTGCTGCACGTCCGTGGTGCCCGCGTTGCCGTAGCGCCGCCAGAAGCCGTCGACGGAGGTCCTGACCTTTATGACATACGTCGGGACCTTGCGCAGCACCTCGGCGAGCTGCTCCACGAACGGGGGCATGAGCAGCAGGAACACGCCCACGAGCACCGCAACGAGCACGAGCAGCGCCACAAGCGCCCCGATGGTGCGGTTCACGCCGTGGTCCTCGAGGAAGTTCGTGAGCGGGCTGCACACGAAGCCCATCACGACGCCGGCAAGAAGAAGCTCCACCGCGGGCCAGATGAAGCCCATGGCCCACACGCAGATGCCGAACACGACGGCGACGCCGATGAACGCCCACGCCCGTATGCCAAGGCTCCTGAAGACTCCCAGGGCGTCCCTCCGCCCCGTGCCCGTGTCCTTCTCGTCCAAAACGTCCTCTTGCAACGCGTCCTCCATGCACGGCGCCCGCTAGCGCATAAGGCCCTCGGGGTCGATCTTCTCCTGGACCTTCTTCAGCGTGCGCCTCAGCAGCCTCGACACCTGCACCTGCGAGATGCCGAGCTTCTTCGCAATCTCGACCTGCGTGAGGCCGTCGATGAAGCGCATGCGGATGATCTCCTGCTCGCGGGGCGAGAAGTCCTTGATCGTGTCCTCGATGACCATGCGGTCGTCAGAGGCGGCGAGGTCCTCGTCCTCCGTCGCGTAGTGGTCGATCACGGACGGTGCGTCATCGTCGTCGCCCTGGCCCGTACCCTCCAGCGGCACGGAGCTGTACGCGCTCGAGGACTCCATGGCCTCGAGCACCTCGTCGACGGACGTGCCAAGCTCCTTCGCGATCTCCTCGACGGACGGCGAGCGCTGCAGCTCCTTCGTGAGCTCGTCCGTCACCTGGTTCACCTTTGAGGACAGCTCCTGCAGGCGGCGCGGCACGCGCACGGACCAGCCCTTGTCGCGGAAGTGGCGCTTGATCTCGCCCATGATGGTCGGCGTGGCGAACGTCGTGAACTCGAGCCCGCGCGACAGGTCGAAGCGGTCGATGGCCTTGATGAGGCCAATCGTGCCCACCTGCACGAGGTCGTCGAGGGGCTCGCCCCTGTTCTTGAACTTGGAGGCCAGGAAGCGCACGAGGTTGAGGTGGCTCATGATGAGCTGCTCGCGGGCCTCCTCGTCCCCCTCCTCCTTGTAGCGCCTGAACAGCTCCCTCGTGCGGTCCTTGTCCCACGCGAGCTTGCCCTTCGGCATCCTGGACGAGATGCGCCTGCGCGGCGCGGCCTCCGTCCCACGCTCGCTGCTATTGGGCATCGGTCCCGCCAATCCCCTTCACGAGGACGAGCTCGCCGGCGTCCGTGACCTCGCAGCTGTCGCACACGGCGTCCAGCAGGAGCTCAACGAGGGAAAGATCCTCGCCGTCCTGGGACTGCTCGGGCTCCTTGTCGCCAAGCGAGAAGGACATCGAAACGCCGTCGGTTGCGATGGCGAAGCTCACGTCGCACGTTGCCGGACGCGTGGCGCAGCTGTAGACGAAGCCCTCCTCCGCGGCCATGCGCAGGTCCTCGACATCGTCCACGTTCATGTCGCACAGCACGGCGAGGTTCGCCGCCGTCATGCGGACCACCCTCGCGAACTCCGGCTCCGCCGGCACGCTCAGGCGGACGCTCTTCTCTTCCGTCATGCTCTCCCCTACTCGGACGCGTTCGCGTCGCGCTCGTCCTTCTCGTCTTTCTCCTTCGATGCGACCACGCCGACCTCGCCGTACGTGACGTAGCCGGTGTTGCCGCCGTGGGCCTCCTCCGGGGCCGCCTCCGGAGCGTGGGGCTCCTCCGCCTCCGGTGCCTCGATGGCCGCCGCGGCCTCACCCTTCTTCAGGTGATGCGCGCCAGACGCCTGCGGAACGCCGGTGATCTTGGACACAAGGCCGCTCGCCGCGTCCGCAGCCGCGTTCGTCACCTGGTTCACGACGTCGGTCACGCCGGCCGCCGTCCCGGAGACCGTCGAGACGTCGCCCAGGATGCCGTTCACCTTGCGCAGGCCCTCGTTCGCCTCGTCCAGGGCGACCGAGGCCTTCGCCACGATGGGGTCCACCTGCTTCAGGCTGGGCTGGAGGTCGTCCATCGCACCGTCCAGCTTCGCGATCACGGGCTGGACCTGCTCTATGGTCTCGTTCGCCGCACGCGTGACGTCGTCCACGGCGCCGCGTGCGCGGCGGATGGTGAGCGCGAGCTCCACGACCGCCCAGATGCCCGCGACGACCAGCACGATGAGCAGGATGCTCAGGGGTGACATCTCCATTGCCTTGCCCTTCTCCCTAGGCCACGGGACCCGTCCGGCGAATCCCCATGGTACGTGTTACGTTACGCATTCTACCCATTCGCGGTGGGTTTGCCACCGTGCGTTCCCTCGGCCGGCCCCTTGGCCGGCCCCTCGGTGTCCTCCAGGTCCTGACGGTCGCGGGCGGAGGCCTCCAGGCGCCAGGACTCCCAGCCGCGCGGACTGGGGTGGAAGAACGCGCCGCGCTCGAGGCCTTCCGGCAGGTAGCGCTGGCGCACCCAGCCAAGCGGGTAGTCGTGCGGGTACAGGTACTCGCCGTAGTCCTCTGACCCGGGGCGGTGACGGTCGCGCAGGTAGCTGGGGACGTCGCGGCGCGGGCCGTTTCTTACCTCGGCCAGGGCGGCGTCGATGCCGGCCTCCGCCGCGTTCGACTTTGGCGCGAGCGCGACGTAGAGCGCGGCCTGCGCCAGGTTGATGCGGCACTCCGGATAGCCGATGACCTCCGCGGACCTGAACGCGGCCTCCGCCACGAGCAGCGCCTGCGGGTCCGCGTTGCCCACGTCCTCCGACGCCTGGATCATGATCCTGCGCGCTATGAACTTGGGGTCCTCGCCCGCGTCGATCATGCGCGCGAGCCAGTAGAGCGTCGCGTCCGGGTCGCTGCCGCGCATGGACTTGATGAACGCGGAGATGACGTCGTAGTGCATGTCGCCGGCCTTGTCGTACGGCTGGCCGTGGCGCGGGTTCGCCTCGAGCACGTGCCTGGCACCAATGGTGACGGGGTGCTCCGCGCTCGCGGCGGCCGCATCGCCCGCGGGAAGCGCCATCTGGCTCGCGAGCTCGAGCGACGTGAGCGCGGCGCGGGCGTCGCCTCCCGCCATGGTCACGATCTCGCGCATGGCGTCGTCCTCGAGCTCGAACGCCCCCGCGAGCCCACTCTCGTCCGCGAGCGCGCGGCGCACGATCTTCTCGATGGACGCATCGTCCAGGTGCTCGAGCTCCACCACGCGCGACCTGCTGATGAGCGCGGAGTTCACCTCGAAGTAGGGGTTTTCCGTCGTGGCACCCACCAGCACGACGACCCTGTCCTCCACCGCGTGCAGGAGCGCGTCCTGCTGCGTGCGGTTGAAGCGGTGGATCTCGTCCACGAAGAGTATGGTGCGCCGGCCGCTGGTGAGCAGGCGCTGCTCCGCGGCGTCGATCTCGCGACGGAGGTCCTTAACCGTGCCCGTGATGGCGGACACCTCGACGAACTCCGCGTGCGTCGTGTTGGCGATGATGCGCGCGAGCGTGGTCTTGCCCGTGCCGGCCGGCCCGTACAGGATGACGGAGGACAGCGTGTCGTGCTCGATGGCGCGACGCAGCCACGAGTCCGGCCCCACGGCCTGCTCCTGGCCGACGTACTCCTCGAGCGACTGCGGGCGCATGCGGGCGGCGAGCGGCGCGTTCTGCCTGCGCACCCTGCGCTCCGACTGCGAGAAAAGCGTGTCCATGGCGGCCCCCTACGCCCTGACGCCGTCGAAGTAGCTGCGGCTGGGGAAGATCTCACGCGCCTTGGGAAACAGCGCCTCGCACGTGGCAACGAAGTAGTCGTCCGTCATGGCGCTGATGAAGTCGACGACGCACTGGTCGGGGTCCGCCTCCCAGTCGTAGCGGCGCCCGTAGAAGGACAGCCTGCGACCAAGAGGCAGGATGTGATGGGCAAAGATGGCGGCGGACTCGTCCCCGGCCGCGAGCGCGTTCAGCTCGTGCTCATACAGCGCGGAGAAGAGCTCGCGCACCGGGCCCGCGAAGTCGCCGTTGACCTCGGCAGAGCCGTAGATCTTCTGGTAGTTCTCGCGCTTGGCGCGCGAAAGCTCCGCGAAGCCCTCCTCGCTCATGGCGACGTACGGCTTGCCGATGCTGTTCTCGACCACGTCCGTCACGAACGCGGAGAGCGCCCAGGCGTTGTAGGCGCCACCGAGCCCGTCCTCGAAGTCCTTCTCGCCCACGAGGCCTGCGCGGATGGCGTCCTGGCGGTCCTTGCCCACGTAGGCGATGATGTCCGATATCCGCATGACGCAGCCCTCGAGCGTCATGGGACGCAGGTGGGCGATGGCGGCGTCGCCGGACTCCCAGCAGCCCTCGACCACGCGGTCGAACGTGTCGAAGTCGTTCAGGCCGCTCGTCTCGAAGCGCTGGCGCTCGAACTCGCCGTTGTGGCAGATGACGCCGTCGAGCGTCTGGAGCGACACGTTGCGGCCCTCCAGCACGTCGAGCACGCGCACGCTCTGCACGTTGTGGCGGAACCACCGGCCGGTGCGCTCGTGGTAGACGTCGTGCAGGAAGCGCTCGCCCGCATGTCCGAACGGCGTGTGGCCGAGGTCGTGCCCGAGCGAGATGGCCTCTATGAGGTCGAGGTTGAGCCCGAGGGCGCGGCCGATGTCGCGCGCGACGCGGCCGACGAGCTGCTCGTGGAGGCCGCGTCGGGTGAGGTCGTCGTTCTGGCGGAACGAGAACACCTGCGTCTTGCCGTTGAGGCGGTTGTACGCGGGGGTGTGCACGATCTTCTCCGCGTCGCGCACGAAGGCGGGACGAACGCAGGTGTCAAGGTCGCGCTGGGTGACGTCGCGCCTGATGACGGCGGAGTTCTTGCAGGCGAACGGGCTGAGCCCGCCCGTGGCCGCAAGCGCGCGGACCTGCTCTGCCACCTGGGCCGAGACCTGCATGGGCATGCTGAGAGCCATGCGGTTGACCCTTGCGTCTGGCGTTTCCTGTGTTGGCATGGGGTACCTCTCTTGTTCTTTGGCTCCGGATACCCTACCCCAAACGGTGGACATAATCCACGCCGAGCGCCGTATGTGGCGTTACCGTGCATCCTCGGGCGCGCTGCCGCGTGATTTGGCCAGGAAGCACGCCTCCGTCGCGGGAAGCACCGTGAGGCCGAGCTTGTGCTGCAGCCGCACGGACGCCTTGTTGTCCGGCCACACCTCGCACCACGGCGTCTGGCCGCGGTCGAGCACCTGGCAGATCTTTGCGGACTCGAGCGCGAGCGCCCAGCCGTGCCTGCGGAAGTCCTCGAACACCTCGAGCATGCCCATGGAGCCCTCGGTCTGCTCTCCTATAAATCCCACGAGCTCGTCGCCCGCAAACGCGCCGAGCATGTTGCCTTCTCCAAGGAGCGCGAGCGTCTGGGCGTCCGTCTGGTACTCCGGGTGCGTCATCCGCTGGCGCACGGCCGAGAGGTCCTGGGGGCCAAGCGGCCGCACGGGATGGGCCGCGTCGACCCTGGGACGTGCCTTCTTGCGGTATATGGCCAGGTGGACGGGGTCCTTCACGGGAAGGCCGAGCCAGCCGGCGAGGTCGTCCGCAAGCGAGGGCTCCAGACAGAGCGTGACGGCGTCGCCCATGAGCGCGCACGCGACGTCCTGCGCGAGCCCGCGGTCCGTGGCCCACAGCATCTGCATGCCGCCGGGCTCGCGAAGCGCCACGCAGCCAGGCCGTGCGCAGATCACGCTGCCGACGCCGCGGCGCAGGCACTCTGCCAGCGGAAACGTGCGCCGAGGCGCCTTTGCCAAAAGCGAGAGCGCCCGCTCGCGCAGCTCATCCTGCGGCGTGGACGCCTGCTCCATCACGAGGCCGAGCCTGCGCGCGACCTGCCGCGACCCCGCGGGGCCGGGGTGCTCGAAGCCATCGGCCATGAGGGCCGCGTCGTGGTCGAGCAGGCCGGCGCCGTCCACCACGCGCATGCCGTCGAAGCGCGACGCCTGCTCGCGGATGAGCCGCGGCACCACCTCGAAGCAGCTCATGCGATGCGACGGCCACGCGTCCTCGTCGTGCCACAGCGGCGTCGCCACCCACGTGGGCACGCCCTCCCACAGCCGCGCCACCTGCTCCAGAAACGAGCGCACGTCCCGTGTGACCAGGCGCTCGCGGCACGGCTCGTAGCGGTAGTTCGCGCCGAGCGCCACGATGACGGCGGCCGGGTCTATGGCCGGCGCAAGGCCATACAGCGTGCCCGGCTGGAACACCTGGCCGCCCACGCCCTGGTTCACGACGTCGAGCCCAAGCTCGGCCGCAAGCAGCGTGGGCCACGCGAGCGCGGGGTCGTCCACCACGAAGCCCTGCGCGATGGAGTCTCCCAGCACCAGGAGGTTGCGGCGCTTCTCGACCGGATCTATGAAGCTGCCGTTGCCCACGACGGAGCGCAGCGTGCAGCCGCGCAGGCACGGCAGCCACACGCGCACGTGGTGCGTGTCGCCCATGCCGGGCAGCTGCATGATGCCCTCCGCCGGCGCGGCCGAGGGGTCGTCCAGCGTGAACGTCACCTGGTCGTCTCCGGGCGCGGGCGCGCGCACGCCCAGCGGGCGGCCGTCCACCTCGCACGAGAGGCCGTCGTGCATGCGCGCGGGCGCGGCGGCTCCGGCCTGCCGCGCGAAGGCCTCCGGCGCGGCGGCCTGCCGCCCCGCCTCGCGTGCGTCAACGTACTTCAGGACCTCCCGCGTGCCCACCGGCTCGCCGTCAAGGCGCACCTCCACCGCGACCTCGGAGGAATCCGTCGTGAACTCCAGGCAGACGCCGGCCGTCGCGCGGCCCATCTGCCGGTAGAGGCCGGGGTGCCACGCCTGGCAGCTGCCCATGGCGCGCATCTGGTCTGCCGAGAAGCGCCACGGACGTATCCAGCCCTCGAGCTCGGACTCGTGGCGCACGGCCCCATGCAGAAGGTCGGCGGCGTCTGCGCGCACGAGCGCGAAGCCCGGCACCTCTCCCCTTGTCATGTCGCTCAGCCTCATCCACCAGCTCCGTCTTGCCTTGCCGCGAGGGCGCACGCCGCGCCCGCGTCCCTGGCGCACCGCTCCTGCGCCCGTGGCGCGCCGCTCCTGTACGCCTATTCTTGCAGATACCTTTTCACGACGCCATACGCCTCCACGAGCCTCGGCAGGCTCCAGCTGGCGTTGGCCGGGCTCGTGGACGGAAGCCTCGTGGCGGGAATGCCCAGCTCGGGCTCTATGTAGCGACGGTACAGCCTGTGCGAGGCCGCGCCGGTGCAGAAGATCGCCCGTATGGGCGCGTGGTCCAGCACGCGGGCGCGCAGGTCGTTTGGGACGGCGTCGCGTATGGACGCGTCGCTCGCCCCCACGATGGTGCAGCTCCTCAGCACGTCGTCCAGGGCAAAGTGGTGGAGAAGCGCGAGGGCACGGCATTCCTCCCGGCACGTGGGCGGCTCTTCTCCGCAGATCGTGGCCATCACGCGCCAGAAGCGGTTCTGCGGGTTGCCGTAGTGGTAGCCCACCTCGCGCGACTTTGGGCTCGGCATCGTGCCGAGCATCAGCACGCGGCTGTGCGCGTCGAACACCGGCTCCAGCGGCGAGTCCACGTGCGTCGCGGGCCCCTTGGGCGCCGCCACGCGCTACTCCCCCTCGCGCACGGGCTCGTACGTCTCCTGGCCGTCGTCCAGCCGCAGCATCAGCAGGTTGCCAAAGCCGGCGCCGCCCGCCGCGCCGCAGTCGATGTCCCAGCGGTCCGCGACGCCGCCGGTCTGGGCGCTCGCGCCCACCTTCACCATGCGGCAGAGCCCGTTCTCGTCAAGCGGCAGGCGGTCAGGCAGGTCGGCCATGCCCTGCAGGTACGGCGTGGGCGTGTGGCCCGCGATCACGATGGGCCCGCGGCCGTCCTCGCCCACGAGGCCCGTCGGCTGGCCCCAGAACTCCTCGCGGATCCACACCAGGTCCTCGGGGCGCTGCGCCTCGAGCATGGCGCGCAGGTCGTCGTCGCTCCACCCCATCGCGTACGCGCCGTCCTCCGCTGCCTCGGGCGCCTCGTCCTTCTCGCCCGCGCGCTCAAACGGCACGCCTGGCCTGATGCCGGCGTGCACCATCGCGTACGGGCGGCCGGACACGAACGCGTACGCGTACAGCGGCAGGTTCGCCACCCAGTCCAGAAGCTCCACGCGCTCGCCCTCCGGCAGGACGGAAAGCCCGTCCATCGTGGTGCCGGCGCCGTTCATCTCCCAGTTCACCTGGTTCATGCCCACCTCCGGCGCCTCCAGGTACGTGAGCATCAGGTCCTCGTGGTTGCCCATCAGCACGGTCGCGCCCGACAGCTCGCGGCAGATGCGCAGCACCCCCACGGGGTCCGGCCCACGGTCGATCATGTCGCCCAGCATGAATATGCGGTCGTCGTCCGCCGGCGAGACGCGCTCCAGCAGCCGCTCGAGCGTCGCCCTGTGTCCATGCACGTCCGAAAACGCATACGTTGCCATGCGTGCCCCCAAAGTCAGCCGCGGCCACCTGCCCATGCCCGGCCGCCGCCAAGATTTCGTGCCCAGTATATACAGAGTCTAGCGCCTTGCGCGCCCGCGCGCACGCCTTCGCGCCTCGTGCAGCTTCCACGGCGCCGTCGACCCCACGTCCACGTAGCGCCCGCGCTCGCTCGGCGGCTGCGACTCGCTCAGGCGAATCTGCCGCACGAGCTCGGCCATCGTCGCGTCGAAGCTCGCCTTGCGCAGCCGGCACTCCCACACCACGAGCACGGTCCAGCCGTCTTGCACCAGGATGCGCGCGTCGCGCTCATCGCGGCTCACGTTGCGCTCGAACTTCGCCGACCAGAACGCGACGTTCGACTTCGGCAGCGGCAGCGAGCAGTGCGGGCAGCGGTGCCAGAAGCACCCGTTCACGAAGATGGCGACGCGCCGCCCCGGGTAGCAGATGTCCGGCTTGCCCGCCGCCTTCTTCCAGTGCAGCCTGTAGCCGGAAAGCCCCGCCTTGCGCAGGGCCTCCCTCACCTTGAGCTCCGGCTTCGTGTTCTTGCTCTTGTTCGCCTGCATCACGTGATGCGTGGCCTCGCTCACCATGCGACCGCTATGCCTCCGGCTCGGGCTCGCTCGGCCCCACGGGGTCGTCCGGGTCCGCGTGCTGGCCGCTGAAGTTGAGGTTGCGCGTCAGCCCCTCCGCCTCGCGCTCGTCAAACCCAAGCGAGAAGAACGCGTCCTCGGCCTTCGCGACCTCTGCCAGCGCCGCGTCGTAGCGCTCCCAGAAGCCGTCCGTCGACACGCTGCCGTCGAACGGGTTCCTCCACGCGCGGTGCTCGCGGTTGTCGAAGTCAGAGGTGCGCTCCGCGCGGTCTCGGTGGGCCATCGCGCTGTACAGCGAGTAGCGCTTGTGCCCCAGCCTGCGCTCCAGCGGCGCCAGCACCCGCGTCTTGCCCTGCCCCGGCGCGTAGAACAGGCGCTGCACGAGCCTGAACGACTTCACCGCGTGCGTGTAGCAGTCCTGGTCGAGCGTGCGGCTGTACGCCCAGAGGTTCATGTAGAAGTACAGCTTGTCGATCACGGCCAGCGTTGCGTCGTCCGCGCGCAGCACCTCGCGGTACGGCTTGAACGTGCGCACGGTCATGCCGGTCTTCGCGTACAGCACCATCTCGTCCAGGTCGCGCTCTATCTCCGCGTGCACCTCGTCGCCGTCCGACCTGTCAAGACCGCTCACGCCCGCGTCGCACAGCGCGTACTGGTAGGCGTACACCAGCGGGTGCATGGACCGGTCCAGCAGGTAGTGGCACAAGAAGCCCGCGGCGTACGCGTCGCCCACCGGGCGCTCGTCACGGGTGAGCATGGTCAGCGCGTCGCGCAGGGCGCTCAGGAGCCTTGCCGGCTTCGCGTGGTGCATGAGCCCACCCACGCGGTTCTCGCTTCCAACAAACGGGTCCGCCACGAGGTAGAACAGCGGGTCGGGACCCTGGTTTCCCAACAGGAAGGCCTGACGCTGCTGCGGCGTGACAAACCCCCGGCTCGCCGAGACGTCGTCGTAGGCATCCCTGCCAAAGAAGTCATGCGTCAAAATTGCAGGCATCCGTCATCTCCTTATGGAACGGGGCGCGCACCGTGCTTGCCCCATGCGGCCTAGTGGACAAGTATCGCAGATGCGCCGCTCCCCCACCTCGAGAACCGCAACATCGCGACGCCTCGCACGCACCACGCACATAGCGCGCACACCTTTGCGCCCGGCGCCGGTGCATCGCCCGCATAGCCTGAGCTCCCGCCGGCACGCCACGACGTTCGTGCCCCATGCGCCGCCTGACGTACCGCTTACGGCAGCCTTTCGAAAACATTTCATAAGTTCTTCTAGAATTGCCTCGTCTATGCAAGGGGCTGGGTCCACAGAAGGGATCGCCAACATGGCAAAGCAGAAGTTCACAAGGGCCGAGAAGAGCTGGATCATGTACGACGTGGGTAACTCCGCCCTCGTCCTTCTGGCCACGAGCATCATCCCCATCTACTTCAAGTCGCTCGCGGACGGGCCGGCCCTCGTGGCGTGGAGCTACGGCGAGACCGTCGCCTCGCTCGTCATCGCGCTGCTCATGCCGATCCTCGGCAGCATCGCGGACATGCAGGGGATGAAGAAGAAGTTCGTCGTGGGAACCGTCGGGACCGGCGTCGTCGCCACGGTGGCGATGGGCTTTCCGACCGGCGCCATGGCGTTTCTCGTCATCTACGTGATCTCGTCCGTCATGCTGAACACGTCCATCGTGTTCTACGACGCGCTCTTGGTGGACGCCACCACGGACGAGCGCATGGACGAGGTGTCGAGCCAGGGCTACGCCTGGGGCTACATCGGCAGCTGCGTGCCGTTCATCGCGTGCCTCGCCATCGTGTTGACCAGGCCGTTTGGCATGAGCTTCCAGAACGCCATGCAGATTGCGTTCGTAATCACGGCCGCCTGGTGGGTCGCGTTCACCATACCCATGCTCAAAGACGTCGAGCAGACGCACTACAAGCCGCGCGAGGACCACGCCGTCTCGAAGGCGTTCCACGGCATCGGTGCGACGCTGAAGAAGATCTGGGCCGACAAGACCCTGCGCTACTTCATCATCGCGTACTTCTTCTACATCGACGGCGTCCACACCATCATCAAGCTCTCGACCAGCTATGGCTCCGACCTCGGCATCGATGGCACCCAGCTTGTCCTCGCTCTTCTCGTCACGCAGTTCGTGGCCTTCCCGTCCGCCATCGCCTACGGCAAGCTCGGCCGCAAGTTCGGCACGAAGACCATGCTGCTCGTGGG
>CACWMM010000001.1:0-58946 GCA_902761955.1 uncultured Olsenella sp. | reverse complement strand
GTGGTATAGCTTTACTGCATAGCAGACCGATGCGGGAGGCCCCATATGCAGCTGCAGCAGCTCCGTTACGTTATCGCCATAGCCCAGAGCGGCTCCATGAACTCCGTGGCGCGAAAGCTCTTCATATCGCAGTCCAGCCTCTCCGTCGCCGTGAAGGAGCTGGAGAGCGAGCTTGGGATCAGGATCTTCAACCGCTCGAGCAAGGGCATCAGCCTCACGAGCGACGGCGTGGAGTTTCTGGGCTACGCGCGCCAGGTGGTCGAGCAGGCGGACCTCCTGACCGACCACTACACCAGGCGCGGCACGTCCCAGGGGCGCATGTCCGTGAGCACGCAGCACTACGCGTTCGCCGTGCGCGCGTTCATCAAGTTCCTGCAGGCGCACGGCGGCTCGTCGTGCGACTTCAGCCTGCGCGAGACGCGCACGAGCGAGATCATCGACGACGTGCGCACGTTCAGGAGCGACATCGGCATCCTCTTTTTGAGCCACTACAACGAGACCGTGATCCGCAGGCGCCTGGAGGAGGGCTCGCTCGTGTTCACGTCGCTCTTCCACGCGCGACCGCACGTCTTCGTGCGAGAAGGGCATCCCCTCGCGTCGAGGCGCACGGTCACGGCCGAGGACCTTGCGCCGTTCGAGCGATACGACTTCGAGCAGGGCGCGGAGGCCTCGCTCTACCTTTCCGAGGAGCCGCTGGGCGACCTGCCGCACGCGCGCCACATCACCGTGAGCGACCGCGCCACCATGACGGGAATCCTCAGCCACTGCGACGGCTACCTGATATCCACGGGCGTGCGCTCCGACGAGATGTTCAGCGGCATCGCGTCCATCCCCATCGAGACGGACGAGGTCATGAACGTGGGCTACATCACCCACAGCCAGCGCCGCCTGAGCGGCCTTGCCCGCGACTACATCCGCGAGCTCGAGCGGCTCATCGTGAGCTTTGACCAGCCGGAGGAGATCGTGCCCTCGAAGGCGGCGCTCAAGAGCGTCGCCGCGCCGGCGGCGGCTGGCGCGGGGACGGAGGCATGACCCCGTTCGACCCCGTGCGGGTGGGGCGCGTGCAGCTGCGCAACCGCGTGGTGATGGCGCCCATGGCAAGCGGCCGCGCGAACCCGGACGGAAGCATCAGCCAGCGGCTGCTGGACCACTACCGCGAGCGCGCGGAGGGCGGGCTCCTGGGCCTTGTTGAGTGCGGCCACCACTTTGTGACGGCGGACGGCCAGGCCACGCCCCGGCAGGCGTCCATCAGCCGCGACGACGACCTCTGCGGCCTGAGGCTTGAGGCCCGCGTGCTCCACGAGTGCGACACCCCGGTGTTTGTGCAGCTCAGCCATGCCGGAAGCGCGGCACGTCCGCAGGTGATACGCCAGGTGGCGCTCTCACCCAGCGGCGTGAACTGCCCGGGCGCGAAGGTGGGACAGCCGCAGCCGCGCATCATGACCCGTGCGGACATAGCGCGCGTGGTGGATGCGTTTGGCCGTGCCACGCGGCGCGCGCGGCTTGCGGGCTTCGACGGTGTCGAGCTGCACGCGGCACACGGCTACCTTCTGGACCAGTTCCTCTCTCCCCTCACGAACCTGCGCCAAGACGAGTATGGCGGCTCGCTCGAGGGACGCCTGCGCATCACGCTCGAGGCGCTTGACGCCGCGCGCGCTGAGGCAGGGGGCATGGCGGTCTCGGTGCGGCTGGGCGGCTGCGACTACATGCCCGGCGGCACCACCGTCAAGGACGCGTGCGAGGCGGCGGTCCTTCTCGCCCGGCACGGCGCGGACATGATATCGGCGTCCGGCGGGATGAACTACTACACGCGCCGCGACACGCTGGAACCGGGCTGGTTCAAGGGCGTGTCCGGGCCCGTGCGCGAGGCCCTTGCCGCGGCGGGCCGCCCCGTGCCCGTGATGCTTGCCGGCGGCATCCGCAGCATGCGTGACGCGCAGGCGCTTCTGGACGAGGGTGCGTGCGACCTGGTGGGCATAGGGCGGCCGATCCTGAACAACGAGCGCTGGGCGGCAAAGCACCTCTTGCGCGCATAGCACGCAAGAAAACTGCTACCAAACCGCTACTATTGAGGAGTTCGAGAGGCGGCGCGCAGGATGCCGCAAGACGGCTGCGATGCGGCCGCATACAGAAGGCAAGCACATGCAGCAGGATGCAGCATTGGAAAAGACTGGCGCCAACGAGGACGCCGTGGTGGACGAGGGGCCAAACGGCCAGGGATCGCTGGGCAGGCTCGTGCCGTGGCCCGACGACGAGACGTTCGCGAACATCGACCCCGAGGAGGCGCTCAACCTCTTTCTGGGATGGGTCGAGTCGCGCGGCATCGAGCTGTGGGACCACCAGGAGGAGGCGCTCCTGGACATCGCGTCCGGCGACCACGTGATCCTGGGCACGCCCACCGGCTCCGGCAAGTCCATGGTGGCGCTGGGCATGTGCTTCATATCCATCTGCACCGACCGGCGCGCGTACTACACGGCTCCCATCAAGGCGCTGGTGAGCGAGAAGTTCTTCGACCTTGTGGAGCTCTTCGGCCGCGAGAACGTGGGCATGATCACCGGCGACGTCACGCTTAACCCGGACGCACCCATAATCTGCTGCACGGCGGAGATCCTGGCGAACCAGGCGCTGCGCGAGGGCGAGGCCGCCGACGTGGGCTGCGTCGCCATGGACGAGTTCCACTACTATGGCGACCGCGACCGCGGCTGGGCGTGGCAGGTGCCCCTGCTCACGCTGCCGCACACGCAGTTCCTGCTCATGAGCGCCACGTTGGGCGACACGTCCGACATCGCGGCGTCGCTGGAGCTGATGACGGAGCGCTCCGTGGACACCGTCGCGGACGCGCCGCGCCCCGTGCCGCT
Source organism: uncultured Olsenella sp. (assembly GCA_902761955.1). Taxonomy (GTDB): domain Bacteria; phylum Actinomycetota; class Coriobacteriia; order Coriobacteriales; family Atopobiaceae; genus Parafannyhessea. The sequence goes on along the minus strand of CACWMM010000001.1, from coordinate 56,088 downwards.
GGAGTACAAGTTCGTGGACACCGCGCTGGAGCAGACCGTGAAGATGGCGCTGGACGCGGGCGACGCGCCGCTCTACATAGTGCACTTCTCGCAGGAGGCGGCCGTCAAGAGCGCATCCGGCCTCGCGAGCTTTGGCGTCTCGACGAAGGAACAGCGCGCCCAGATCAAGGAGGCCATCGCAGGCACCCGCTTCACCACCACGTTTGGCAAGACGCTCAGGCGCCTGCTTTTGACGGGCGTGGGCGTGCACCACGCCGGCATGCTGCCGCGCTACCGACTGCTGGTGGAGAGGCTGGCGCAGCAGGGGCTGCTTCCCGTCATCTGCGGCACGGACACGCTGGGCGTGGGCATCAACGTGCCCATACACACCGTGCTGCTGACGGCGCTCTCCAAGTTCGACGGGCACCGCATGCGCCACCTGAACGCGCGCGAGTTCCACCAGATCGCCGGGCGCGCGGGGCGCGCGGGCTTCGACACCGAGGGCATGGTGATCGCGGAGGCCACGGAGTACGACATCGAGAACGCGCGCGCCCTGGCGAAGGCCGGCGGCGACCCGAAGAAGGCGCGCAAGATAAAGACGAAGCAGCCGCCGAAGGGGTTCGTGGGCTGGAAGGAGGCCACGTTCCAGAAGCTCATCGCCGCGGAGCCCGAGAAGCTGAGGCCGCGCATGCGCGTGAGCCACTCCATGGTGCTGGCCGAGGTGGAGCAGGGCGGGGACGCCTTCGCGCGCGTGCACCGGCTCATAGCGGACTCCGCACAGCCGGACGACGAGAAGCTCCGCCTTAACATGCGCGCGGACGAGATCTTCGCGACCCTGATAGACGCGGGCGTGGTGGAGCGCCACGAGGAGGAGGACGGGTCCTTCTCGTATGTGACGACCGTCGACCTTCCGGAGGACTTCGCGCTCGACCAGCCGCTCTCGCCCTTCCTGCTTGCGGCGCTTGAGCTGCTCGACCCCCAGAGCGACACCTACGCGCTCGACCTGATATCGATGGTGGAGTCCACGCTGGAGGACCCGCCGCAGATTCTGCGCGCGCTGGAGCGCCAGGCGCGCGACCAGGCGATGGCCCAGATGAAGGCCGACGGCGTCGAGTACGACGAGAGGATCGAGCGCATCCAGGAGGTCACGTACCCCAAGCCCCTGGAGGAGCTTCTGGACGCGGCGTTCGAGCGCTACTGCGAGAAGGTGCCGTGGGCGCGCGACTTCAGCCTGAGCCCGAAGTCCATCCTGCGCGACATGGTGGAGACGGCGTCGGACTTCAAGGGCTACGTGCAGCGCTGCGGCATCGCGCGCTCCGAGGGGTCACTGCTGCGCTACCTTTCCGACGCGTACCGCGTGCTCGCGCGCACCGTGCCCGAGGACAAGCTGGACGACCGCCTGCGCGACATCGTGGCGTGGCTGGGCCTTGTGGTGAGGACCGTCGACTCGAGCCTGGTGGACGAGTGGTCTGCCGCAGGCACCGCCGCGCCGGAGGCGGGCGCCGCCCCCACGGACGCCCACGAGGTCGTGCACGACCGCCGCGGACTCACGCTCCTGGTGCGAAACGCCCTGTTCGCGCGCGTGCGCCTTGCCGCCGTGGGCAACACGGAGCGCCTGGGCGCGCTCGATGCGGACTGGGGCTGGCGCCAGCCGCGCTGGGCGCAGGCGCTGGACGCGTACCGCGAGTCCCACGACGACATCCTGCTGGACGCGGACGCCCGCTCTGCCGCCTACCTTGCGATAGACGAGTCGGACGAGAAGGGCGACGGCGCTGGTCGCCACGTCTGGCACGTGCGGCAGATGTTCCGCGACCCAGACGACGACCGCGACTTTGGCATATCGGGCGACGTCGACCTCGACGCGACGCAGGACGAGGGCGAGGTCGTGTTCTGCCGGTACCAGGTGGGCTTCGTGGAGGACCTGCTGGAAAGCGAGCATCGGGCGTAGCGAGCCCGCGCTCGCCCACGCAAAAGGCGGGCGCCCCACGGACGCCCGCCTCCAAGTCTCAATCGCATGCAGCCGCGCCGCCGCGCGCCGCACCTAGTGCACGATGCCAACCGTTCGCAGCAGCTCCCACACAACGGCGGCTCCCACGATCAGGAGCACGGGCAGCGTAAACAGCCCCAGCCAGATAAGGCCCAGCACCAGCGCGATCCGCAGCAGCCAGCCAAGGACGCGAAAGCCCAGCGCCACCAGCTTGAACGCCAGCCACAAGAACCCGATCGTGGCGATGCCACTCATCAGCCCAATCATGAATGCACTCTCCAAAAGCACAGTCGAGCGGCCCCATGCCACCCGATGAATACCTGATACCCAAACATATCAGAGACCAATCCCTCTCAACCGTGGCACACGACGAATCCGCCACATCGCCAAGTCCCCCATCTCGCATCGGTCTCGCGCCCCGGCCTCCGCCTCACCGCGCTTGCGCTAGCATGGTGCAAACCACAACGCTCGGAGGACCAATGGACCAGAACGACCAGGCACTCGTAGACAAGCTCAAGGGAGAGCTCGCCCAACAGGGCATGAAGACCGCCTTCGCGGAAGACGCACCCGCCGCGGGCGAGAAGAACGAGGATTCCGAGGTGGACTTCCTCTCGGCCATGAACGCCTTCCGCAAGGCGAAGGCCTCGGGCGACAAGGACGCCATCGCCGCCGCCGAGCGCCACCTGCAAGAGGTCGTCCGCCAGGAGATGCGCGACTTCGAGGGCTGCGACACGAAGTAGCGCCGCGCCTCCGAAACCGACGCTCGCCCAGCCCTAACCCAGCTCGCGGTAGTGGAAGCTCTTCTCGCCTGAGGCGTACGGCGCCACGATGTCGCCGTGGCCCACCAGGCGGTACTTGTACGTCACCAGGCCGTCCAGGCCAACCGGGCCGCGCGCGTGCAGCTTGCCCGTGCTGATGCCCACCTCGGCGCCAAAGCCGTAGCGGAAGCCGTCCGCAAAGCGGGTGGAGCAGTTGCGGTACACGCCGGCGGAGTCCACCATCTGCATGAAGTACTCCGCCGCATCGTCGCTCGCCGTCACGATGGCGTCCGTGTGGTGCGAGCCGTATCGGTTGATGTGGTCCACGGCCTCGCGCACACCGTCCACCACCTTGCAGCTCATCACGTAGTCGCCGTACTCCGTACTAAACTCGTCGTCTGCCATAAGCTCCACGGCGGGAATGCCCTCCGCGTTGGCGAGAAGATCCACGACCTCGGCCGTGCCGCGCAGCCGGGCGCCGCGCTCGGCCAGGCCACGCGCCGCCTTCGGCAGAAACTCGGCCGCAATGGCACGGTCCACCAGAAGCGTCTCCGCGGCGTTGCACACGGCGGGGTACTGCGTCTTCGCGTCCACCAGCACGCACACGGCCATGTCCTGGTCCGCGTCGCGGTCCACGAACACGTGACACACGCCGGCAGAATGCCCCATCACGGGAATCTTCGTGTGATCCATGATGTAGCGCACGAACTTGTTCGATCCGCGCGGAATCAGCAGGTCCACGTCCTCGTCGCAGCGCAACAGCTCGTCGATCTCGCTGTGGAGCTCCGCCTGCAAGAGGCAGCCCGCGGGAAGCCCCGCCCTAACCACGACCGCGTGTATCACGTCAAACAGCACGCGGTTGGTGTTGGCGGTCTCGCGCCCGCCCTTCAGCACGGCGCAGTTGCCGCTCTTGATGCACAGCGAGCTAATCTGCACCAGCGCGTCCGGCCGCGCCTCGAAGATCACGCCTATCACGCCAATGGGGCACGTCACGCGCCTGAGCTCCAGCCCCTGGTCAAGCTCTCGGTCGAGAAGGACCCTGCCCACCGGGTCGGGAAGCTCCTGCAGCTGCCGAAGGCCCTCGACGCCGTCGCGAAGCTTCGCCTCGTCGTAGCGCAGCCGCTTCTGGACGGTCTGTGCCACGCCGGCCTCGGCCGCGGACGCCATGTCCTTCTCGTTTGCCGCGAAGATCCTCTGGGCGTTTGCCTCCAGCGCCCGCGCAATGAGCTCGAGCGCGCGGTTGCGCTGCTCCAGCGGGGACGCCGCCATCGCGGGCGCCTCGAGCTTCATCCGGTGGATGCTTTCCCTCATGTCCATGTGGCCTCCTCGTGCGGGGCGGGACGTGCCGCCGCGGTGCCGCGGTCCTGCGGAGTCGTACTGCAGAGTGTACCCCGTCTGCCTGCGTGCGCCGCGCGCGTTAACAACATGGTGCCACTCGGGCGCGACGCGGGCGCTGCGGCGTGGCGCAGCCGCACTTGTGGGGGCTTTCTGACGCAGGCGCAACCTCGGGTAGAATCTACGCAGCACAAGGCGGCAACGGGCGTGCGCGGGCAAGGCCGCGGCACGCGTCTGGCGGCGGGCAAGGCCCGCACGGAGGAGGAACCATGGGCAGGCTCAAGTACGAGACGGCGCGCTTCGAGGCGTCGTACGGAACCATCGCGCAGCTGCCCGAGCCCACCACGCCGGAGGTCTCGTTCGTCGGCCGCTCAAACGTGGGCAAGTCGTCGCTTCTGAACAAGCTCATAGGCCGCAAGTCGCTCGCGAAGGTGTCCAGCCAGCCAGGCAAGACCGCAAACGTCAACTTCTTCGACGTGGACGGCGTGCGCTTCGTCGACCTGCCGGGCTACGGCTTCGCAAAGGTCTCGCAGGCAGAAAAGCAGCGCTGGGCAAACCTCATCAGCGGCTACTTCGAGCAGGAGCGCAGCTTCAACCTGGTCGTCTCGCTCGTGGACATCCGCCACGACGCCCAGCAGCTCGACCGCGACATGCTGGGCTACCTCGAGCAGGAGGGGCTGCCGTTCGTCGTGGCGCTCACGAAGGCGGACAAGCTCGGCCGCAGCAAGCAGGCGCAGCAGCGCCAGGCGCTTGCCAGGCAGTTTGGGCTCGACGCGTCGCGCATGCTCGTGACGTCGTCCCAGACGGGCCAGGGCATCCAGGAGCTCCGCACCATGATCGAGGACGCCTGCCTCTAGCAGGCCCGCCTGCGACCTAGCCCCCCACCACGTCCTTCAGGCGCAGCACCAGCACGCGGTCCACCCGTGCGCAGTCCTGCCAGCGGTAGGCCTCGGCGCCAGACTCGAAGCACAGGTACAGCCTGCCGCCGGAGACCTCGGTCTCCTCCATCATCGGCGGCAGTATGAACGTGGCCCAGGCCTGGGCGTTTCTCAAATCGTTGTTCCAGGCGCCGCCGTCCCACGCCATCACCCTCAGCCTGCTGTCACGCAGGCCGTACGACTGCGACAGCAGGCACAGGTCGCGCACGAGCGCCATCCCCTGCGCCTGGCCGTTGATGAGCGCACCGTCCACGGGCACGGGCATGTCCCCGTGCGAGCGCGCCGCGTCCTTCACCACGTGCCTCATCACCCGGGTGTTGCGCACGTCCACGGTGTCGTCCTCAGGCTCCAGCCCCTCCTCGCTCTCAAGGTAGCCGTCGCTTCGCACCTTCTGGAGGTCCGCCATCGTCTCGTCGCGGTCCGCCTGCCTGAGCGTGCCGCCCTTCTCGATGTCGAACGCCTGGATCGTCGTGCGCGACCTCCGCGTGTCGCTGAAGTCGCCCACGTACAGCCTGTCGCCCTTCACCGTCAGAAACGACGCGTGCGCGAGCGTCGGAATGTAGTACGTGCGCTCCACCGCACACGGGCCGTCCGCGCGCGACGCGTCGTAGTACTCCCACGCGCTCGCCTTCAGCGAGCTCACGGTGGCGCCACCGTTCTTTCCCTCGCGATAGCCGCACATCCACACGCGGTCGTGCCTCGCGTCGTACGCAAGGCCGCCCACGTGCGGCGTGCCGTCCAGCACGATCACGCCCTCCAGCCGGTGGCTCTTCAGCCCAATGCGATATATCACGGAGTCGTGCACGCGGTCGTGGCAGTACGCGGACACCAGCAGATACCTTCCCGCAACGCACACGCCCTGCGGCGTCATCGTCGTGCACGTGCTCAGGTTTCCGTCCGCGTCCAGCGTGCGCGTCATCTTCAACCCCGGTATCACGTAGGAGTCGCGCATGACGCGGTCGACGTCGCAGTACGTGCCCATGCCGTAGTCGCGCAGCACGCGCCTCACGTCCGCGTCGGAAAACACGGGGTCCGCGTTCGTCCCGTCCGCGCTGGACGGCCGGCCAGCGCTCCGCGGGGCCACAAGCCCATACGCGCCAAGGCACAGGGTCGCCACCAGAAGCGCCCCCGCCGCGTGCAGCACCGTTCGTCTGGCCCGCATGTCACCTCCCGCCCCCGACCGTCCGCAGAGCATCTGGCTACGGTAGCACTTGCCGCGCCGGCACGCACGCGGCCGCACGGCGTGTCAGCGCACGTCCACGCATTTGTAACGCAACCGTCAGCTTGCCGCAGGCTTCGGTAAGCCCCAGCTCACAAGGGCGATGCCGGCTTGCGCGCGTGGAATGATACCAATAGAAGAAAAGTCTCCAGAGGTTGGGAGCCCATCATGTCGTCCACTACTTTTAACCGCCAGACCGAGGGTTTCCTCCGCGGGTTCGGCATGGTCGCCGCCGTGGAGGTCGCGGGAATCATCGTCGCAGCGCTCACGATCCTGCTCCTTACGGGCATCACCCAGCTGTTCTAGCAAGACCGACAACGCCCGCCGACCGCGTCCGACCGGTCGCGCGGCACCGCACCCCGCTCCCCCGGATGACTATCTCCGGGGGAGCGCCTTTCTGCGCTTCGGGTCTATTATCGAATACGAACACATAAATCATTCCACCAACGCAAAGGAGCCCCATGACCCAAGGCCCGCAGCAACAAGCGCAGGACGCCACCCCGGACACCGTATCCCAGCTCAGGTACCTGCGCCTGCTGTCGCAGCGCTTCCCCAGCCGGCGCGCCGCCATGAGCGAGATCATCAACCTCCGCGCCATCCTCACGCTGCCGCGCGGCACGGACCACTTCATCAGCGACATCCACGGCGAGTACGAGGCCTTCGAGCACATCCTCAACAACTGCTCCGGCGTCATCCGCGAGCAGATCCGCGTGATCTTCTCGCCGGAGCTGGACGCGCACGAGCAGGCGGAGCTGCGCACCCTCGTGTACTACCCGCGCGAGAAGATCGACCGCCTTCGCGGCGAGGGCCTCGTGGACGAGGCCTGGTACCTGCAGAACCTCTATAGGATGGTGCGCCTTGCGCGCTGGGTTGCCGGCAAGTACACGCGCTCGAAGGTGCGCAAGTCCATGCCGCCGGAGTACGCCTACATCATGGACGAGCTCTTGCATGCCACGCGCGACGAGGAGAAGGTCCGCCACGCCTACCACCGCTCCATTCTGGAGTCCGTGGTGGCCGCCGGCGCCGCGGACGACTTCATCGTGGCGCTCGCCGGCCTTATCAAGCGCCTGGCCGTCGACCGCCTGCACGTGGTGGGCGACGTGTTCGACCGTGGCGATCACGCGGACAAGGTCATGCACGTGATCGAGCACCACCCCTCCGTCGACGTGCAGTGGGGCAACCACGACATCGCGTGGATGGGCGCGGCATGCGGGTCCGCGGCGTGCATCTGCTCCGTCGTGCGCACGTGCGTGCGCTACGGCACGCTGTCCTCGATCGAGAGCGGATATGGCATAAGCCTGCGCGAACTTGCGCTGTTCGCCAACCGCACCTACCGCGCCGGCGACGTCATCTCGCCGTTCCAGAAGGCCATAGACGTGATGCTCTTCAAGGTGGAGGGCCAGACGTACCGGCGCCACCCGGACTGGCGACGCGCGAGCGAGCGCCTGCTGCTTGACAAGCTGGACCTCGCGCGCGGCACCGTGCGCATAGGCGATCGCGACTGGCCGCTCAAGACCTGCGACTTCCCCACCATCGACCCAGAGGACCCCTACCGCCTCTCGCCGGGCGAGAAGGACGTGCTCCGGGGGCTCCAGGCGGCGTTTCGCGATGCGGACCGCCTGCGCCGCCACGTCGCGTTCCTGTACGAGAGCGGCTCCATCTACCGCGTGTGCGATGGCAACCTGCTGTTCCACGGGTGCATCCCGCTTGCGTCCGACGGCTCGTTCTGCAGCGTCAGCTGCGAGGGCACGTGGAGGCGCGGCCGCGACTACCTGGACTTCTGCGACTCCGTGGCGCGCCGCGCGTGGACGCGGGGCGACCAGTCCGCGCTGGACTGGATGTACTACCTGTGGTGCGGCGCCCACTCCCCGCTCTCGGGCCGCGTGGTGAAGACGTTCGAGCGCGCGTTCGTGAGCGACAGGGCCGCGTGGGAAGAGCCGCGCGACCCGTACTACGACCTGACGGACCGCGAGGACGTCTGCGTGCGCATACTTGAGGAGTTTGGCCTGCACGGCCTGGAGTGCCGCATCATAAACGGCCACACGCCCGTGCGCACCGTGCGCGGGGAAAGCCCCGTGCGCGCGAACGGCCGCAAGCTCGTGATCGACGGCGGGTTCTGCCGCGCCTACCACGACAAGACGGGCATCGCGGGCTACACCTTGGTCTCCGGCTCGCATGACCTGCGCATCAAGGCGCACCGGCCTTTCTTGGGAATCGACGCCGCCCTGGACGACAACGCGGACATCATGAGCGAGAGCGACGTGCTGCGCCGCTACGACCACCAGGTCCTGGTGCGCGAGACGGACCGCGGCGCGGAGCTGCGCGCCCAGATACATGACCTGGACGCGCTCGTCCGCGCCTATCAGGACGGCACCATCCCAGAGCGCGCCTAGCGGATGCCGACCACCTTGTACCCGGCGTCCTCCACGGCCTTCGAGAGCTTCTTGTCGCTCACGAGCGGGCCCGCGTCCAGGGTGGCGTTCTTCTCGTCCAGCGAGACGTGGACGTTCCTCACGCCGCGCACGCCCTCGAGCGCCTGCGTCACGTGCGCCACGCAGTGCTCGCACATCATGCCTTCGATATCAAGTGTCTTGCTTGCCATGGGGGCACTTCCCTCCTCGTCTGCCCCGGCAACATCCGCCGGGGACGCTTCCTTGCCAACCTTCACGCTGTCTTTCGCGGGAGCCGCGGCGGCACGTCCGCTCGGCTTCCACGCAAAGAGCCTGAGCGCGTTCGACACCACGAACACGGAGCTGAAGCCCATCGCGGCGGCGCCCACCATGGGGTTGAGTGTGATGCCCACGGGCGTGAGCGTACCCATCGCCACGGGGATGCACACGGCGTTGTAGAACAGGGCCCAGAACAGGTTCTGCCTGATGTCGCGCATGGTGGCGCGGCTGAGCTCTATGGCCGTGGCGACGTCCGCCGGGTCCGAGCGCATGAGCACCACGTCCGCCGAGCCAATGGCCACGTCCGTGCCGGCGCCGATAGCGATGCCCACGTCGGCGCGGGCGAGCGCCGGGGCGTCGTTGATGCCGTCGCCCACCATCGCGACCTTGTGGCCGTCGCGCTGCAGGTCGTGCACGCGGCGCTCCTTCTGGTCGGGCAGGACGCCGGCGATGACCTCGTCCACCCCCACCTGGGACGCCACTGCGCGGGCCGTGGCCTCCTGGTCGCCCGTGAGCATCACGGTGCGCACGCCCATGGCGCGCAGGCGCGCCACCGCGGCGGCGGAGGTGGGCTTCACCACGTCCGCCACGGCGACCATGCCCAGAGCCTGCCCGTCCGCCGCGAAGAAGAGCGGCGTCTTCGCCGCGGCCGCAAGCTCCTGCGCCTGCGCCGCGAGGTCTCCTACGTCCACGCCCTCCGCAGCCATGAGGCGGGCGTTTCCCGCAAGCGCGCGCCTGCCGTCGACCGTGGCCTTGATGCCGCCGCCGGCCACCTGCGCAAAGCCCTCCACGCGCGCCTGGGCGTCCGCGTCCGGCGCTACCTCGTCCACGTAGTCGCACACGGCCTGGGCCAGCGGGTGCTCGCTCTTGCGCTCCAGCGCCGCGGCCAGGCGAAGGAGGTCCTTCTCGCCCGCCGGCGCCACGCTCGCAACGTCCGTCACCTTGGGGGCGCCCTCCGTCACGGTGCCGGTCTTGTCCAGCACCACGGTGTCGAGCGAGCCCGCGACCTCGAGCGCCTCCGCGCTCTTGATGAGGACGCCCTCCTTCGCGCCGCGCTCCGTACCGACCATGATGGCCGTGGGCGTGGCCAGGCCAAGCGCGCACGGGCAGCTGATCACCAGCACGGAGACCGCGTGGTTGAACGCGACGGCGAAGTCGCCCGGGGCGAGAAACGCGAGCCACCCCACCAGCGTCACGGCCGCAATCGCGATGACCACGGGCACGAACACGCCGGCGATGCGGTCCGCCTGGCGCTCGATGGGCGCCTTGGAGCTCGTGGCATCGTCCACGAGGCGGATGATGTTCGCGAGCGTCGTGTCCGCGCCGACGGCCGTGGCCTCCATCGTGAACCAGCCGCGCCGCGACACCGTGGCGCCCGTCACGTGGTCGCCCACGCCCTTCTCGGCGGGAACGGGCTCGCCCGTGATCGCGGACTCGTCCACGGAGGCCGAGCCCTCGCGCACCACGCCGTCCACCGGCACGGACTCGCCGGCGCGCACCACCAGCACGTCGCCCACGCGCACGTCGTCGGTGGGAACGCTCTGCTCGCGGCCGTCGCGCAGCACCGTCGCCGTCTTCGGGGCAAGGTTCATGAGCGCGGAGATGGAGCTCGTGGTCTTGCCCTTCGCGCGCGCCTCGAAGTACTTGCCCAGCGTGATGAGCACCAGGATCGTGCCCGCGGAGTCAAAGTACAGGCTGCCCATCATGGCGTGGTGCGCCGCGGCCATGTCCATGCGGCCAAGCGCGAGCGCCATCTGGTACACGCCCACGACGCTGTAGCCAAAGCTCGCGGCCGAGCCTATGGCGATGAGCGAGTCCATGTTGGGCGCAAGGTGCGCCAGCGTCTGGAACCCGCGAACGAAGTAGCTGCGGTTCACGAACATGACGCACATGGCCAGCATGAGCTGCGTCACCGCGGACGCCATCATGCCGCGCATGCCCGCGAGCGCCGGCACCTCGGGCCAGCCCAGCATGGGGCCCATGGCCAGGTAGAAGAGCGGCACCCCAAACGCGAGCGACCACAAGAGCTGCCGCCGCTTCGCCTCGATCGCCTTCCTGGCGCTTACCTGCGGGTCCACAAACGCGGGGGCCTTGCCTCCCGCCGCAACGCGGCTTCGGGGCTCTGCGCCGTAGCCGGCCTTCCTCACGGCCGCGACCACGGCGTCCAGCGTCTGCGGCCGCCCGTCGTACGCGATCTCCATCGAGTTCTTCAGCAGGTTGACGCTCGCCTCGCTCACGCCCCTCACGCCTGCCGCCGACCTCTGCACGCGCGCCTCGCACGCGGCGCACGTCATGCCCGTGACGTCAAACGTCTCGCGGGCCTCGCTACGTGCCATCTTGCACCTCCCTGGGCGCCGGCGCAGGAGCGCCTACGCGCCAAACTTCCTCAGCAGGTCCATTACCTCGTCCACGACCTCCGTGTCGCCCTGCTGGATCCTCTCGACCACGCAGGTCTTCAGGTGGTCTTGCATGACCATGCGGCTCACGGCCCTGACGGCGCTTTCCGCCGCCGCCAGCTGCGTCAGCACGTCGCCGCAGTACCTATCGTCCTCGATCATGGCCTTGACCCCGTTGAGCTGGCCGATCGCGCGGTTCAGCCTGCAGGTCACGCTCTTCTTCAGCTCGTCCGAGCGCGGCGTGTGCTTGTGGGCCGGCGTCGCGGCGCCAGACGCGGCGCAGCCGCACGGCGCGGCCTCGGCCGTGGCGGAGGCGTTCTTCTCGCCCTGCACGGCGGCGCCCCGCACGGCCCTCTTTCCCTGTGCCATGGCGGCCTCCCCTCCTTGCTCCCCTGTGGCGTATACCCCCAGGGGGTTCTTTTCACCGTGTCGAGACTATACCCCCAAGGGGTACCTGCCAACGGGCGAGAAGGTCGCGGGCCCCCTGCCCACACACGCCGCACACATCGACCGCGCGCCGTCGCCCGGGGCCCGCCGCGCCGAACCGTATAATCGTTTGCAGCGGCCTGCCGCACGGCGGACCGCCGCGGCCCGCGCACACGCACCGGCAACAGCACGCACCAGCACGCAAAAGGAGCGACGCATGAGCTTTCTTCCCGTCAACAAGCAGGACATGGCCGAGCGCGGCTGGGACCAGTGCGACTTCGTGTACGTGTGCGGCGACGCCTACGTGGACCACTCGTCGTTTGGCATGGCCATCATCACGCGCACGCTGGAGGCGCACGGCTACAGGGTGGGCGTGATCTGCCAGCCGGACTGGCGCGACCCCGCAAGCGTGCAGGTCCTGGGCCAGCCGCGCCTGGCGTTTCTGGTGTCCTCCGGCAACATGGACTCCATGGTCAACCACTACACCGTGGCAAAGCGGCGCCGCTCCACGGACTTCTACTCCCCCGGCGGCAAGATGGGCCTGCGCCCGGACCACGCGACCGTGGTGTACTCCAACCTCGTCCGGCGCGTGTACCGCCACGTGCCCATCGTACTGGGTGGCATCGAGGCATCGCTCAGGCGCCTTGCCCACTACGACTACTGGAGCGACTCGCTCAAGCGCTCCATCCTGCTCGACAGTGGCGCCGACCTGCTGATATACGGCATGGGAGAGCTGTCCGTGGTCGAGGTGGCAGATGCGCTCGACTCCGGCCTGCCCGCAAGCCAGGTCACGTGGGTCCACGGCACCGTGTACAAGACGCGAAGCATCAAGGACGTGGACCGCCCGCTCGCGCTCCCCACCTGGGAGGAGATGCAGGCGGACAAGCTGGCCTACGCACGCAGCTTTGGCACGCAGGGCAGAAACCTGGACCCGTTCAGCGCGCGCACCCTGGTGGAGGAATACCCCCACAGCGTATACGTGGTGCAGAACCCGCCGACCATGCCGCTCACCACCCAGCAGATGGACGAGACGTACGAGCTTCCGTACGAGCGGACCTACCACCCCATGTACGAGGCCGCCGGCGGCGTCCCCGCCATCAAGGAGGTCAAGTTCTCCATCGCGAACAACCGCGGCTGCCTGGGACAGTGCAGCTTCTGCGCGCTCAACTTCCACGAGGGCCGCATCATCCAGAGCCGCAGCCACGCCTCCATCCTGCGCGAGGCGCGCCTCATGACCCAGGACCCGGACTTCAAGGGCTACATAAACGACCTCTCGGGTCCCACGGCGGACTTCCGCATCCCCGCGTGCCAGAAGCAGCTCAAGAGCGGCGCCTGCCCCAACCGGCGCTGCCTTGCGCCCGAGCCCTGCCCCAACCTCCGCGTCACCCACGAGGACCTGGTCCAGCTCCTGCGAGAGCTGCGTGCTGTCCCCGGCGTCAAGAAGGTCTTCATCCGCAGCGGCATCCGCTTCGACTACGCCATGCTCGACCCCGACCACACCTTCATCAAGGAGCTTGCGGAGTACCACACCTCCGGCCAGCTGCGCCTTGCCCCCGAGCACATATCAGACAAGGTGCTCGAGATCATGGGCAAGCCCCACAACCACATGTACGAGGACTTCTGCAAGGAGTTCGAGAAGTACAGCCGCCAGGCCGGAAAGGAGCAGTACGTGCTGCCCTACCTCATGAGCAGCCACCCGGGCTCCACCATGCGCGAGGCCGTCAAGCTCGCGGAGTTCTGCCGCGACCTTGGCTACAACCCCGAGCAGGTGAGCGACTTCTATCCCACGCCGTCCACGGTGTCCACCTGCATCTTCTACACCGGCGTGGACCCGCGCACCATGGAGCCGGTCTACTGCCCCACCAACCCGCACGAGAAGGCGATGCAGCGAGCCCTCATCCAGTACCGCAACCCCAAGAACTACGACCTGGTGGTGGAGGCCCTGCACAGGGCCCACCGCGAGGACCTCATAGGCTACGGCCCCAAGTGCCTGGTGCGACCGGACGGCCCGTGGCGCAGCAAGGACGACGCCCCCGGCGGCAGGCGCCACGGCCACGGCAAGGCGTCCGGCGCGGGCGCCCGCAAGGCCGCAGGCAAGCGCAACGGCGGCGGCAGCGGCAAAGCTCCCTCCACGCCGCACGACCACGGCACGTACGCCTCGCGCGGGCGCCACCCGGGCAAGCGCCGGGGCAGGTAGGCCTTCCCAACGCCGTCCAAAGCCCGTTTGCTCGATTCCGCAGGCTGGTCCCAGGCAGACCCTAAGCCCGCCTGATGGCGTCGCGCAGCGTCTGCATGTCCAGGTCCACGCTCGCGATCTCGTCGGCGCAGCGCTTCAGCTCCTGCGTCAGCAGGGCCTGGTTCCTCACGGACTTCTTGTACTTCATCTTGTGCTCGAGCGTCGCCCAGAAGTCCGTGGCAACGGTGCGAATCTGGATCTCGCACGAGGGGAGAAACGCCGCCGCCCCGCTCGTGAACCTCACGTTCATGTGATAGCTCCGGTAGCCGTTCGGCTTCGGGTTCTTGATGTAGTCCTTCGTGCGTACCACCTCAACCTCGGGCTGGCTCTCGATCCAGCGCACCGCGGCGTACACGTCGTCCCCAAACGCGCAGATGATCCTCAGGCCCAGGATGTCCTGCACGCCCGCGTCGATCGCCGCCGCAAGCGAAGACCCGTCGCCGCCCTTGCGCTGCACCTTCTCCACCAGGCTCTCCGGAGACTTGATGCGTGAGGTGTAGTACACCACGGGCTTCAGGTCGTCGGAGTTGCCCTCCGTGCAGGCAAAGCCCTCGGCCAGGTCGTTCAGCTGCTCGAGCCCCTCCCGCAGCCGCGGCAGGTCCTCCCCATAAAAGCCCTCCAGCTCGGCCTCGCTCTCCGCATGGCACCTGCCCGCCAGCACGCGGCCGGCGCCCTTCTCGTCAACGCTCATCGCTGCCTCCCTCGGTCTCGTGCCGCCACGCCCGCTGCGTGGGATCTCGCGTCGTCGGCAGCGTCACGACCATCGTGACGGAGCTTCCGTCCGCCTCCGCCTCGGCGCGCGCCTTGCCGCCGTGCGCCCTGGCCACGGCCTCCACCATGGAAAGCCCGATCCCATAGCCGCCCGCCTCGTGGGTCCTGGCCCTGTCGGACTGGTAGAACCTCCCAAACCAGCGCCCCACCTCCTTGGGGTCCACCCCCTCGGTGGCGTTCCTCACGCTCAGCTCCGCCTGGTGCAGGTGCCGCTCCAGCCGCACCTCGATGGGCCCGCCGTCCACGGAGTACTTCAGCGCGTTGTCGATGAGCGCGCCGACCATGCGCTGCAGGTACTGCTCGTTGCCCCGCACGTAGATGCCCCCGCACACGTCGCTCGCCAGCGGATGGTCCTCCGTCAGCGTCCTCGACTTGAAGCCGCGCGCCTCCCGCGCCACCACGTCGGAAAGGTTCACCACGCCGGCGTCGCGCTCGTTGGCGGTGGACGCGCGCGAAAGCACGATCAGGCTCTCCGTCAGCCCGCTCATCACGTCCACCTGACTCTTGATGTCGTCGATCCACTCGCTCTCGCCCACGTCCATCGCCAGGACGTCCGCGTCCGCGCTGATGATGGAAAGCGGCGTGCGCAGGTCGTGCCCCGCGTCTATCACAAACTGCCGCTGGCTCTCGTGCGCGCGCACGATGGGCTGCACGATCCGCTTCGACAGCAGCAGGAAGATCACGGTCACCACCACGACGCCCGCCCCATAGATCTTCAGCTCGGACGCGATGCTCGCGTTCAGCGCCTCAAGCTGCCGCGCGCGGTCGAGAAGAACCACGACCTTCGTCCCGTCCTTCTCGGCCCTCACGCCATAGCGGAACTCCCCCACGTAGCCCCGGTCGCCGCCGCGCGAGAGCGCACGGCTCACCATGGCCTGCGCCTCGCCCTCGTCGATCGTCGCGACGTGGTCGAGGTTCGTCTCGTCCAGCGTTCCGTCGGATGCCACCCGTGCCACCAGGTAGCGCATCTCGTAGAAGCCCTCGATCTTGCTGTTCGAGTACCTGGAGAGGTCCTTCGGGAGCTCTCCCCCCTCCTCGACGATGGTGTCTATCGACTTGTCCGCGTCCGCGTCCACCTGCGCCCGGCGCGTCATGTACGTTCCCAGGAACATGACGCCCAGCAGCACCACAAGAGAGGCCAGCACGCTCAGCGTCAGCTGTATGCGCAGCCTACGCTCCAACGGTCTCGACCATCCTCCAGCCGTCGCGGTCCGACCCCTCGACCTTCACGCAGGAGCCCAGCGCGTTCAGCTTGCCGTTCAGGTAGCTTGCGTACAGCTCCACCTCGCCTTCCAGCGCCTCGCCGTCCCACACGCGCTCGCGCAGCCAGTCCGTGTCCACGGCCTTGCCGCCCGCATGGGCCAGAAGGGCCGCCATCTGGGCCTCGCGCTGGTTCACGCCCAGGGAGGCCGTCCGCGTGGTGAGCGTGGAGGAGTCCTCCTCTATCACCAGGTCGCCAAAGCGCACCTTCGACGACGCACCGGACCTGTGCCGCGCGGCCGCGCGAATGCGAGCCACAAGCTCGCGGCTGTCGTACGGCTTCGTCATGTAGTCGTCCGCGCCGTCCGCCAGGCCGGCAACCTTGTCATCCACCTGCGTCTTCGCGGTCAGCAGGATTACGGGGACGTCGTTTCCCTCCGCGCGGACGTGCCTCAGCACCTCGAGACCGTCCAGCCCCGGCATCATGATGTCCAGCACGGCAACGTCAAAGTACCCGCGGTCGAGCGCGTCCAGCGCCTCAAGGCCGTCGTGGGCCACCTCCACGTCAAGGCCGTTCTTCTCCAGGATCACCTCGGTCGCACGGGCAAGCCGCACGTTGTCCTCCGCAAGCAGTACGCGCATGAAAGTCCCTTCGTCGCGCGGGCAGCCCCCGCATCGCGGTGGGCCCAGCGTCCGCGTGGACGCCACCCGCATGGCTATGGTACCCATAAGCGCGTGCGGGCCGCCGCGCGCCCGCTCGCCGATGCCCACGTATGAGACGCGGGCGCACATAGCTGCACGCCCGCTGAAACATACCGTCCTAACATGTCTTGGCGCATCCGGCCACACGCTGCCCCCGCGACGCACCCATGCCGCCAGCCGTCGCGGGCCTACTTGCCGTGCCCCTCGATCACCATGTTCTCGAAGCGGTGAGACATGAACTGGTTCGAGAAGTTCTTGTCCACCCACACCTCGAACTGGTTCTTCGGCGGGATGCCCTGGTCGCGCTCCGCGCGCCTCGCAAAGCACGCCAGCGTCATGAACACGTCCAGCGACAGGTACGCCGCAAGTATCAGCACGAAGATCACCTGCCGGCGCGTCGTGGGCTCGCCGATGAGCCCCAGAAGCCACGGCGTGATCACGTTGGCCCAGATAAGCCCCAGCGCGCCCCAGAAGAACAAGAACGGCCACGCAACCCACTTCGTGATGCATCCGGGGACGGTCGTGTAGTCCCACGACACCGCACCCATGAGCGTCTCCATGCCCCAGCCGGTCAGCTGCTCAAGCAGGCCGCCCACGACCATGGACACCAGAAAGACCATCCACCACTTCGCCTTCTTGCGGCGCAGCTGGAGCGATATCAGCGTCAGCAGCACGGCCCCCACGCCATACAGGGGCGAGAAGGGCCCCCATACCAGGCCGTAGCGCCCCTGTGTGAGCCCCAGCGTCACGAACATCCACAGCTGCTCGAGCAGAAGCCCGCCCACGGAGCCCACGACGAACAGGATGACCACCTGGTACCAGCCAATGCGCATGTGGTCCACGCGGTCGTCGCGCACGACCCGCTCGCGCTGCGCCAGCAGGCTCAGCTGGGCGCGAGACAGCTTCAGCGGCTTGCCTATGAGCTCGCGGTAGCCCTTCAGGCGGTAGTAGTAGTCAAGCTCCCGCGCCGCGTCGCGAACCTCCTGGGGCAGCTCGCGGTCCTCCGCCGCGCGCTGGATGGGCTTGCCGCGGCCAAGCCAGGCGACAAACCACCTGACCGCGAACACGATCCCCCTCACCACGAGGGCGAGCACCAGGAGGCTCACGAGTGACCAGAACATGCTTGCGTCTCCTATCTTCCCGCCGCGGCCGCGCGCCACCGGGCGCCGGCGCGGGCCAGGCTAGCGAATCTCCACCGTCCGGCGGAAGCCCACCAGCGCAAGGACGATTCCCGCCAGCGCCAGCAGGCCCAACACCATCCACACGTGTCCCAGGTACGCGGCGGTCGCCGTGTACTCGGGCAGGTTGTGGTTCACGCCAAGCACGCCGGGGTTCAGCGGGAAGTTCGTGATGTAGTCCTGCAGGCGCGCTATGAGCTTGTCGAAGAACGGTATGGGGAGGCCTCCCACGGGAGAAGAGCTCACCTCGCCGTTCACCTGGCCCGTCACCTGGTACGACACCTGCCTCATGATCTTCTTGACCGAGGTCTCCGCCTTCCACGGCAGCATGTCGATGTCGAAGATCGTGCCCAGGCCGGAAAGGCCCCACCGCACGATCGTCGTCTCGCGCAGGGGGCGCACCGCGTCGGGCAGGCCAAACAGCGTCTCGGACATGATGAGCTCGTAAATCAGGATGAACGGCGCCACGGTCAGGGCCTGCTGCGACGTGCGCACGATGGCCGACACCCCCAGCCCCAGCATCTGCGCCGCAAACGTGATCAGGAAGAGCGTCACCAGGTACTCCGGCATCGCGGGCGCAAGCAGCGCCTTCGTCTCCGCGGGAAACTCGATGATCGACGTCGTCATCCAAAAGAGGACGCCCGTCTGGAGAAGGGCGTGCACGGCCTGCCACACCACGTTCGCGAGCACGAAGCTGTACGGGTTGAGGCCCGAGAACTTGTCGCGCTCCAGCACGTCGCGCGCGTCGCAGATGCACAGGATGGAGTCGAAGAGCCCCATCCACAGGCAGCAGCACACCACTATGAAGAAGCCCACCTTCGCGTTCTCGTAGTAGTCGAACATGCGGTAGCGGATGACCCACGCCGCAAGCGAGCTGATGATGAGGGCGGACGCGCCCATCATCAGCTCGGACCTCTTGTTGAACGACTCCCTGGCAAGCATGACGACCTGCCTAAAGAAGCTCAGGCTCATCAGCAGATGCCTCCCAGCTCTTCCGGATGGTCCCGGCGCCACTCCTCGAAGCGCCTGATGAACGGGTACGGGTCCTTGTCCATCAACGTGTATATCTCGCGCGTGGAACGGGTGTCGAAGTACTCGAACAGCTTGACCGGCGTGCCATAGAAGCACACCTTGCCATGCGCGAGGAAGCAGATCTTGTCAAACAGCTGGATGTTCTCGTAGTCGTGGTTGATCACGAGCGCCGTCATGTGCCGGTTGTGGACCAGGCTGTGCAGCACCGCCACCAGGTTTCCGGAGTCCCCGGGGTCCAGGCCGCTCGTCGGCTCGTCCAGCACGAGGCCGTCCGGGAACGAGAGGAGCTCGCACGCGACGGACACGCGGCGCTTCTCGCCGCCCGAGCACTTGCGTATGAGGGTGCGTCGCACCTTCTGCAGGCCAAGCTCGCGCACGACGCGGTCCACCCGCTCGCGCGCCTTCTGCCGGGGCAGGTGCTTCACGGCGCGCGCGTAGAAGTCCAGCTGCTGGGCCACGGTCAGGTCCTCGTGCACGAGGTTGCGCTGCGGCACGAAGCCCAGGCGCCCGCCAAACACCACGCGGCCGTGCGTCGGGCGCAGCGTCCCCAGGATGATGCTGCCCAGCGTGGACTTGCCGCCGCCGGAGCTGCCCACAATGGCCACGAGCTCGCCGCCCTTGATGGTGAGGGTGATGTCGTCCAGCACCACCTTGCGCCCGAAGCTGCGGCTCACGTGGTCGAGCACGATGTTGCCGCCGCGCACGGAGCCGGCAACGTCGTGCTCCGAGCCCTCCGCAAGCGCGCGCTCGCACTCCGCGATCTCCTCGCGGGCGTCCTCGCGTCCAAGCTCCAGCGCACGTGCGAACAGCTTCCGGGCAAGGTCGTAGTCCTGCTCCACGAACATGCCCGTGCCGTAGTACAGCGCAAGCTGGAAGGCGGCGTCCGCGTTGCCGTTCTCTATCGCGAGGTTGAACCACGCCAGGCCGCGGCCCACGTCCTGGTCCAGGTACTTGCCGATGAGGTAGTAGTAGCCAAGGTCCCACATGGCCGTGGTGTTTCCCGCCTGGGCGGCGCGCTCCCACCACTCGCGCATGAGGTCGTAGCTCTGCGGCACGCCGTTTCCCGCCTGGTAGCGGTTGCCCAACGAGCGCATCGCCGCGCGGTCCCCCGCCGCGGCACGTGCCTTGAGCTCGGCGATCTCGCCCTCCTCCAGCTCCGTGTCGTCCTCGTCGCGACCCGGGGCGGAAAGCGCGTCGTGATAGCTCGGCCGCTCGGCGCTGCCGGCCTCCGCCAAAACGTCCGCCGGTGCGTCACCTGCCGGGGCACCGCCCTCCGCGGGGGTCTCGCCGTCCGCAGGCTCCTCGCCGGCGCCCTCGGCGGGCTCCTCGCGCTCGCCCTCGGAAGGCGCGTCGTCTTCCGTGGTGGCGTCAGCCGGCTGCGGCGCGTCCTTCTCGCCCTGGGCGAGAAGGACCTCGTCCTCCAGCTGGGCCTCCACCGTGACCTTTGGCTCGTCCGTGGCCGCAGTGTCCGCCGCCTCGTCCGCGGCGTCCGATGCCGCACGCGCCTTCGGAAGCGCGACCGTCACGTCGCCGGGTTCCGCGGGGACGTCCGTCTGGCGGGGCTTTGCCAGCGTGGAGTAGTCTATGTACACGCGCAGCTTCTTGCCGCGCCTGCCAGCCATGCCGGCCTTTTCGGGCTTGCCGTGCGCGTCACGCGCCGCCGTTCCGTCGGGGCGCGCCTCGGCAGCGTCTGCGCCAGACGGCGCATCGCCGCCCGGGCGCGTGTCCTTCTCGCCCTTGGCGGCCTTGCCCTTCTTGTCCTTCTTCTTGTGCTTCTTCCGCTTGCGCTCAGGCTCTGGCTTGCCCCAGTAGACCTCGGAGTCGCTCTCAAGCTTCTTCTTGCCCATGGCCCACCGCTAGCTCGTGATGATCGACACGATGTCGCTTGCGCCCTTGAGCAGCGTCAGCTCGTCGTGGAGGCTCTCGTACGTGTCGTTCGTGCCGGCAAGTATGCTCAGCAGCCGGTCGCGCGCGTGGTTCAGGCTCGATATGTGGGCGTCGCCCGCGGCGCGCACCTGCCTCTCGCAGTCCTTCGTGATCCTTTGCGCCTTGTCAACCTTCTTGAGCAGCTTCGACAGGTCCTTTGCCGAACCTATGCCCGAGCCGTCAGCGGGAACCACCTTCTGGAGCCCGTCGCACACGGGCATGAGGGCGTCGTCGCACGAGCGCTTGCCCACGGCGGCCAGCGTGCGGCCCATGCGCACGTCGTCGCCCACCACGGGAAGCCGCGCGGGTATGCCCCACACCCACAGCTGCGTCTGCTCCTGTATCTTGTCCATCGCGGCGGTCAGGCTCTTGGACGCCTTGATGGCGGCCGGGTAGTCCGCCTTGCGCGCGGCGGCGGTCAGGGCGTCGTAGCTCTGGTTCACGTCCATCATGCCGTCCTGTATGGCAAGGTAGCTGCGGCCGAGCGCAAACAGGTACGCAACCAGCAGCGCAAGCACCACCAGCAGGATCGCCTGCCTGCGCCGGCGGCGCGTCTGGTCCGCGGCAGGACGGGACTCCTGCGGCGGAATCTCGTCGCGCCCCAGGCCCAGGTTGGTGAGGTGCTTGGCCATGCTCGCCTCCACGTAACGGATGACTCCACGGGGCACCGCGTGCCGGCGCCCGCTCGTTAGGCTATCTTATCACCCGCGCCGGACACGGTACGCCGGCAGACCCTACAGCATGAAGCGGGGCGTGCGGCCCTCGCGCGTGGCACAGGCTATCTCCTCCAGGGCCGCGGCCACGCTGTCCTCGTCGCAGCGGCCAATGTGGTAGCGGGCTGCCGCAGCCGCGGCCGGCGTCGCGTTCGCCACGGCGACGGAGTTTCTAAGCGCGCCCATCAGGGCCAGGTCGTTCTCCGCGTCGCCAAAGAACACCACCTCGTCCTGGGATATCCCCATGGCGTCCAGCAGCATCGGCAGCGCCGTGCCCTTGTTCAGGCCGTGCGGTACCACGTCGCACCATGCGTCCACAGGCTGCACGAGGTCGAACTCAGGACACGCCTCCATGCCGCCCGCCTTGATCTTCTCCAACACGTCCTGTCCCAGCGGGCAGGCGATCGTCGCGGCGATCAGCTCGTCTTCGGGCACCGCGTCGGCCAGCGTGCACGCAAACTTGAAGCGCTCCGCGTACGGCGCCGCGTCCGCCTCCGTGGTCGCGATGCACCACGCCGGGTTCGTCCGGTCGTTTGCCAGCGGGTACGCGGTCACGAAGCAGTGCTCGAAGCCGCGCACGTAATCGCTCAGGCGCTGCAGCGCCGCGTTGTCGATCAGGCTCTTGCGTCTCAGCTCGCCGTCCACGTAGATCTTCTTGCCGTTCGAGAGTATGCCCGTCTGGAACGCGGAGTCGTCGCCGCCAAAGAAGCGCATCAGCTCCTGGGTGTCGCGGCCGGTCGCGGGGCCAAACTCCACGCCGGCGGCGCGCAGCTCGCGAATGGCGTCCATCGCGCGCGGGCTCACGCGCTCCGCGCCAAACGGTATGAGGGTGTTGTCCATGTCCGTCAGGACCAGCTTGATCATGCTCTGCCTTTCGCTTGGGTTGCGACGCTGTGGTTGCGGCGACCTTGCGGGCGCCGGGCGAGAAGTGCCACCGCCCAAGACCATAGCATCGACCCCCGCGCAAACATCAACATTTCTGAAAGCTTTCGCTTTGCCATGGATGCCGGCGCATAAATGGCTACCCTGTTGTGTGCAAGAGTTCGCGTCACACGACGGCATGCGCACCGCTGCCGCCCTGACACCAGGCACCGGGAGGTTCCACATGCTTATGCCGCAGGAGAGCGCACGCAGGCTCTTCTTCCCGCAGGCGTACGCGGGCGGCGAGGGGGCACAGTGGTCCGGTCTCCTTTACTGGGAGCTCAGCGTCGAGCTCGCGGGCTGCGGGCTGTGCTCCGCAGCCATGTGCATCGACCTGCTCACAAACCGGGACCTCACGCCCCGCGACGTGCTCGCGCGCTACCGCAGGGACGGTATGGACGACGCGGGCGCGAGCAAGGTGGGCGGACGCAACATGAGCATGCTCCTGAACGAGTACAACGCGCGCACGTTTGGCATACGCTCCTTCCCCATCGAGCGCAGCGTGGACGCGTTCAGGCAGGCGCTCGCGCAGGGCGACGTCATCTGGGCGTCGAGCTCGGACCACCAGGGCACGCACCCGTGGCACTACGCGGACGGCTCCCTGCAGCCGCTGGACCCGTGTGGCATCCAGCACCCGCACGGTCACATCGTGTGCGTCTGGGCCTACGAGGACGGCGCGTTCCTGGTGAAGGACCCCCTTGGCCCCAGCCGGCTCTGCAACAACGTGCGCTACACGGACGACCAGATGGAGCGGTGGCTCGCGGGAAACGACCACCAGCAGTACCGCGTCTCCGTGGCACGGTAGCGCCCGCGCCTACAGGTCGCGCTTCGTCAGGATCTCCTGCGGGACGAGCCCGCACGACTCCACCACGGCGCGCGCGTAGTCCGCCTCCTCGGCCGACATCCCCTCGCACACCAGCGACATGTCCGGCACGTCGATGTTGGCCTGGCCGGTCGACTCGTTGTCCGCCGGGTCCGGGAAGCGCTCCATCGCACGCCTCACCATGAGCCCATACGCCGGCGAGAAGGACGAGAACTTGTACTTCTCGCCCAGCTCGGCGCGCAGCTTCATCATGAGGTCCACGCCCGCGCGGTCGATGTCGCCCCAGTACAGCACCTCCACGGAGTCCGCGCCAAGCGTGTCCAGCAGAAGCGAGAGCCGGTTGTGCTCGAGCACGGGCGTGCCGCCGCCCAGCACCACGGCGTGCACGCGCTCGCCCAGGATCTGCGTGCGGCCGTCCTCGTACATGAGGTCGTGAACGTCCAGGTAGGGGTCCAGGTTCTCCGTCACCAGCACGCGCATGTGCTTGCGGCGGCGCGGCGCGTGGTACACAAGGTCCGGCTTTGGCATGGGCCTGTGGCGCACGACGTCCTCCATGCCCATGGCGCGCAGCAGCCTGAAGCCGTCGCTGCCGTACTCGAAGAACTTCTCGTCCCCGCCCATCTGGTAGGCAAGCTGGCGCCGCGTGATGTCGCCGGGCAGCATGCCGTCCGTCAGCACGTCGTTTATGGCCGTGAGCTCGCGCTCGTACATCGTGAACGCGCCGGGGTGGCTCAGCAGCCAGCCGTTCATCCAGAAGCGCGGGTCTAGCGCCACGATCTTCTGGCGCGCCTGTGCGTCGGACTCGCTGCCGCGACGCACGTACGGCACCTTCTTCAGGTCGCGGCGCGGCGCCTCGCGACGGCGTGCGCCGCCGCGCCTCGCGGGCCTGCCGGAACGCGGGGCGTCAGCGGGCTCGGGGGAAGGTGTGGCCTCGGCCTCGCCTGCGGCATCGGGCGAGGCGGGCGCGTCCTTCTCGCCCGCGCCGGTGCCTGCCTGCGTGCCTGATGGGGAGGCGGGCTCGGCATCGGCCGTGGCATCGCCTGCGGCATCGACCCCCGCTCCGCCTGCGGCACCAGCGACCTCTGCCGCACCGTCCGCGGCATCGTCGCTCACGGCGTCTTCTGGTGCCGTGGCATCGGGCGCCTCGTCCTCGCGCACCCCCTTCACGGCGGTCTCGACCTCAGGCGCCGGGGCGTCCGCCGGCGCGTCCAAGACGTCCGCGACGTCCGCGGCACCATCCGCGCACGCCCCGGCGGCCTCCTCGGCATCCGCCACGGTCGCCGGAACGTGCACGTCATATGCGCCGTCCTCGTCCGCACAGGGCACCAACACGCCGGCTCGCATCATCTTCTTCAGGGCGTTCGCGCTCACCTTGTACTTGCCCAGGATGCGCTCCACGTCGTCCGCCGTGGCCCGCCCGTCGGGAAGCCGCACGAGAGCACTTGCGATACCGGGCGCATAGCCCCTGTCCGCAGGTCCAAGCTCCTGCACCAGGACGCTGCGCAGCGCCTCCGCGTCGTCCCGTTCCCGTCCCGTCATCTTTCGAGCCATTGCCTCGTCCTTTCGATGCGCCCAACGCACGGGCGGTGCACCTTGGCAGCCTCTGCCCCGCGCGGTCGCGCACCATTTCTTCAAAAAGCATGCGATGCGACCGTCGGAAAGGCGAATTTATGTCCACTGCGGTCGCTATGCCTCTAATAGTGACATTCGTGCTTGCACGTTTCCAGACGGACGGAGGAAATCATGGGCCCTGACACGGAAAACGACCACACCTCTGGCAGCCGGGACGCCAAGCCAAAGGTCGGCACGGGCCACGTCTTCGAGGTGGGCTACGTGCCGCACGAGCGCGACGCCGCGCAGGCAGATGCCGCACAGGCGGACGCAACGGGTGACGCAGGGCGAGAAGAGACCAAGGCATCCGCCGGCACCCCGCCCTTCCCCGGCGCAAGCTCGCCGGCAGCGAAGTCCGGGGAGAAGAAGCCGCTCTCCGAGGCGGAGCGGAGGCACCGTCGCCGCACCAGGATCGTCGCGGTCGCCATCGCGGCCGTGGTCGCCCTGCTTGGGGGGCGGGTATGCCGTCGTTTCGCACAACGAGCAGGTCGCCCACGAGGAGGCGGTCGCGCGCAAGAAGGCTGCGGAGAAGCAGCGCCAGGAGGAGCAGGCGAAGGTCATCCGCACGCACGACGAGTACGTCTCGAACCTCAACAAGGTGTACATGTACATGATGGGCGGCGCCGTGACCTCCGAGACCGCGTGCAACCTCACCTCGGGCGTGTGGCATGACGCCATCTTCGGCGGCTGGGATGACGAGACGAGCCCCTACCAGGCAAGCGACTTCAACGACGCGCTCAAGAAGCTGTACGAGAGCGAGAAGTACCAAGGATACGTGAGCAGCATCGAGGACGGCAACGACAAGATCGACAACATCATGCGCGACCTCACCGATCCGCCAAGCGACTGCGAGAGCGCCTACGAGACGCTGCAAGACCTCTACCCCGAATACCAGTCGTTTGCCAGCCTCGCGACCGACCCCTCCGGAAGCTACACGACCTACACCCAGAAGTTCGAGGAGGCCGACTCAACCGTGAGCTCGAAGATCCAGCTCCTGAGCACCCAGATACCGGACCCCATCCAGCCCGACGACAGTTCCAGCAGCTAGGATGGGTCGCGCGCGCAGACGGGGCGGTCTGCATCATGGCAACGCCTAGAAGTGACCGTTTCCGTTGTTGAAGGCATCGTCCGCAGAGATCGGCTGGATCACGTCCCAGTGCTCCGCGAGCATTCCGTCTTCCACGCGATAGATGTCGCACACCTTAGCCGCACCTCCGTTCGCGCGGAAGTCGCAGCGGAAGAACACGAAGACCCTGTCGCCGTCCTCCGCCGCCGCCATGATGGTCATATGCGGATCGAGCCGGAAGAAGCCCTCGGCAAACGCACGGAACCCCTCCCGCCCATCGGCGACCTCGGGACTGTGCTGCCTGTAGTCCTCACGCATGTAGCGCCCGAGGTCGCTCAGGTCATGTGCGTTGAACACCTTGTCGTAGAACTCGAGCACGAGCTCCTTGTTGGTCATGATTCCCTCCTCCCAGTCAATCGCATCGATGGCGGACGGCGCCATTCGCAGGCGGCGCTCGCGCTATCGCTCGTCAGAGACGCCGTTCTTCTCGCCCGCCTCGCCCTTCTCGGCGTCGTCACCAGTGTTGGCCTCCGCCTTTGCGGACTTCCTCGTCCTCACCGCGTCGGGGTCGACGCCTGCCGCCTCGAGGATGTGGCGGACGTTCTTCTTCCCGTTCTTTATCCCCTTGTAGAGCACGGCCGAGAAGAGCGCGCCCAGCACCATGAGGGCGATGCCAAGCACGAGCACCCACATCGCCGCGTTCTGCCAGACGCAGGCATACACCATGAGCGCCCCCACCGCCACGACCGAGTACCCTATTCGCTTGTACACCTCGAGCCTCATGATTGCCTGCGTCTGCCTGTCCGCCTCCCGGATGAGGGCATGGCGCTTCCCTGCGCTCATCGGGGGTGCGGCATAGGTTGGCTCGGGAGCGTCCGCCGACGAGGCGGGACGCTGCGTCTTCTTACCGTTCTTGCTCATATGTCCTCCCTGAAGACATCGGATACAGGAAGCATAGCCCACAGCCGCCCTGTGCGACCGTGAGGGTATTCGCGCGTCTTGTGTACGCCATGACAAGGCCGGCCTCCCGCAACCATGCGAGAGGCCGGCCGCCTGTGGGGGATTCGCCCTGCGTCGCGCGCTCCATCCCAAAGCGCGCGTCCCTAGGACGACAGGTCCTGGTTTCTAGTACTTCAGCTTCGGGTCGAAGAAGCCGACGAGAACGCCCACGAACGCGATGCCAACGAGGATGAGCATGACGACGGTCGGGCTGATCTTCTTCTTGGTCATGAGCCACCAGCACAGCCACACGAAGAAGAAGTTCAGGGCCTTCGGGAAGATGCCGTCGAGCGTGTCCTGAAGGACGAACGCGCTGTCCTTCGTGAACGTGACCTGGAGCGCGGTCGTGATGTTGATCCACGTAGCCGCGACGGCACCGATGACCATGGTGCCGACCATGACGATGGAGCTGCGGAGTGCCGCGGACTGCGGGCCGACGAGCGCCTCTACGGCGGCGCCACCCATGGTGTAGCCCTGGTTGTACGCGTACTTCATGCCGAAGTACATCGCGACGTTCCAGGCGACGATGTAGAACAGGGGTCCGAGCACGGAGCCGCCGGTGGAGAGGCCGAGGGCGATGCCCAGGAGGATGGGGATGAAGGTGCCGACGATGATGGAGTCGCCAAGGCCGGCGAGCGGGCCCATGAGGCCGGCGCGGATACCGTTGATGGTCTCGTCGTCCAGAGGCTCGCCGTTGGCGCGGGCCTCCTCGAGGCCTGCTGTCAGGCCGACGACCAGCGTGCCGATCTGAGGCTCGGTGTTGAAGAACGTGGTGTAGGTCCTGAGGGAGTTCACCTTGTCCTCGTCGTTATCGTACAGCTCGTCGACAACGGGAAGCATTGCGGCGAGGTAGCCGAACGTCTGCATGTGCTCCTGCGAGAAGCAGGTAAGGTTGCCGTATGCCCAGTTGCGGAAGCTCTTCTTGAGCGTCGCTTGGGAAATCTTCTTCTCAGCCATTAGATGTCCTCATCTTCCTCGTCGTCGTCAGCAGCAGCGGCAGCAGAGCCCTCGGCGATCGCGGGCCTGGCAGTCTTGACCTGCTGGATCTCGTAGTTGATAAGAGCGAAGAACACCGCGATCAGCGCGGACGCGATCAGGTTGCACTTCATGACGGCAGCGAGCGTGAAGCCGAAGCCGAAGACGACCCAGTCGAGCGGCTTGTTGATGACCTGCTTGCACAGGATCGCGACACCGACGGCGGGAAGGAGCGAGCCGACGGTGAACAGCGTCTTCATCGCGATGCCGTCCATGGGCAGGAACTCCTTCATGGCCTGGACCATGGGGGCGCCGGCGAGGCAGATCACGAACGTCGGGAGGAACGAGAACAGGATGTGGCCGATCCAGGGCAGGACGAAGTCGACCATCGGGATGGTCTTCTTGATCTTCTCCCAGTTGCCGGACTCCATGGCCTTCCAGCCAATGCCCTGCCAGACCAGGTTGATGGTCGCGGTGCCATAGAAGAGGACGGTTCCGAGAGTGCCGACTGCGGCGCCGAGCGAAGCGGCGAGGCCTGCGGCGGCGGTGGAGTTGGGGTCGAGGCCCTGCGCCTGGATGGCGAGGATGGACAGCGGGATGCCGATGTAGGTGACGGCGCGGACGTCGGCGGAGACCGTCCCGCCCGGGGTCACGAGCGCGATGTAGACGAGCTGGATAGCCGCGCCGACGATGATGCCCAGCTGGACGTTACCGAGGATGATGCCGACGACGAGACCGCCGACGAGGGGGCGTCCGAGGGTGTAGTTACCGATCGTGGTGCCGCCCATGCCGGGAAGCGATGCCAGGCAGGCGAAGATGCCCAGCAAAGCGGCTTGGAACACGTTAATGGTCATGCGTGTCACTCTGCCCTTCGTGTCTAGGATGAACCCTTACTTAAGGTCGAACTGATCGCGGAACTTCGGCCACTCGCCGATGGACTTCTCCTTGATCAGCGCGAACTCCACGGTGTAACCAGCCTTCGTGATGTCCTCCAGGGCCTGCGCCTCCTCCTGGGTGATGGACTGGTTGTTGCCCAGCTTGACGGCGCCGGGACGGTCGTTGCACGGCCCGATGATGACGCGCTTGACGTCAGAGGGCACGAACTTGTTGTCGACAAGGATCTTCTTCATGTCGATGGGGTTCTTGGTGATGAGGAAGTACCTGGAGTCAGAATCGAGAACCTTCTGGGCCTTCGCGAGGAAGTGCTCCATCGTCCAGACGAAGATCTTCTTCTCGGGTGCGGCGCCCTTGTAGGCGGCCTTCAGCACCGGGTTGGTCGCGGCCGCGTCGTTGACGGCGATGATGCCGTCGCACGGGTACTCCAGGGACCACCTGGTTACCGTCTGGCCATGGATCATACGGTCATCTACGCGCACGAACGAAATCATACCTACTCTCCCCTTTCAAAACTTGCGTACAGTTCCCCCACAGGCCCCCGCAAGGGGGTCTGGTCGTGCCACTTTGGTAAGCGCAATCAGACGGTCAGGCCGTCAGCATGTCTGGCGAGAAGGACCTGCAATCATGGCAGGGGCACTTCTTGCCCAGGAAGTGGAATTGGATTGAATGGCTAGAGGTCGTCCTCGTCGTCGTCCTCCACGGCGACCTTGAACTCCTGCAGGGCGGCAACGCCCTCGCTCACGACGTCGGCGGCAAGGGATTCGTCGTCAGCCTCGGGGCTGAGCGCCGCGGTGAGGACGGCCGGCAGGTTCACGCCGCCGAAGATGCGGGTCCTGGGCAGAAGCCCCGCCTCGGTGATGGCGTTGATGGCGTTGGTCAGGGGCGACCCGCCGATGATGTCGCCGAACAGGAACACGGAGTCGCCGTCGCCGATGACCGAGATGGTCTGCTTCAGCTCTGCGACGTACTCGTCCGCACCCTCACCATCCTTGAGGGAGCAGCTGAGCACTTCTTCACGATCGCCGGCAAGCATCTTAAGGACGGAGTGGAGTCCCTGTGCAAACGTACCATGGCTAACGAGAACAAGATACCTCATGGCTATCCCTCTCAACTGGGGCGATGTGCCCTCATGGCACGTTGGTCCGCCCGCTTGACACATTCGATTATCACGGTCGACCCGTTTTGTGTAATACTGTTTTTGCCATAGTTTTGTAATTTTTGGTTCATTCTCAAATTTGCACTAGACGGATAAAATATGACTATTTATGATAACGTTTCTGGTAACGTTTCCGCCCCCGCCTCGGACAGTCAACAGCCCGCAGCCCAAATCGCGCCCTTCCTGTGTCAGCTCTTCTATGGCTCTCACGGAATTCCGATTGCCTGCTGGCACGGAGAGGAGCGCCTCTGCTGTGCCGGCCTCCCCAGTGACGTGATGCCCGACGCTCACGTCCTGCCGATCGTGCGGGCACAGTCAAGGCCGTACACGACGTACTCCACCCCGGACGACGCGATGTACGGCTACGTGCACGACATCCCATTGGGAATCGAGTTCGTCATCGGCCCGACGTTTCCCCTGGGACGCAGCGGACTCGTACTCGACCACTTCATGAACTTGTCGGGCATCCCCACCAGCCGCCGCGAGGAGGTGGCACCCATTCTGGCCAGGATTCCGCGCTACACCTACCAGCGCTTCTGCGCGCTTTGCGGCTTCTTGTACCTCCAGGCAAACGCGATGGTACCCGGGGCGGAGGCACTCGTGGGCGTAACCGACTACGAGTCCATAAACGAGGTGCACCGCATGGCGTCGCAGCAGCGCGACAGCTTCAGCATCGAGCAGAGCATGCTCGTCCGCAACGACATCACGCGCCTGGTGCGCGAAGGCGCCGTGGACGAGATCTGGACGGGCCTCGGCAGCCAGTCGTATCTCGACAACCTCGTGAACGAGCTCTCCGCCACCATGGGCAGCGGCAACCTGCGCATGGCGAAGGACGAGTTCATCATCGACGCGACGGAGACGTTCCTCCACGGCGCCATACCCGGCGGAATCGGCCTGAAGCTTGGCCTGCAGATGTTGTCCGCCTACGTGGCGAAGTGCGAGGACGCGCAGTCCGAGGCCGAGGTCGCCACCCTCCTGAACGCGATGCTCATGGACGTCGCGACCGTGGTGAACGACGTGCGCACGCCCACGGGCATCGGCCCCGAGGTGCGCGAGTGCATCAAGATGATCGTGGACGACCTGGCAAACGTCCCCACGATAGAGCAGATGTGCCACAGGATCGGCTGCAGCACGTCCTACCTCACGAAGCACTTCAAGAGGGAGACCGGCCTCACCATCAACCAGTACGTGCGCTACCGGCGCATGGACGAGGCAAAGCGCCTGCTGCGCTACACCAAGTACTCTCTGAGCGAGATAAGCGACCTCTTGGGGTTCTCGAGCCAGCCCTACTTCGCAACCACGTTCAAGAACGAGGCCGGCATAACGCCAAAGCAGTACCGGATCGCTGCGAGCAACCCGGACTACGAGGAGGACATCTAGCTAGAACAGGAGCATCCAGAGCGAGAAGAGCGCACATACCGCGGTGACGCCCGCCCAGAACATGAGGCGCTTCCGGCAGTCCTCGCGCGCCATCACGAGGGCCTCCGGCGTGACGTACGGCTCGGCATGGCCACACTTGCGGCACTGGGCCAGCCGGTCGTAGCCCACGTTGCCAATGGCACCGGTGATGTCCCAGAAGCCGGGCTTCGCGGCCGCGGGGTCTGCGCCCTTCTCGCACAGGCGAACGTTCTTGCTGCCGCACTCCGGGCACACGCGCTCCGTGGGCTTCGCGGCGCACACCTTGCGGTACCCCACGAGCGAGAGCGCGGCAAGCGCGGCGGAGGCGACGAGTCCCAGCAGGACGCCCCACACAAGCTGTGCGGACAGCACGACGAGCGTGACGATGGCGGCGATCACGATGAGGATGACGGGGAGCATGCGGCCTCCTGGGTAGGCGTGGGCTGGTTGCCGCCTATTATAGGCGACGCGCCGTGAATCATGGCATCTGTGGAGCGCCCGTGCCCATCCATGCAGAAATGTGTCTCGTATTGAATAGCGCTCGTTTATTTGTACGCTACTCATGCTACGCGGCGCATGGCCGCCGGAACGATCAGATCGAATTGGAAAGACGCATGAAGGCAGCAGTGAGGTACTTCTCGCGTACGGGCAACACGAAGGCGGTCGCGGAGCGGATCGCAAAGACGATGGGAACCCAGGCGGTGTCGGTCGACAACACAGACGCAGCGCTTGCGGAGCCGGTGGACGTCCTGTTTGTGGGCGGCGCGCTGTACGCATACGGCATCGACTCCCACCTTAGGGAGTACATCGCGTCGCTTGACGCCGCAAACGTGGGCAAGGCAGTCGTGTTCTCGACCTCGTGGGTGTCCAAGCACGCCATCGAGCTCATAAAGAGGGCGCTGGGCGAGAAGGGCATCGCCGTGGACCAGAGGACCCTCTACTTCCACGACCGCCCCGGCAACGAGCAGCTGCAGATGGCGGACGCGTTCTCGCGGCAGTTTCTGTAGTGGAAGCGGTTTGGCAATCGACAACCTGGAACGAGGCATGCAGTGAGACTTGCATGGAAGGAACTAACGTATAACTGGAAGAAGTACCTACTGGTAGAGATCATCGTGATTCTGATGATGTTCATGGTGCTCTTCCTTTCGGGGCTCGTGAGCGGCCTGGGAAGGGCGGTGTCCTCCGGAATCGAGAGCATGGACGCCAGCACCTTCGTGCTGGGCAAGGACTCCGAGAAGCTCATCACCGTATCGAGCCTGACGGACGCCCAGTACAAGAATCTGCAGGACGAGTACGGAAGCCGGCAGACGCCGCTTGACATCCAGCGCGCCTACCTGCAGAAGGCGTCCAGCGACAAGAAAATCGACGTCACGTACTTTGGCATCGACCCCGCGGGGTTCCTCGCGCCCAAGACGTACGCGGGCACGGGCCTCTCCGCAGGGAAGGGCGAGGTCATTCTCGACGACGCCTTCCAGGATAAGGGCATCAAGCTGGGCGACACCGTCAAGGACTCGTCCTCGGGCATGAAGCTTAAGGTCGTCGGGTTCACGAAGGACAAGATGTACGGACACGTATCTGTGGCGTACGTCTCTGTGGATACGTTCGACGCCATGGGCGAGAAGGGCAACCCCATGTACCAGAAGGCCGTGCACGCCGTCGCGATCAGCGGCAGGCTCGCGGCCCACGTAAAGGGAACCGAAAGCTACACCAAGGCGCAGATCGTGGAGGCACTTCCCGGCTACAAGGCGGAGCAGATGACCATCACCATGGTCGAGTGGCTGCTCGTGGCCATAACCGCCGTGATCATCGGCGTGTTCTTCTTCGTGATCAACATGCAGAAGAAGCAGGAGTTTGGCGTAATGAAGGCCATCGGCACCAGCACGGCCAAGATCTCTTGCACCATCGTGAGTCAGGTGTTCCTGATCGCGGCGCTCGGCGCAGCCATCGCTTGCGGCCTCGCCACCGCCATGAGCGCGGCGCTGCCGGTCTCCATGCCGTTCTACCTCGTGCCTGCCCAAGTGGCCGTTGTGCTGGTGGCATTTGTGGCGATTTCTATCCTAAGCAGCCTGGCATCCGTCGCCCGCGTGGCGCGAATCGACCCAGCCAAGGTCATCGGGGGTGATTTCCAGTGAGCGAGACGATACTGGGTATGAGCGGCATCGTGAAGTCGTATGCCGACGGAGAAGAGCAGCGGTGCGTGCTAGAGTACGTTGATCTAAGCGTTGGCGCAGGCGAGCTCGTAGCCATAGTGGGACCTTCGGGAAGCGGCAAGTCCACCCTGCTCAACATCGCGGGCATGATGCTTTCCCCGGACGAGGGTGACGTCGCTATCTGCGGACGCGCCGTCTCGCACCTGCCGCAGCGCGCATGGACGAAGCTGCGTCGCAAGCAGATCGGCTTCATCTTCCAGAACCACCAGCTCCTGCCCTACCTCACGGCCGAGGAGCAGCTCACTGTGATACTAGGGTCAGACCGCAACGCCACACGCGAGCTGTTCAAGGAGCTAGGCATCGCGAATGCCATCTACAAGCACCCCGCGCAGCTATCCGGTGGAGAAAGGCAGCGCGTTGCAATCGCCCGCGCCTTCGCCACCGACGCGAGGCTCATTCTGGCAGACGAGCCCACGGCCTCCCTCGACTCCGAAAGGGGCAGGCAGGTGGTGCAGATGATCCGTCAGGAGGCACACCAGCGCAACAAGGCCGCCGTCATGGTGACGCACGACCAGCGCGTGCTCGACCTGGTGGACAGGGTCTTCTGGATGGAGGATGGCAAGCTGATCGCCGCCTAGGAAACGACAGCGGTACAGGAGCGAAGGTCTCCGCGCACGGCAAACTACAGCTGATACGGCGTTCGCCTCTGGCGGGTCCCAGTACGGGACCCGCCTTTCTTGCATGCGCGCGAGGGTAATGTCAGGCGGAGTTGGACCCACCTACAGTTCGCGACGGGCGAACGCGCGACGCGCCACCACAAGCGCCAGCAGGTACGCACATACGCTCCCCGCAAGCCACGCCAGTACAAACAGCGCCGTGGCAAATGGGCCGGGCATGGCGGGCCCACCGCTCGCATCCATCATGGCAACGCCGGAACCCGTAAGCCCCACTAGCGCGATAACCACCATAAGCGCAGGCACAAGCCCCATAACACGGCCACGGCGCGCGCCCATGGCGAAGTAGACCGCCATCTGGAAGCCCGTTACCACAAGCATGACCATCGCATCAAGGCACACGCCCACCACAAGGTCCGAGCTCAGGCGCCACGTGCCAAACGCCTGCGGTGCAAGGCGCGTGAGGGCCGTAACCGCCACGCCCACGAGAGCGCCCGCAAGAGTGGCTACCGGCACCATAACAGCAGCCAGAAGAAAGCGCGAACCCACCAGCTGCGCCCGCGTTGCGGGCAGGCACAGTCGGGCCTCTTGCCAACCGTCGGCCTCATCCGCATAGAAGAGCCCCGTCATGCCGCCTACCGCCAGAATTCCCGGCGCCATGTACGCGAACGTATTCACGAGCATGGTGGCATCAAGGTTACGAACGCCGTCTGCGGATCCCAGGACCACCGGTATCGACACAATCAGCATCACCAGCAACATGGACTTGAGGCTGGCACGAAGGTTTGACCTCATGTAGCACCAGTCGCAGTACAGATACGCCTTGCTCATCACAGGCTCCTTCCCAGGACGACCAGCCGCATCACGTCCTCTATCGCAGCACGGTCGCACACCATGTCGGGGTACGCGCGAACGAACGCAGCACGGTCGGACACCAGCACCTCGCTCGCACCGGCAAGCCCGTCTTCGCGCACGCGCAGTTCCCCGCGCGGCACAATCCCCTCGTCCAGCACGCGCTCCAGTTGGGCGGGCAGCAGCCGCGCCACGCCCATCACGTCGGTAAGCTCGTCCTTCTCGGCCGAAAGGACAACCTGTCCCTCGTCCACAATCACGATGTAATCTGCCAGGCGCTCCAAATCGCCCGTGATGTGAGACGACACCAACACGGAGCAATCCTGATGCGCGGCCATGTGCTCGCGCAGCATCTGCAGCAGCTCGTCGCGAACGATGGGGTCAAGGCCGGCCGTGGGCTCGTCCAGTACCAGCAGGTCCGCACCCGTGGCAAGACATGCCGCAAGCTGCAGCTTCATGCCTTGCCCGCGCGAGAGGTCGCCTACGCGCAACCCCGCCGAGACCGGCCGGTGCGCGCCTTCGGGTTGGTGCATGATGTCCATGCGGTCGAGAAGAGCCTCGAACGCGGCGCAATCGAACGTCGGGTACGAAAGCGTGTACACGGTCGCTACCTCGCCAATCGTGAGGTAGCCGGGATACGGGCACACGGCCGCGACCGTGGCCGTACGCATGCGCGCCCGAGCGTGCGCCTCCTGCCCCGCCGCAGTCACGTCTTGTCCAAACAGCACAACAGAGCCCCTGTCAGGCCTCGCCGTGCCAAGTGCCAGGCGCATGAGCGTCGTCTTTCCGGCACCGTTTCTTCCCACGAGTCCCACGACCGAGCCGCAGGGAACCGAAAGGCAGACATCCCGCACGGCAAAGTCGTCAAAGCCTTTTGCAACGTGGCGCAGCTCCAACGCCGTGGGTTCGCCGGACGGCTCCATGGTGCGGTACGGACGCCCCATGGTCACCTCGCGTTCCTTCGATACCGCGTTCATCGTTCCTCCTCCAGCTCGAGGTCGAGCATCTCGTGCAGCTCTTCCTTCCCGATGCCTGCCAGGCGTGCGTCCTCCACGGCCTTCGCGAGCGACGCCTCAACCTGCCGTAGGCGCTCCTCGCGCAGCAGCTCAAGGTTGTCCCCCGCCACGTAACTCCCCTTGCCGGGCACGGTACAGATGAAACCCTGGGCCTCAAGGTCCGCATACGCACGCTTTGTGGTGATTGCGCTTATGCGCAGCTCCGCTGCCAGTGCGCGGATTGATGGCAGCTGTTGGCCGGCCACAAGCTCGCCAGACATGATGAGCGAGCGAACTTGCGACGCCACCTGCTCGTAGATCGGCTTGTCCGAAGAGTTCGATATGACAATCTGCACGCGCACCTCCCCTCTTTCACGAAACTTCCGCCCAAGCTCCCACGCGACCCCAAAGGGTCGCAACCACTGTACTCAAGCGGGTATACTGTATATATCGTATATATACGCTATTGTCAATAGGGAAGCCATAATCGTCTCGCGTCACACCCACCGGGCGCAAACCTTTGTCTTGTCTGGAATCATCTGTCGTCAGAAACAACCTTTGCCACGGGATCCATGCGCACGTCTAGAATCCACTCGATGGCAACCACGTGTTTCATCGTGACCAAGAAAAACCGTGTAGTAGATTCCCTTGTGGTCCGCAACCGTGACCAAGGCCTCATGGTCAGGCGCTGCGGAAGGAAACTCCGAATCGTATGGACATCCCACCTCCGGAAATGTCCACGGGGCACGAAGACAATTTTCGATCGTCTCCGCATCAACGAGCACCACGCTCTTGTAACCCCGACGCGTCAGATAGATTGGTTCTTGCGTTCGCATGGCACGGTTTACAAGCTCGGCTCCATGCTGCTCATAGCATGCAAATAGATTTCGCTGCTGCACAAGCAAGAGAGCTAGGTGCCGGGACGGTTGCCGAGCGAGGCGAGAAACGCCACCTCCGGCACAAACACCATGACCGCCGCGCTGCCGCCGTTCAGATTGCCGCCCATGCCAAGCGCCACGAGGGGAACCGCAAGCGTCACGAACAGCACCGCCAGAGACGTTCTTGCGCGGCCGTCGAGTCGCACGTTGGGGCCAAGGAGCGTGCGCGCGGTCATGAGCGGGAGTGCCGCCATGACCGCGACGCCGCACGCACACGCAATCACCCGGGCAACGGGACCCATGAGCTCGCACACCTGGAACGCCACGCCAAGTACCACGGCCGCTACCAGCACGCGAAGCGCCAGTCCCACGAGAGTCTCCATCGGATCTGGACCCTTCAAGCCCATGCTCCCTCCCCCAGCTCGATCATCCTAGAGCGAGCGCGCTCAAGCACATCAAACGCGGCTAGAACTCCACGGTCGCCGCGGACTTTCCCGTCATGGAACTAAAGCGCGCCATCGCGTTCTTGAAGTACAGGACGATGGTGTTGTCATCGTTTTCGTCATACATCTTGCGGAGCGAAGGGTAGGCGTCAAGCATGTGGCGCTTCGCCTCCACGCGATCGTCCGGCACGAGCGCGCCCGATATGCGCCACCAGTCCCCGCCGCTCACGCCGCAGATCTCTGCCTTGGGGTTGGCAAGCAGCTGCTGGTAGACGTCCTTCTTCTTTCCGGTCTGGATGTACAGCCTGCCTTCGAAGAGGTCGACCGTGCCAAACGGGCGAACGCGCGGCTGCCCGCCCTCCTCCGTCGCGAGAAAGTACGTGGGCGACTCGCTCTTGAAGAACCTGTACACGTCGTTGATGTCTGCCATGGCGAGCTTCAAACCTTGAGATGCTCGTACTTCTCCTCTTACCCCAAGGTTGGGCATCGATTCCCCAGAGGGCATGCCGATCGCACGAGCGGCCAAGATAGGCCGCCAGCGTGCCGCGGACTGTTCACGGCGCGACAAATAGGTATGACTACCTGCGTAAATGCGTTACCAAATTTACCAAATTTACCAAAAATTCCAAAAATTACAAAAGAAATCAAGGGAACCGGATACCATAGAGATAGACCGAAACACTATGGAATTTGCGATTGGGAGGACACATGGCCGCTCTCAATAACCCGTTCACGCCCGGATTCGGACAAGTACCGCCCTTTATGGCAGGACGTCGCTACGTAATTGAGAATATCGAAGACGCGTTCGTAAACGGTCCCGGAGACCCTAACCTGACGACCATCTTCACCGGTGCCAGGGGTACGGGTAAGACTACGCTCCTCACCCTTCTTGCAGACGAGGCGGAGGAGCGTGGGTGGATTACCGCGCGAGTCTCATCGGTCCCCGGCATGCTCGAAGATATACTTCAGCAAGCTGCCAGATCTGGCTCGCACCTTCTTGCACAGGGACAGAAGGCACGAATCAACTCTATCGGCATCGGTGGCGCTGCATCCTTGGGATGGGAATACGACGACAGCAATAATGTGGGCAAGAACTGGAGGTCTCGCCTAACCTCGCTTTTGGACGAGCTGGAGCCACACGGTGTCGGCCTTCTCATCACAATCGACGAGCTTCAGTCCGAATTTGACGAGATGGTGCAGCTCGCCTCCGTCTACCAGCACCTCATTGCAGAAGGTAGAAGGATCTCACTCCTTGCAGCCGGCCTTCCCTACCAGGTGTCACGCGTGCTTAACGACAAGTCGATATCCTTCCTCAGAAGAGCGGCTCGCCATCAGCTTACGCGCATTCCCGACGGCGACATCCGCGTCGCGCTCAAAGAGACCATCGAAGCGGGAGGAAAGCAGATAACTGACGAGGCACTGCTTACCGCAACAAGCGCAATCGACGGCTTCCCCTTCATGATGCAGCTGGTGGGATACCGCATGTGGACACAGAGCAACGGCAGCCTCATTGACCTCGACGCCGCTAAGAGCGGCATCGAGGCGGCGCAGTTTGAGATGCGGTCCAACATACTGGAGACCACCTACATGGAACTTTCCGATGGTGACCTCGCCTTCGTGAAAGCCATGCTTCCGGACAAGAATGTAAGCTTGACCGCCGACATCGCAAATCGCATGGGCAAGAGCACGGGCTATGCGGCACAGTACAGAAGACGTCTCCTTGAGGAAGGGGTCATCGGGGAGCGCGGACGTGGCAAGGTTGGTTTCGAGCTGCCGGGATGGCGCGACTTCGTCCTAGAGAAGCTCGAGGAAGAGGACTTCTAGAGAAGAGCATGTCTCGACACCCCATCCGCCTCGGCATGAAGCGACATCTCCAAATGCATCCAAGGAAAGGGCTTCCCGCCGTCACCGCGAACGCTCGCGGCAATAAGGGGGAAGCCCTTCTCGTCCTACGTCTATGCTGCCATAATCAGTGAACGAGTGGCAGCGTAGAGTAGACACTTCTATCCCAGGAAACCGAAGAACGCGCCGACCACGCCGAGCACCATGGTACCGAGGATGAGCCACATCGGGTTGATCTTCTTGGAGAGAAGCCAGTAGTAAATCCAGAAGGCGCACATGCCAACGATGCCGGGCATGATTCCGTCTAAGACGCTCTGGATGGTGGTCGGGTCCTGACCCTTTACTGTCTCGCCGATCTGCACGGGTATGGTGGCCCAGAACATGTCCTTAGTCATGCCACCGATAACCATAGCGCCAACGATGCCAATGGCAGCCATCACCTTGGTCATGAGCCCGTTCTCAGACGCTTTCTCGAGGAAGCTCACACCCATCGAATAGCCCTTCTGAACACCCCAAACGCGAAGCCAGAAGGCAGGGATGTTGTAGATGAGCAGGAAGACGATAGGACCGGCGGCATTGCCCGCCTGGCAGAGCGAGATGCCGACAGCTGCGGCGATAACGCGAATCGTGGTGAGGAAGATTGCGTCACCGATGCCGGAGAGCGGTCCCATGAGAGCAGCCTTGACGTCATTGACGGACTCGGGCTCAATCTCTCCGCGGGCTACACGCTCCTCCATTGCCATCGCGATGCCACCCACGAACGGCGCAAACTGCACCGTGATGTTGAAGAACGCCGCATGGCGATGCAGAGCCGCCGCATAGTCATCAGGTCTGCCGTGATAGATCTTCTTGAGCATTCCCGCCACCATCAGGCAGAATGCAAGGTTCATCTGCTTGTAGTAGGTCCAGGAGAACTCCATGCCCAGAGCACCTAAGTTAAGGGAAGACCTGATTAGGTCCTTCTTCGTAATCTTGTAGGGATTCTCCTCCTGTGAAACGCCCTGTCCCGAAACCATGGCCTCATTAGAAGTCATCGTCATCATCTCCTTCCGCCGCGAGCTGTGGACTATCGGTGTTGGCCTGAGGATTCAAAAGGCCAAACTTCTCGATTCCGATGATGATCGCAATGAGAGCGACGCCAAGCGATGGCACGTTCATGTAAGAGGCAAGCAGGAAGCCGAGGAAGAAGAACGGCATGACCTCACGCTTGAGCACCAGCCGGCCGAGCATTGCGAAGCCCATTGCGGGAAGGATGTTGGCAGCGATTCCGAAGCCGTCCATGAT
Organism: uncultured Olsenella sp.; assembly: GCA_902761955.1. Classification (GTDB taxonomy): domain Bacteria; phylum Actinomycetota; class Coriobacteriia; order Coriobacteriales; family Atopobiaceae; genus Parafannyhessea. Next base: position 15,659 of record CACWMM010000001.1, on the reverse strand, counting down.
GAAGGAGGGAATCCAGTCCAAGATGCCCTGAACCGCATTGGCGCCCAGGTAGTAGGCAAATCCGACGAGAAGGACGTCCTTTGCCACCCCAACGAGCCCGATAGCCCAGTGTGCCGCATACACACCCTTCAGGTCGCCCCTCGCCGCCGCAACATCAGCCTTATCGACTATAACGGGCATGAGGCCATTGATGACGTTGCTGATGGCAAGAGAGATGGTTGCGATGGGCATGGCGAGCGCGAGGGCAGCCTCGGTACCCTTGCCCAACGTTATGGCAAAGGCGCACGCAAGGATACTGCCCACCTTCTCGTCAGGCGGAACGTAGGCTCCAATGGAGATGTTTCCCATGAACAGAAGCTCCAAGCTCGCGCCAATGGCGAGACCTGCCGGCAGATTGCCCAGGATGAGACCTACGAGCGGGCAGGTCACAATCGGTCTGAACGCGTAGAGCGTGCCGAGCTGATAATCAAACATGGCGAATGCCGCCACGAGCGAAATCAGTATCGCCTTAACAAGCATGCTCTCCTCCTAATCAAATGTTGCTGTGAGATTCTTACGACCGCTAGAGTACGTCTTGGATTTCAACCTTCGGATCGTCCGCAAGAGGACGAATCTCCACCTCCACCCCCTTGTCCAGCAGCTCACGAATAATCTTCTCCTCCTCTGGCTCAAGGAAGACCTGGCGCGCCACCTCACGCGTCGTAGGACTCCCTTTGGTGTTTCCGAGGTTCAGGCTCTTTATCTGAGGGCATCCGTCGATGAGCTGCTTCGCCTCCGCGATGGTCTGCACGCAGATGAGCATCCGATACTTGTCGGTGACTCCGGAATTGATGGCTTCGATTGCATGGGTCATATCCTTTATCACGAGCTTGCATCCCGCTGGCTTGCCCATCTTGAGGGTCATTTTCCAAACGGGATCGTTCGCCACGTGGTCTCCCACACAGAAGATGCAATTTGCCTGCAAACCCTGCACCCACGAGACGGCGACCTGGCCATGTAACAGCCTGTGGTCAACCCTGGTCAGCAGAATCATGTTCGAACCCCCTTGTTTCAGTTGTGAGCCTAGAAGTCCTCGTCTTCTTCGATGGCTGAGTCGTCATTCACGAACCTCGGCCTCACCTCGTCACTCGAGACAAGCTGCCTCAGCAAGGATTCCGTGTCCTCGTCTTCATCGGAGAGAAAGAGCGTGAGCAGGAGCGGCAGGTTCATGTTCGTGACGAGGTAGACATTTGGCCTCGTCAGCATGAGCTTTGTGAACTCGTTGTTCACGCTCCCTCCCATGAGATCGGTGAGCACAACGACATCCGTGTCGTCAGGCATGGACTCGACAAGACTCCTCGACGCCGCCTCCACGTCGTCGTTCCCGTCGACGAACGCATTCAGCACACTCACGTCATCCCGGTCGCCCGCCAGGAGCTTCACACTCTCAAAGATGCCCTCCGCAAAGTGCGCATGAGAAGCGATGATGTACTGCCTGCTCATGTATCAAATTCCTCCAGATTCCTCTTTAGTGCCGCCAGCGACTGTCGGTCCGCAGCGGCTGGATCCACAAAATAGCGCGGGTCAACACTTTCAAACGTCAGGCATCCCGAATAACCGGCTTCCGCAAGGGCGAGAAGATCGCCCCTCATATCCCGTACTCCGTCGCCCCACGCGAGGTGAGACGTCTCTCTCGCATCGGTAAAATGACAATGCACGACATCCTTACCGAATGCGTCCATGTAGTCTTGCACGCTCTCCCCCGCACGCCACATCGCACCCGTGTCGAGTAGCACCTTGAGGTGTGCACTCCCCACATCCTCGAGCATCGTCCGAAGGTCCCGCGCGCAATTGCACAGGTTTGACTCCTCTGGCTGAAGCGCCTCAAGCGCAAGCGTCACGCCCCTCTCGCCAGCATAAGACCCCAGTGTCGACAGCATTCGCACGCTTCGATCCCATGCCGTCTCTCGAGACTCGTCCAGGAATCCCCAACCAGACGTAATGGAGACCATTCCAGCACCCAAGTCCGCCGCCACGTCTATTGCCCGCTTGAAATACTGCCGACTTCTCCGAATCGCATCATCTCCGCGTGCGGCAACGTTCGAGGGTTTGGGGTTGTTTTGCTCGGGGCAGATGGCGCAGATGGGAAGACCGCTCTTTTTTGACAATGCGGCAATGTGGCTCACGGAATCGTTTGCGGCATAGTCCATAAAGAAGTGCATGGGACCGCACCAGAGCTCGACGGCATCGAAGCCCTCCCTTTGGGAGGAGGAGAAAAAGTACTCAAGCGAGTAGAACCTGTAGGCACAGTTCGTAGCAGCCGCCCGGAACCTCTGATGCGACGTCATGCGATCATGACCCGTCTTAGTAATCGAACTGGTGGTAGTAGCGACGGTAGTTGAGGTTGTGCTTCGTGACGAGCTCGTAGTGCCTTGACATGCGATCAGTAGTAAGCACGGAGATGATGTAGGTAGAGAGGATCATGCGGAAGTCGCTATCGAGTCCGGGAATTGCATACTCTTTCGTGTCAATGACGGTCACGTCCGTATCCCCGGTACGCCCGCTCTTGAGGAATGCGTCGACACGGTCGTCGAGCGCACGACACTCATCCTCGCCCTTGAAGAGGACAACGGGAATGCCGGGCTCCACGAGTTCGAGCGTTCCGTGGAAGAAGTCCGCAGAGCTGATGTAGCGGGTGTGCTTCCACTGCATTTCCTCGAGAAGGCACATGGCAAACAGGATGGTCTCTCCCCAGAGCGCACCAGAGCCGATGAACATCGTGTAAGGCGCAAGCGCATACTTCTTCGCGAACGCCTCCGCCTTTGGCTCGAACTGCTTGCGAATGTCGAGGAGCGCCGGCCAGAAACCCTTGCTCTGCTCAATGAACTCGTCATACTTCGGGAAGAAGCCCTGACGGTTGAGAATCCTCAGACCGAAGCAGTCCGCGAGATAGTAGCCCTTCTCGCATCCGCCGCTACCATGATCGTTCTTCATGGCAACACAGTGATCGGCTCCCACTGCCTGTCCGATGGGGCCGTCTGCCTTCGTCATCGCATAGACCCGCACGCCCATCTGTTTGAGCGTCTTTACCGCCTGCAGGACCTCTGGGGTGGTTCCCGACTCGGACGAGGTGAGCACCACAGAATTGCTCGTCATGGACTTGCTGCCCATCACGTTGAACTCTGCAGCATGGAGGAGCGTTACCTGATGGTCTGCGTCGACATACTTGTTCATGACATACTGCATGCGCAGAAACTCATCCCAAGTGCCGCCGACGCCCAGCAGGAAGAGGTGGTCGAACCCCTCGTCGCAAACGTCATCCGCGAACTGCTTCATCTGCTTGCCGATTTTGTAGAGCTCCTTGCCGTCCTCGAGATAGCCCTCCTGGTCGAAGTAAACAATCTCGACCTTCTCGGTCTCCTTCATAAGCTGTCCTCCGCCCTCAATCGTTCACCTTTGGTATCTATTGATTACATGTGCGCACTTTTTGTAACCATTTGATTGATAACTTAGCGATATTTAGAACCATTTATGGGCTAATCACGCTCATTTAGGGTGAATGGTATTTAATTATTGTTAAGTGGTATAGCTAACGTATTAATACGTTACTGAGTACCCGCCAAGGTCTCCGCGACGATACGAGGACGCGAACTCCAACGCGATGCCGTCTTCGTCATAGCTCACGCACTCGTAGGAAATGACGGCAGAGCCCTCCTCGATTCCCAGCAGGTGTGCATCGCGCGTACCCAGCTCGACCATATCGAGGTGCTCGACAGCCGATGCGACGGTATGCCCAAACATGCCATAGACTTGGTAAAGAGAGAAAACGCCAACGTCAACGGACTCGATTTTCGGAAAGAGGGAGATTGGAATAAACGTCCGCTCTATCATCAGGGGCACGTCATCCACGTAATTCACGCGCTTGATCGCGAGAATGTCATCATTCTCGCCAATCTCGAAGAGATGCGAGAAGAAGCCCCCCGCAGGACGCCGAGCCTTAGAGAGAACTTTGACGGACGGCACCGCGTTCTTCTCCCTGACGCTTTCACGAAAGCCCACAAGCTCGAGCGCATCGGCCTCACCGAGTCGCTCCGACATGACGTAGACGCCCTTGCCCTGGACACGGCGCAACAGTCCGCCGGCAACAAGTGCATCTATGGCATTTCTTACCGTCAGGCGCGTCGTCCCAAACCGCTCCGCGAGATCGTTCTCAGAGGGAATGGCGCTACCGGGCTCGTAGAGGCCATCTTCGATCTCATCACGTATGATTTCGCGAATCTGTATGTACTTTGGCTTATCCGTGTCCAAGTTTTCCATCATGTCACCAAAGTGCCTTCTGAGAGTCAACGGGCCATCCGCAGAGACTGACGAACGTATACCTATCTGGCCGAATGACGGACTTGTAATACTCGATGCATCTACCGTCGCCATCTCTGCTCACACCCTGTTGAAAGAACACGGATGCACCAGGTTTTCCCCCTAGCAAGTCCGCCTCCCACTCGTCTAGCCTAGAAATCGAGAGGCTGTCCCAGCCATGGGCGATATCCAGACAATAGCCATCCCGAATCACGTCAAAGAGAGATTCCCTTGAGAAGTCATGCGAGGCAATACCAGGACAGACGTCAGTGTTAACCATCGAGGTTTCTAACATGCATGGAAGACCATCCACACGGCGCAGACGGACGAGCTTGAAGACGGCATGGTCGACGTCGATGCCCATCTTCTTCGCAACGTGGGCGTCCGCATCGCACGTCCCCTGGCTCACCACCAGAGAGCTTGGCGTATGTCCACTGCTACGGACGTTGTCACTAAAGCCCATGACCTTCCCGACGCCCGAGTATGAAATGGGGCGCGCGGGCGCGACGTAGGTACCCGATCCCTGACGGCTCTCGAGAACGTGCATCGTCGTCAGGTGTCGTATAGCACTCCGCAACGCAGAGCGCGATATCCCCCACATCTCGCACATGTCTCGTTCCGAGGGCAGCTTTTCTCCCTCAGAGAGGCCGTTTACATTAATGTAGTTTCGAATGTTCTCGACCGCAGCATCTGCCGGCGGAATCTTCCCGCGGACCAACGTACTCTCCTACGACGAAACCTTGCTCGCATCCCTCATGCGCAGCACGTCCTCACACAGTTTATCCGCCCCCTGACGAAGAAGCACATAGGTCTTCGAACTACGCAGGACCTCCCTGCCGATAAGGGGTATGCCGATGGTGGACTCCTGTCCAGGCGTTCCCCTTACCGTCAGTGCGACGTCCATGCGCGTGCAGTACTTGCCTCCTCTGCTTGCGTTCGCCCGCGCCACCGCGGCAGGGTTTTCGAGCACGCTCTCGAAGAGGTCGCGACGGCTCATGTCCTTTCGGACGTCGACTTCCTCGTTTTCTATCACCTTGCAGTCGAGAATATCCTCGTAGTCGTGAATGGCGGGCTCCATGCCATGCAGCACTATGGCCCATTTGCGGTGATTCTCGTCCATGTACAGAGACGGCACCATGGAAAGCCGCGGTGCCTCGAAGAGAGTCTTCGTAATCGTAAAGCCTGACTGTTCCAGGCGTTGCTTGGCAGACTTCCCAAAGAGCGACATGTGTCCCTCCCATCAACCGAGACTGACATTGTAAGTCGATACATACAAGATAACTCTAATTGATACCATTTTGCCAACTTGAATACCTTCGCATGCACAGCGGCGACCACAAACGGCAAGCGATAAGGGGATGGGCGTGATGGGCCACAGCTGGTGTGTGCGATACAATCTTGCGCATGGACACGCTTACCGCATGGGGCTCGGACACCCTTCTGGCATACCTCGCCGCAATCAACGCCATCACCTTTGCGCTTTTCTGCCTGGACAAGGCAAGAGCCGTCAGAGGTGCGTGGCGCATCCCCGAGAAGGTTTTGCTTGGCTGCTCCGCAGTTGGCGGCGCTGCGGGAGGTCTTCTGGGTATGAGGGTTGCGCACCACAAGACACGCAAGCCCCTGTTCTACCTTGGGGTTCCCGCCATGCTCATTGTTCAGGCCGCGCTTCTGGCTTGGCTGACGCAGGGATAGGTCAGCACGTCACACGTACAAGAGCTTCTGGATGAGAAGGACCATCGACCACGACGTGTCGCTCTTCTCGTCTTGATATGGCCTGCCATCCCCGCGACATGCTTCGCGCCTACACTGTAACCACGCTTGGGTTTGAGGGGTTGGAGGCCGCATGGTCAGGCTCATGGTCTGCTCTGACATACACACGAAGGTCGGGCACTTTCAGGACGCGGTGGTGGCCGCGCGGGCCGGCGGAACCGTTGACGCCATCCTGATTGCGGGCGACCTCCAGATGCCGATGGCGGCCATCGACAAGCTGAACCTTCCCGAGCCCATCTACCTTGTGCACGGCAACAACGACGCCGCACTTGCACCCATGCATCCGGCGGACGAGCTTGTGATTGACGTTGCTGCGGACGGTATCGCGGGCGTGCGGGCGCTTGGCTACCACGAGGGAGCACCGGCGCGCGGAGGCGACGTGGCGCATCGCATCATGGTGACGCACGGGCACACGTACCGCGCGCCACGCCTGGTGCGGCTGCGGCAGCGCGCGGCGACGCTCGACGCGGACGCGGTGATCTACGGGCACTCGCACCGCTGGCAGGTTGATGCCGGAGGGCCCGCGGACGCGCTCGTGGTGAACTCCGGCACGCTCATGCCGAAGCCGGGATCGGGGCGCTGCACGTTCATGACGATGGTGATTGACGGTAAGGACGTGCGCGTCGAGAGGCACGAACTGTAACCTTTCTGCAGGCAGCAGGCTTGGTCTAAGGCCGCGCCCTAATACCGAACGCGAAAGTCCTTCTCGCCCTGCGCCAGCGGCACCGTGGTTTGTGACGCAAGGCGACAGGAGATCCAGGTGTCGGGGCTGTCAGAGAGGTCCTCGATGCCGCGCCGGAACGCCTCGAGCTGGGAGGGCGTGCCCTGGACCTCGACGAGCACGTCGCCGTCGTCGAGGTTCTGGACCCAGCCGACGCAGCCCACGCTCTTGGCGAGCATCTGCGCCTGGAAGCGGAAGCCCACGGCCTGGACCTTGCCCGCGTAGCGCAGGCGAAGCCGTTGGGGGGCACCGCCTCCCGCGCGGGCGATGTCCTGGGCGAGCGCGCCGGCATGCTTTGCGGCGGCCATCTCGTCCAGTACGGACGCTGTTGCCTTGCGCCTCCACGGCCAGCGAAAACCCATGCCTCCCCCTTCCCCTTCCGGATTGCGTTGACGGCGCACGTTGGTCTTGGGGAAAGTATTCCCCGGGGCGTGGCAGTCGGTGCGGTGGGACGGGGGCGAATGGAGAAGCGGAGGCGAATGGCAACGCGCGGCCATGCGAAGAGGCGGCGGCCACGATGGACCGCCGCCTCTTGGGGGACGCTACGTTGTGTGGAAGAGTTGGCCTCCTGGCACTAGGCCTCCTGGTACGGCTTCTTCCAGAGCGAGAGGATCAGGCACGCCACGATAGAGCCGATGGCAAGTGCCGCGAGGTAGCCGATGGGGTTGCCGATGACGGCGATTACCCAGGCGCCGCCGTGCGGGGCGGGACTGGTGCAGCCGAAAGCCGCCGAGAGTGCGCCGGCAAGCGCGGAGCCGATGATGCAGGACGGAAGGACGTGGCCGGGGTCGGCCGCAGCGAAGGGGATGGCGCCCTCGGTGATGAACGACAGGCCCATGATGTAGTTCACGATGCCGGCGTCGCGATCTGCCTTGGACCACTTGTTCTTGAAGAGGGTCGTGGAGAGGGCGATGGCCAGGGGCGGAACCATGCCGCCGACCATGACGGATGCCATGACGAGCTGGCCGGAGGTGGTACCCGCGGTGAGGGCGCCGGTGCCGAAGACGTAGGCCGCCTTGTTGAACGGGCCGCCCATGTCGATGGACATCATGCCGCCGACGACGGCGCCGAGCAGGATGACGTTGGTGGTGCCCATGCTGTTGAGGCCGTTGTTGAGCGCGGTGTTGATGGCGCCGAACAGCGGGTTGAGCAGGAACATGACGGCTCCGATGGCGAGGGTGCCCAGAAGCGGGTAGATGAGCATGGGCTTGATGCCCTCGAGGGAATCGGGCATGTGGTCGCAGAGCTTCTCGATCCCGAGGACCATGTAGCCCGCCGCGAAGCCCGCGAACAGCGCCGCGATGAAGCCGCCGGAGACGCACGACGCGGCAGCCGCCTTGGCGTCGGAGTTCATGAGCGTGAGGTAGGTGAGGCTATAGCCGGTCTTGGCGAACAGGCCGCCGACGAAGCCGGGGGCAAGTCCGGGCCTGTCCGCGATGGACATGGCGATGAAGCCCGCCAGGATCGGGAGCATCATGCCGAACGCCTCGCCACCGATGGTCTTGAAGAAGGCCGCAGCGGGAATCGAGGAGCCGTACGCCGCCGTGCCGAGGCCCGGCTGGTCGACGAGAAACGCTATCGCCGTGAGGATGCCGCCGCCGATCACGAAGGGCAGCATGTGGCTGACGCCGTTCATGAGGTGCTTGTATATCACGTGCCAGGCGGAGTCCTTCTCGCCCGCGGTCTCCGCGGCCGTGACCGTGGTGCCCTCCTGGACGGGCGCCTTGCCGTCGAGGATGGTCTGGATGAGCTTCTGGGGCTCGTTGATGCCCGCAGAGACGTTGGTGGAGAGAACCTGCTTGCCACCGAAGCGCGCACGGTCGACGTTCTTGTCGGCCGCGATGATGATGCCCTTGGCGTGGGCGATCTCGTCTGCGGTCAGGACGTTCTTCGCGCCCGCGGAGCCCTGGGTCTCGGCCTTGAGCGTGACGCCCATCTCCTTGGCCTTCTTCTCCAGGTTCTCGGCCGCCATGTAGGTGTGGGCGATGCCGGTGGGGCAGGCCGTGATCGCGAGGACCTCGGGGTATCCGGCGGCCGCCACCGCCTCGGGCGCTGCCTTCGCGGCATCGGCGGCCTCGCGCTCGGCCTCCGCGCGGTCGATGACGGAGCGGAACTCCTCTGGGGTCTTGGCGGCGCGCAGGGCGTCCGCGAACTCCTGGTGCATGAGGAGCTTCGACAGCTGGGCGAGCATCTCGAGGTGGGTGTTGTTCTGTCCCTCGGGCGCGGCGATCATGAACATGAGGTCCGCGGGCGCGTCGTCGGGGGCGTTCCACTCCACGCCGGCCGGCACGGTCATGGCCGCGAGTCCCGGCCGCTTGACGGCCGAGGTCTTTGCGTGCGGAATCGCGATGCCGTCGCCGACGGCGGTGGAGAACTCCGCCTCTCGGGCCAGGATCGCCTTCTTGTACGCAACGGTGTCGCTGATGTTGCCCGAGGCGTCCTGGAGGGCGATCAGCTGGTCGATGGCGTCATCCTGGCTCTTGGCCGTCGCGCCCACCTTGATTCCCTCGGGTTTGAGCAGGTCCGTGATCTTCACGTCTGACTCTCCTCTCTTACGTACGGGCGCACCCGGTGCGCCCAACGGAGCCTGCCCCCGTGTGGGGCCGGCATGCCATGCAATGAAAGCGGTCGAGAAGCGCTAAAGGGTCTTGAGCAGCGCCTCGACCTCGGGACGCGTCGCAAGCTTTGCAGAGAAGGCGCTCGCAGAGCCGGTCGCGACGCCCATCTTGAACGCGGTGGCATAGTCGCCGTCGCTCTCCTGGTAGCCCGCCAGGAAGCCGGCGACCATGGAGTCGCCCGCGCCGACGGAGTTGACGACCGTGCCCTTGGGGGCCTCGCTCATGATGACGTCCCCGGACTCGGGCACGAGGACCGCGCCCTCCCCCGCCATGGATATCAGCACGTTGCGCGCGCCCTTCTCCTGTAGTTTGCGCGCGTAGGGCACGACCTCGTCGCGCGTGGCGAGCTCCACGCCAAAGATGGCGCCCAGCTCGTGGTTGTTGGGCTTGATGAGGAACGGGTGGTAGCCCAGGACCTTCACGAGCAGGTCGCGCTCCGCGTCGACCACGATGTTGATGCCGCGCCCGTCGAGCCTGCCCATGATGCGCTCGTACATGTCGGACGGGAGCATCGAGGGGACGGAACCCGCGATCACGAGGGTGTCGCCCGGCTTGAGCGCGTCGAGCCTGGCGTAGAGCGCCTCGATGTCTGAATCCAGGATCTTGGGGCCGATGCCGTTGATCTCGGTCTCCTCGGCGGCCTTGATCTTCATGTTGATGCGGGACATGCCCTCCGCGACCTGGATGAAGTCGCTCTTGGCGCCGGACGTCTGCATGAGGCGGACGATCTCTGCACCGGTGAAGCCCGCTACGAAGCCGAGGGCGCAGGACTCGTGCCCCAAGTTCGAGAGCACGATGCTCACGTTGATGCCCTTGCCGCCCGGCAGGATGTCCTCGTACCTCACGCGGTTGATGGCACCGGGCTCCAGCCGGGGCATCCTCACGATGTAGTCGATCGAGGGGTTGAAGGTGACGGTGTAGATCATTGGTGCTCCTCCTCTAGGTCCACGATGTTGGGGACGTTGCCATAGGTGCCATTTGGGTCGACATGGTCCGTGATGACGGTCGCCTGGTCGAACTGCGCAAACGTCACGAGCGAGACCTGGCCGAACTTGCTTGAGTCTGCCAGCACGTACGCGGCTTGCGCCTGGCGCAGGCTGGCCTCCTTCACCCTTGCCTCCTCGAGCTCCGGCGTAGTGAAGCCCGCGTCGGGCGAGATGCCGTTTGTGCCCCAGAACCCAACGGTAAAGTGCATGCGCGCCAGGGCCGCGATGGCGTCCGACCCCACGACGGCCTCGGTCACCGGCTTCACCATCCCGCCAAGGAGGTAGGTCTTCGCACCCTTTGCGAGCAGCGCCTGGGCATGCGGCAGCGAGTTGGTGACGAACGTCGCGCGGGTCTCGGTCAGGTGCTCCACAAGAAGCATGGTGGACGAGCCCGCGTCGACGTACACAAAGTCGTCCGGACCCACGAGGGCGGCCGCGTACGCTGCGATGCGCTCCTTTGCGGGCAGGTTCTGGGCGCGCTTCTGGGCGACGGGCGAATCCTGCACCACGAGGCGCCGCTTTGGTGCGCAGGCGCCGCCGTGCACGCGGACGATCTTGCGCTGGCTGCTGAGCGCGTCCAGGTCGCGACGAACGGTCGACTCCGACGCGTCGAGCGCGGACATGAGCTCGGGCGTGGTGACGCTCCCCCGCTCCGCAACAATGCGCAGTATGAGGTCATGGCGTTCCGTGGCAAGCATCGTCTGGCACCTCCCTTTCACTACCAAGCAGTATGCACCAGGTTTCCGTCATTTGCAATCATTTTCCGTCACTTGCGATGATTGTTTTTGACTGAACGGTTGCAATACGGTCGCGAACGGTCAGGTGTAAAGCGGTCGCAAACGGTCAGGGCGCGCATGCGAGAAGCCCGATGCCTGCACGCAGACACCGGGCCTCAGGTGAAGCTCATACGTTGTTGAAGCGCTAGGGACGAACGCAGAGGAAGGTTCCTGCGACGCAGGGAAGTACTTCTCGCCCGGCGGACGCAGCCCGGCGGACGCGGCGCATCGGCGCACGGTGCACTGGGCGCGCGTCCTACCTGGAGCGAAGCCTGAGGTTCAGCAGCGCCGCCGCGATGCCAAACAGCGCAAGCGCAAAGAACGTTCCCCAGGTGACGGCAAGCATGAGGGCGTTTCCCGCAAATGCGAGCGTCGTCGTGGCCATGACGGCCTGGCCGGCGCCCATGGCCAGGATCTTGAACGAGTACCCGCCAACTGCCGCGAGGACGTCCGTAACGCCAAACAGCGTGAGCAAGCCGCCGAGCGACTGCCCCACCAGCAGCACGTTTGGCACCTGGAAGCCGCCGGCGTCGGTCACGGCCTGAAACGCGATGCAGACGAGGCCCGCCACGACGAAGCCCGCGAGCAGCGCCAGAGGCATGGCGGGTGCCTGCGGCACAGGCAGCTTAGGCAGCGTGACGAACGCAGCCAGGGCGCCCGCAAGCATGTTCACCACGGAGCTGAGGACGATAACGTGAAGGAAGAGTCGGCCAACGCTCCTGATGCCGCCCGCAAATCCACCTCCGTTTGCGTGACCGGCCTGAAAGGCATCTGCAATGCCACAGGCAAATCCGTTGAACGGGAGGATGGAGCCAAATCCGCTGACGGCCGCGATCCTCTGGTGGATGCCGGGGACGTACAGGACGACTGCGAGGACGCCCAGGCAAAGCAGGGTGCACGGGGCGGCAAACGCCGGACCAACAACAGGCTCGAGCGCGACACCTATGAGCTGGCCAATGAGGCTGTACGCTCCTCCCACCAGAAAGCAGAGCGCATACAGACTCGCCTTCGACTGGCTCTTTTCTGCCATGATCACCCCTCCAGCCGGCCGCGCCGCACGCGGGCCACACGAATCCCATTTTGATTGACGCATAAATTATGGGGGGAAGGGGCCGCGCTTCATACAGTCACGCGTCCAGATTAGGGTGCCAAGGTAACACGTCTTACTGTTCGCAAGAACAAACGCCTGGACAAACGCCTGGACGAGAAGTGCAAGAAAGCGGGAGGCTCTTCTCGCCCGGCGAGCACGCCGTCGGCGGGCGACGGACGAGCTGGCAGGCTTGTTCGTAGACTGAGCGTAAACATGTGCAGATTCGTACGCGTACCGTATGCGCAGGGTCTGCTGCAAATCACGCTAAAACAAAAGGCCAGAGGGGATATACCCCCCTGGCCTGCTGTTTAAGATGGAGCCAGCTATCAGACTCGAACTGATGACCCCCGCTTTACGAGAGCGGTGCTCTACCAACTGAGCTAAGCTGGCAACCTCTTGCTGCCTTAGCAGCGAATACCAATTATACGGACGCTGCCAAATGATGCAAGCACGAGTTTTGCCAATTCTCAGGGCGCACAAAACCGCCAAGACCGCCAATGCCAATCAGGCCGCTCTGTCCGGAGTCTCCAACTGCCAGGCAGGCCCCACTTCTGTCAGGAAGTGATGGAACAAGCGGAAGCCCAGGTCCTCACTATCTGACAGATCGCACACGCGTCAGATAGTGATGGTTCCCGAGGCCTCACCATCTGACAGGTCGTGCTTCTGTCAGAAAGTGCAGACTTCCGAGGCCTCACCATCTGACAGGTCGTGCTTCTGTCAGAAAGTGGGCGCGTCGGAGGGCACAAACCGCCGATTTTCAAGCAAAAGCACCTCACTATCTGACAGATCGCACACGTGTCAGATAGTGAGGCACCCAGACCTGCAGCACCGGCCGCTTGCGCTACAGAAGGCGCAGCACCCCGCGCACCAGGCTCTCGAAGCCCGCCGCATGGCGCTCGGCCTCCTCCAGCACGCTCTGGTGCGTGACGGAGGAGTCGCCGCTCTCGTTTGCCGCAAGCGTCAGGCCAAGCACGTTCATGCCCAGCGCGTGCGCCATGATGACCTCGCACACGGTGGACATGCCCACGTAGCTCACGCCCAGGCCCTTGAGCATCGCGACCTCGGCCGGAGTCTCGAACGTGGGGCCAAGCATGCCCGCGTACACGCCCTCCTCCACCGTTATGCCGGCGTCGTCCGCCACGCCGCGCGCAAGCGTGCGCAGGTACGGCGTGTAGGCGTCCGTCATGCCCACGAACGGCGTGTCCAGCTCGCGCACGTGGTCCCACTCCGCAAGCGGGTTCCTGCCCGTAAGGTTGATCTGGTCCGTCAGGATGCCCAGTCCCTTGTGGGCGTTGCCGGGGATGCAGCCCGTCGCGCACGCGAAGATGATGTCCCGGCAGCCCAGGTGGTGGGCATGACGCACGAGGGACGTGACCTCAGCCGCGCTGTAGCCCTGGTACAGGTGGACGCGCCCGGGGTACACCACCACGGGAACCTCGTCGATCGTGCCGATGGTGGCCTCGAACTTGTGGCCGCTTATGGGGCGGGCCTCCTGGGGGAACCCGTCGATGTCATGGTAGTCGATGCGGCGGACGGGCTTAACCAGCTGAGCAAGGTGGCCAAGGCCCGACCCCAGCACGATGGCGACGGGATGCTCGACGGACGGCTTGCAGCTCTCGACAGTGTCTTCCGTAACCACGCAGATACCTTCTTCCTCGAGGAGGCGCGCAAACACGCCGTCTCCCTCGGTCAGACTTCCCGAATATGTACCATCGTAGATGACTCCGACCCCACACGAGGGGCTCTTTGCCTTCAGAACCGCAAGTGGCGCCCGGCTTGACTTTGCCTTCGCGAAGGATATCCGCGCGCCGCGCTCGAAGTCCTCCGTCACGTCCGTGCCATCCTTCAGCATCACGCGTCCGTTGCGCTGCTCCGCGGGAGGACGCGGCACCGGAAGCTGGCTCGCCGTCTCGGGGCAGACGCCCACGACGTCCACCTTGGAGCACAGCTCCTCCACGGCCGAGTTCGGCTTCGCTCCCCCGTCGTACCTGCATGCGGTGCCGCGCAGGCACTCGCTCACGATGACCCTCATGCCGCCTCCTCCACGTACGCCATTCGTCCGTCACCTGATTATGCCACGGGACCAGGCTGGCGCGGCACAAGTTGGCTCCCCCGGCGCGGCTGCGCTCGAGGGAGCCATTCGTGACGCTACGTTGTCCGCGTTGCCGCGCAACGCGCATGCCCTTCGCGCAGGGCGAGAAGTTCTAGGCGATCAGGCTCGAAATGCTCACCGTGGCGTTGCAGAGCAGGCCGTTCACGTACTCGGTCCACTCCGAGCTCACCTTGGTCTGCTTCTGACTGTACTCCTGGTAGGCAACGTAGTACGCGGCCTGCGCGGCCTCGTACGTCGCGGAGTCGACCGTGACCGTGTAGCTCTTCAGCGCGGTCTCGTACGAGCCGCCCTTGCCGCTCCAGGTGCCCTTCTGGGCATCCCACTCGTCGCCGGCGAGGTTGATGATGTACTTCGCATAGTCGGCGCTCGCGGTCTGGGTGTTGCCGTCGGAGGGCTCGGTCGGCGCGGTGGGGGCGGTGCCGGCCTTCGTCTTCACGACCTTGTCGCGAAGCTTCTGCATCTCGGCGGACTGCTTCACGAGGGCCTTCACGGTGGACTTGCTCATGCCGTAGCTCGAGGCGATGCTCGAGTAGTCGCTGGAGCCAAGGGTGGACTGTGCGTAGGACTTCATGTCCTTCTCGCTCACCTTGATGCCCTTGGCCTCCGCCTCCTGCTGGATGATGGCGGAGCGCGCGTAAGAGAGCACGCCGTCGACGGACGGCAGCTTGTACGTGCCGTCGTCCTGCTTCTGCGAGCTGAGCGAGGACGTGCTGTTGACGACGTCGCGCGCCGAGACCTTGTACCGCCCTGGGCGCCGCCGAACGCAAAGTAGCCCCCGCAAAGGCCCACGGCAAGGGCCACCACGGCGCACACCAGCGGCACCACGAACTTCGGCAGCTGCTTCTTCGCCTTGGGCGCCGCGTCCTTCGCGTCCGCCTTCTTGGCGGCCTTCTCGGCCTTCTTGTCCTTCTCTTCCGACTTGTCCTTGGGAGTGGACTCCGTCATTTCAACCTCCATGCTCGGCCGGCTGGGCCGGCTCCTTGCGACATACGCACCAAACTGTACCACGACCGACCGCCCGCACGCCCATGCGGCGCCCATGCGTGCGCTTTGCCCACACGCCTGCGCGAAAGCTTAACGCAAGCTCCATGCAAGGCGCGCGCGTGCCGCGCCGGGCGAGAAGGACGTGGCCCGTGAGCGCTACTCCTTCGCGGCGTCGATGATCTCCTGCGACATGGTCTTCACGTAGTCGCGGCCACTCTTCGCGTCGAAGCTCACGCGTGCCACAAGAGCCGCCTTCACCTCGTCGG